>CALRAI010000007.1 GCA_943350635.1 Candidatus Uhrbacteria bacterium
TTCATGCCGAATTTACAGCACTTTTTGCCACCATGGGCCAACGAGGAAAAGCGTATTTTGAACGGTCTTATTGAAATTACCGCCGGAGGCATTAACAAATACGAGTTTATTACGGAAACGGGACACCTGAAGTTGGATCGTGTCGGATATTCATCACTTGCTCGTCCTTCAACGTACGGATTGGTTCCGCAAACCTGGGATCAAGACAACGACATGCTCGACATTATGGTTGCGCAGGTTACTGAGCCGCTGCTCCCAGGATCATTGGCCGAAGTTCGCGTGATCGGTATCATGAAGTTTGAAGACGGGGGAGAGATCGATGACAAGATTATTTGTGTTTTGGCCGACGATAAACGCGTTGATCACATCACGTCGTACAAGGACCTCGGTCCACATTGGGAAAAGGAAACCGCACACTACTTTGAATTCTATAAGCACTTGAAGAAGCCAGGAACATGCAAGGTGTTGGGATTTTTTGAAGCGGACGAAGCGGTGAAGGTTATCGGTGAGTGTATCGAGCGATATCGAACGGAGATTCTTCCGAAGATTCAATAAGAATAAAAAGCATGAACGGCGCCTTCTCTCGAGGGCGCCGTTTGTGGTGAGGTCCACTGGAACATCGGATTCTTGGATTTGGGTGGGAGGACGGGACAAATGACGGTAATTGCTTACGACATTTGGAGTTGACGATCGTTTTGCTGAGAGTGGGGGTATGCGTTCTTAAAACAGGGGTTCTGCTAATGCGAATGTTTCGCAGTAAGAAATCGATCGTGGGTTCTAGTGACGAGTGTAGCTATCGATAGTCCCTTCTACGATCGGCGTTTGCGCACTGCGATGTTCACGATCGATTATGACCAATTTCACGATTGTGCCACCTTCCAGGTGCCATGTTTTTTTTACCTCATTTTCGATAGGTGCTCGTTGAAATCACAATAGCCGATAGTCGCAACAAACCACAAGAAACCCGATCCCTTATCCCATTCTAACCAAATCCAAGAATCTCTTCAGAATCTCCCTATCTCGTCCTAATCTAAAGAATCACTTTCACGTATACCGGACTGGTGGCTCGGGTACATTGTTCTGCACTCCGCGCGAATCCCTCACGCTGCGACGGTTCGCTGTGCTCACCTGCAGCTGTAGGGCGCGTGCTCGTTGGAACAATGTGCCCTCGCGCCACTGGCGTCCGGGAGTCTCGCTCTCACAACCTAATCCAAGAATCCCTTCAGGTTCATTTTGAATTCGCTTGATATTCCTCTCTAGCCTTCAACATAAACGGAATTTTGCGTAGGGCAGCTTTCGTCTTCGAGAAAAAGTTGATGCGATCAAGCGCGCCGTTGAGCCATCCTGTGGTAATGCAAAAGTATCGCGTATACGGTGCGGTGTGATGAATCCTATGGTGTTTTGGTGAAAGGATGCATCGATATCTCTGAAGAATACGAATGTACCGTGGAGCGTTTTTCATGTGCGCCCATTTATGAAATTGGTTTGTGGCAAGCACGCCAAGAACGAGAAAATACAATGTGCCAAACACAAAGCCCATCAATGCCGAAGTAAAAGCAAATTTCGCAAGAATGTGCGTCATGATCATCATCACGGGGATTGATACTAGGCAATTGTGCCCGTTCGTTTCCACGAAATCATGATGCGTAATCGCTTCCGGTTCTACGTGATGTTCGCGGAAGGGAAAGATGAATGCCGGACCAAAAAACGGCGTGGAAGCATCGCCAAACGTATCCCCAAGAAAGTGCACAAAGCCCGAAAGGAAGTCGGCAAGGAGATATCCCACCAATGCCACAAGTGCAATGCCAACAACGCCAATGGTCGGAGCGATGTGCACAAGGTCGAGGGTAATCAAGACGAGATAGAACGCGAATATCGCAATGCTCACAATATTCAGTGTGCGAAGATGTGCTGGCTGCTCTCGCATATTACACAAAAACTATCGTATCTTTTTTCACATCCACGATAACCGACGAGTCAATCGCGACAGATCCCTTCACGATTTCGAGCGCAAGCGGATCAAGAATTTTTGATTGAATCACGCGCTTCAGTGGACGAGCTCCGTACAACGGATCGTAACCGTTGTCGGCAATATATTTCTTTGTTCGTGCCGTAAATTGTACCGCAATATTGCGTGCATCCTTCAGGCGATTCGTCACAAGCGCGAGCTGAAGATCCACGATCGCAGCGATATGTTCTTTTGCGAGTGCGTGGAACACGATAGTTTCATCGATGCGATTCAGGAACTCTGGACGGAAATGATCGCGCAAGAGTTCAAGAACTTTTTCCTGCGTTGCATTAATTTTTTCTTCGCCACTTTCGATAAAGCCGATCTTTCGACCACTGTTCAAGATGACGTCGCTACCAATATTGCTCGTCATGATGATGATGGTATTTTTGAAATTGACGGTACGGCCTTTTGCGTCCGTCAGTCTGCCGTCGTCAAGAATTTGCAACAGCATGTTGAACACATCAGGATGCGCCTTTTCAATCTCATCAAGAAGCACTACGGAATACGGGTGCTTTCGGATCTTCTCGGAAAGCTGACCACCTTCCTCGTAGCCGATGTATCCCGGTGGGGAGCCGACCATTTTGCTGACGCTGTGCTTTTCCATGTACTCGCTCATATCCAAACGCACGAGTGCTTTCTCGTCGTTGAACATAAACGTTGCAAGCGCACGAGCAAGTTCTGTTTTTCCTACTCCGGTTGGACCAAGAAAGATAAACGAACCAATCGGTCGTTTTTCTTCGGACAATCCTGCACGTGATCGACGCAGCGCATTGCTGACGGCGGTGATTGCTTCGCCTTGACCAACAACGTGTTTACGAAGCTCGTCCTCCATGCGCGAAAGTTTCACCATGTCGCTTTCCAACATTTTGCTTACGGGAATATGTGTCCATCTGCCAACAACAGCGGCAATATCTTCTTCGGCAATAACTTCCTTGAGCAGTCCGCGTTCCGTTTGGAATTGCTTCAACTCATTATCTTTTTCAGCAAGCTCATCTCGTTTTTGCGGAAGCTCGCTGTATCGAATTTCGGCAACGCGCTCCAAGTTTCCTCTACGTTCCTCATATTCGGCCTCATTCGTGAGCGTATCAATTGCACCCTTGAGTTCACGAATGGACGCGATAAGATTTTTTTCATTTGTCCAACGGAGCGCGAGCTCCGACGACTGTTCCTTGCTGTCTGCAATGGATTTTTCTATTTCCTTCAATCGTTCTTTCGATGCACGATCGTCTTCTTTAAGAAGTGCCTGACGTTCAATTTGTAAACGCATTTCTTCTCGCGTCATGCGATCCAGTTCTTCCGGCATGGAGTCGATCTGCAAGCGTAGTCCTGCCGCCGCTTCATCAATGAGGTCGATTGCTTTGTCGGGCAATTGACGATCGGGAATATACCGAGCCGAAAGGGTGACTGCAGCAACAATCGCGTTATCAGAAATTCGTACACCGTGATGAATTTCGTAGCGTTCTTTGATGCCACGAAGAATCGCAATCGCATCGTCGACTGACGGTTCCTCAACCATAATCGGCTGAAAACGACGTTCAAGCGCTTGATCCTTCTCAATATGACGCTGATATTCCTTGGTGGTGGTAGCGCCAACAACACGCAGCTCACCGCGCGCCAACGCTGGCTTGAGTAAATTGCTCGCATCCATGGGGGACTCATCGCCTTTGCCGGCACCAACTAACATATGGAGCTCGTCAATGAAGAGAATGTATTTTCCATCGGACTGCGAGACTTCCTTCATCACCGCCTTCAAACGTTCCTCAAATTCACCGCGAAATTTTGTTCCAGCAATAAGAGAACCAAGATCGAGCGAAACGACCTCCTTGTTCTTCAAGGTCTCTGGAACATCGCCGGCGACAATGCGAATCGCTAAACCCTCAACGATCGCCGTTTTTCCCACACCAGCTTCACCAATCAGTACGGGATTATTTTTAGTGCGACGAGAAAGCACCTGCATGACGCGTCGGATTTCCTCGTCACGACCAACAACGGGATCCAGTTTTCCATGACGAGCACGATCGGTCAGATTCATGCTGTATTTTTCGATGGCTTGGTATTTTGTTTCAGGATTCTGGGAGTCCACACGCTGACTGCCGCGAAGGTCCTTTAATGCTGCGAGGATTGATTCTTCAGTAACTGCGTGTTCGGCGAGCATGGCAGCAATAGGCCGATCGACGAGAAGGCCAAGAAGAAGATGCTCCGTAGAAATATATTCATCGCCGAAGTGTTTCGATCGCTTTGCCGAATCCTGGAGCACGTTCGCAAGGGAAGGGGTGAGAATAATCTGTCCAATACCGCCGCGGTCACCGGCATGCTTCGGTAGCGCGTCGCACATACGATCGATGTCCCCGAGCAATGCTGGAAGGCTCGTGGCCATTTTCTGAAATATCGTCACCACAAAGCCACCTTCCTGACGAGCAAGTGCAGCCAAAAGATGAATCGGTTCCACGCCGTGCTGACCGTTTTCCTCCGAAAAAGACTGCGCGTTTTGAATCGCTTCTTGAGATTTACTCGTAAAGTTGTTCGGGATCATAGGGAAAAAACAACAATTAGCACTCTCAAGTATAGAGTGCTAATTTCGAAAAGTCAAAGGGGGAAGTTATTCACAGGAGAGGAATTTTATGCTAACATTTGCGCATTATGATCAAATTTCGCCATGCGTTCGGTGCGATAGGTGCAGTGCTTGTGGTGCATGCCTTTGCGTTAGGGTTTGATTGGTACCGCGCTATATATTGGTTCGACATCCCCATGCACTACTTTGGGGGATTCGCAATTGCGATTTTGGCCTTTGCATTGTGGAATTGGATCATGTCGCATATTGAAATACAGTCACGAGGAAAAAAATCGAATCCTTACGCAACGCTTGTTCTGCAGGCAGTGTTTGTGTTGGGATTCGTAATGATTATTGGTGTGGCGTGGGAATGGTACGAGTTTTTGTGTGACCAATACGCAACCATAATCGTGCGTGAATTCGGATTTGCACAAATGGGAATCTCGGACACCATGGACGACCTTGTCAACGACACTCTTGGAGCAATAACCGCATTCATTCTCTGGAGAAACCGATCATAAGTATGCGATCGTTTCCTGTGCTTGGCGTTCGACTCGACGATCTTACGAACGAGGAGCTTCACGATCGATTGCTTGGGTTCCTGAATAGCGACCGACCAAATATTCTGGTGACGCCAAATCCGGAGTTTCTTTTGACGGCGCAACACGACACGACATTCAGAGATATTCTCAACACGAGCGATCTGGCGCTGCCCGACGGGGTAGCGTTGCAATTTGCGGTTGCGGCACTGCACGGCGTTCACGGCCTGCATCGACATACTGGAGTAGACGTGTTGCCCGAACTGGCAAAAATCTGTCGTGATCAGAACATCCCGTTGGTGTTGTTGGGTGCGACTGATATTATTTTGGCTTCAGTAAAACTGCGTTTTGCGACACTAGCAGAAGGGATTTCCATCATAACGCTCAACCCGGGAATCATTGAGGTCGTGAATCCTAGACTTTCGCTCGATATTCTTTCGCAGCTTCGGCAGGTTGGTCGATGTGCTGTTGCTATTGCGCTTGGTCAAAGCGGAGGCCCATCGCAAGGGAAGCAAGAAAAGGTCGCTGCTCAAATTGCACAAGAAGTTCCAGACGCTCGAATCGTCATCGGGGTAGGAGGAGCGCTCGACATGATTGCGGGAACTGTTCCTCGAGCGCCGAAGGTTTTTCGTCGGTTGGGGATGGAGTGGTTGTGGCGTTTGTGTGTGGAACCGTGGCGATATTCCCGAATATTCCGTGCAGTGATCGTCTTCCCACTAGTGGTGTTTCGCGGTACGATCACACAGGGCCGATGGTTTTCTGCTCTGATCGATGTTGCCATTGCACTCAAATATCATTTCTTTTCTCGATAATCTTCTATGACTGCTGTCCGTACACGAATTGCGCCGTCGCCCACAGGAAAAATGCACATTGGTACGTTGCGCACAGCGTTGTTTGATTATTTTTTAAGCAAACAGAATAATGGGCAATTTATCATTCGCATTGAAGATACAGATCAAGAGCGATTAGTGCCTGGCGCTGTGGAGAATTTGCTAGAGATGTTTCATTCGGTACATATTCCGCACGACGAAGGTCCATTCCTCCAACCGGATGGATCGATGATAGAAAAGGGTGGGTACGGACCATATGTGCAATCGCAGCGCCTTGATTTATATAACAAGTATGCGAACGAACTTGTAGAGAAGGGGTGTGCGTATCCATGCTTTTGTTCCACAGAGCGGCTCGACGAAATGCGGAAGGCACAAATTGCGGTGAAGCAGACCACAAAATACGATCGAAAATGTTTGTCGCTTACTGCTGAGGAGGCGCGGGAAAGAATTGAGGCCGGCGAAAGCCATGTGATTCGTATTAAGGTCCCCGAGGGAAAAACAGAATTCGACGATGCGATTCGCGGCCATGTGGTGTTCGACCATCGCGAAGTCGACGACTGTATCATTATGAAGTCGGACGGATTCCCAACGTACTATCTCGCGTGTGTCGTCGACGATTATCTGATGAAAATTTCCCACGTTCTCCGCGGAGAAGAGTGGATTTCGTCCACGCCAAAGTCGCTTATTTTGTGTGCGATGTTTGAGTGGGAAGCGCCAATTTTCGCCCATGTTCCTTTGCTTCTTGGCCCAGATAAGAAGAAGCTTTCAAAACGAACAGGGGACACGGCGGTAGAGGAATACTTTGTTCACGGATATTTGGCAGAAGCACTCATAAATTTTGTGGGAACGCTGGGATTCAATCCTTCCGCGGATCGGGAGATCTTTACGATAGACGAGCTGATCCAATCATTCGATTTGAGTAAAGTAAATTCCGGTGGAGCAATTCTCAACATGGAGAAACTGGACTGGATGAACAAACAATATCTGATGTCGCTTCAAGTGGAAGATATTATTCGCCGCGTAAAACCTTTCTTGAAGGTGCCAATGAACGACGTGGTAGAAAGGGCTGTGGGTATTGAGCGCTCTCGCGTTGCTCGACTCACAGAGTTTGACGATGCGGTAAAGCCATACCTTTTCCTAGCAGAATACGATCCAAAAATTCTGGTATGGAAAAAGGCCGACGTTGCAGACGCTATTGCGCAGCTAACTCGTATGGAATTGCTCGTTGCAGCACTCTCAGAAGAGTCCTGTGCATCAATTGCTCTCCTCGAGGCGGCAATAAAGGAGTATATTACTCGGGAAGGATTGCAGAATGGAAATGTGTTGTGGCCGCTCCGTGTGGCGCTTTCGGGTCAGGAGAAGTCTGCAACACCATTCGAAACACTGTGGGTATTGGGAAAAGAAGAATCTCTGCGGCGAATACAGGTTGCCATCGCGCTGCTCAAAACATAACACTCGGCCTATGGAGGGGAGGGGAGTACACATACTCATCGCAGTGATGGTGTTTGCGGGCACGGTGTTTTGCGTTCCCCAATTGGCCCATGCGGAGTCTGGCTCTGATCTTGTGCAGCTCCGACAATCAATAGCGGAAAAAAAGGCGGCAATCGCATCGCTGAATTCGCAACTTGCTTCGTATAAGTCAAAAATTCAAGGATTGGCGGGGAAGGCGGCTTCTCTGGAAAATGACATTGCGATGCTGGAAAACGAAACCGCCATGGCGGAGTTGGACATTGCCTCCACACAAAATACGATCGATCAGAAAAATCTTGAACTTCGCATTATCGATGGGCAGATGAAAGATATTCAAGACGAACTCGCAAAACGTCGTGCAATGCTGGCTGATTTATTGTTCGCGTTGAATAAGAACGACGATCAAGGTGTGCTGGAAATGGTGCTTTCTTCGGGAAATATTTCCGATGTATTCGAGGCTGCGCAACAACTAGAAAGCGTGAACGATGAGATGCGCTCGGCATTGGAGGCAACACGAGTTACGCAAACGAGCCTGGCGCACAGGCAAATGTTACACCAAAAGAAGATAGACGAACTCGCGTCGTCTGTTTCGTTGCTGCAAGAGAAGGCCGAGAATCTTGATACACACAAAAATGCGAAACTTGTGCTTGCGGAGGCCACAAAGGACTCAGAGAACGAGTATCGTACGCTGATGAGCGAATTACGATCGGAACAGCGCTCTATTACAAGCGACGTCACAAGCCTGCAGGATTCGCTTCAGCAAAAACTTGCCGCAGCCGATGGGCAATCGTCGGGTACGACGAACATTACCTGGCCGGTTCATGGAGTTATAACCACATTATTTCACGACCCTACTTTTCCGTTCCGAAACCTTTTTGAACACTCTGGACTTGATATCGCCGTTCCGCAGGGAACTGCCATCGAGTCTGCAGCGCCGGGATACGTTGCACGTGTGTACAAGGGTCAGCAATACGGCTATTACGTGTTGATCATTCACGCAAATGGTTTTGCGACACTCTACGCACACATGTCTCGTATCGATGTTGAATTGGACCAGTATGTTGCGCGTGGTCAAGTCATTGGACTTTCCGGCGGACGACCAGGAAGCCTTGGAGCGGGTTTCTCAACAGGACCGCACGTACACTTTGAAGTGCGACTGAATGGTATTCCTGTAAATCCAGGGTTGTACCTACCGGGCGAATAGCGTAAGAAGCAAATGAGGTCACCGGTGCACGATTCATTTGATATTAGAGGTAGTTAGATGGGTCAGTTTTAACCTAGGGCGTTTAAATGCGTCGTTTGAAATACAGGATTTGTCGTAAGAGTCTCAGCAGACTACGTAACGCAAAAGCAGGATCAATAGATGATACTCGCCACGATAAATATCATTACAGCGAAGGTGTTGTAGATCAAAGCAGAACCATTCAACACAACGGCAACGAATCTCGCGCAAGAAGTACAAATCAACTCAAATCGGGTATCAGCGGGAATACAGTGGAGATACAGTGCAACAGGAAGCTCAACATCGAGCACCCATACTGATTCATTGGTTTTATACCACATGTGTCGTAAATGATATATTGTGCGACGCCACAGAGTACGAATGAATAAAGGGTAAAACAAAAGAGTAGGACATTGGTGCCCTACTCTTTCGTCGATTTGATCCATCGCATCGTTTCCTCGTCACGTTATCAGAATCGAATACAGATGTGTAAAAAACTTCTTGTGTCGTAATATTATTTTTGAAGCTCTGCAAGATCCTTCAATACTTCTTCAACGTGCCCGCTCACCTTCACTTCGTCGTATTGCTTTGCTATATCCCCCGCCGGGTTGATTATCAGTGTGGTGCGCACGATGCCGTCGTACGCGCGACCCATGAATTTCTTTTTCTGCCACACGCCGTACGCCGTGCACACTGCATGATCGGTATCTGCAAGCAGCGGAAACGATAGCGACTGTTTCTCGGCAAACTTCGCGTGTCGCTTCTCGTCGTCCGCAGAAATGCCAAACACTACCGCATTTGCTGAAGCAAGACGATTCACATTATCCCGAAAATCGCACGCCTCCTGCGTACATCCCGGAGTCATGTCCTTAGGATAAAAATACAGAATCACCCACTTCCCTTGGTAGCTCTTGAGGTCGTGCGATTTTCCCGACTGATCGTTGAGTGTGAAATTTGGAGCTTTCATATTGGGGTCAGGTCTTTACTCTTTACTTTTATTCATCGTGAATCCGATCTGATGTTTTGGTATCCCCAGGGCTACACCATAGGCCACGGCTTCAGTATACGTGTCGTTGCGGCGATGGTCGATGAAGAAGATTTTTCCGGGGAAAACGATGTAGTGATCTTGCGCGCCTTTAAAATCCGCAAACCACGAGGAATGCTCTGTTTCTATTGCTTTTTGGAGTTTGCGAACGAATGCCTTGATTGCTCCGTCCTCTATCTCCACAGTATCAATTGTCCACTGTTGCAACCACGGTGTGCGATGCTCTGAAGTAACGGCCTCAATCTCTGCGCTGATGATGCGTACGCTGTCGAGAACGCTTCGATCGCGCAAGCTTTCTTCGATAATTTCTCCACGATACATAGAATGTTGATTAGTGTGTGTTGATGAGCTTGAGAATCTGTTTTCGTTGATGAATTGGTACGACGATCCAGCCGTCGCCACGATGGACTATGGACGAGAAAAGCGGCACGATCGTCTCAGTAAGCCACGCTGAATTATCAGAGAATAGTAGCGAAGTCTTTGATGACATGTCGGCGATATTGATGAGGCAGTGGGCATAGTCGAACTCAGACCAATACGCGAGGATTCCCTCATTATGCTTTTCAAGGAAGGCTTTTGGCTCTTCGGTGATTTCAAGCTGAGAGAAGACGAAGAGTGAGTTTTCGAAAAGATGTTCGATCTTTTTTGTGTCGTTTCGCAATGCATCGGCGAAGTTCGTTTCCATTCCCTCTGCGCACTCGCGAAAATATTGCGCTTCCCATCCGTCAGTCATCGATCGATGCATTGTGAGTTCGACGAATGCGACTCGGTCACGATCATGTGTTTCGGTAGAGGTGAAGTTGAGTGTATTCTGAAGGATTGCGATCGATAAGAGATTTGCGGATTCTGCAGAAATAGATTGCGCAAAACTTTTTTTAGCGAATTCTTCCCAAATAAGTGTTGCGGCGGCACCAAGACGCTCGATGTGTGATCGCTCACCAAGCCGATCCTGCCAATACGATTCAAAACTATAGTGATGATCGTACAGTTCATCAATCTGGGACTCGCTTTCCTTCCCAAATGCGAAGTGTTCAGGATCTGAGAGATCGACGTACACGATTCGGTCGTCAGATTGTAATACGTAGTCGACGACGAAGTCAGTGCTTTGCGCTTTTGCGAGATTAGTGACGGAATGATTCAGCGGACCAGGAAATACCACGACACTCTCCTTTCCTTCTTTCATAAGCAATTCACGATACGCCAATGCACACGCAAAGGCGTCGATGTCGTTGAAGGCTTTTCCGGCAGAAACGATAATCATAAAAGTAAAAGGTCAAAATTGATTCCATCACTTCATATACACATACGCACCAAAACGGAGGTCGATGTATTCGGAAGGAGGGAGGAAGCCGGGTTCTGCGAGAATTGCGTTGAGTGCGGTCATTTGGTCGGACACGGAGTGATTCAGATCGAAATACAGGTCGTACGCTTCGTTGGTATCCACGCGGGTAAAGAGCGCAGTTGCTCCGTCGAAGGTAAATGTTTTCACAAGCACTCCTTGGGAATTCAGTTGAGTGCTGATGTCGAGAAGATGGTTGACGCTGTCTTGTGGGAGCGATGTTGCAGGATCGTTCTGTGTATCGAGAACAACCGGCATTTCCGACTGTATTGGCCTGACAGCTTCCCCGTCGTTGGCCACAGCAGTGCCGATTCGAACGTCGATCGCGCGAGATTCTTCTGCGGTTGCATCGCGAACGTACGCGCCGTCCAGACCAAGAAAGAGTGTTTTTTCTTTGGTGCGAAGCGCGATGGTCATGATCTTTTCCTTGACGACCACCACGAGCGTTGTGCCTTCACGACGAACCTGTACGCTGTCGAGAGCAAAATTGTTCATGAGTCGATACTCAATTGCAGACGTCCTCATGAGATATGCATTGTTTTGAGCAAGAAGCGGGTATCTGCTCTTCACAATCTGCTCTTCGATATTTTCTTGCAAGGCGACAGGATCGATAATGTTTGTACCGGTAATCGTGATCGATGTCAGACGAAACATGGGAAGGTATGAAAACGCGACAGTTGCCGTAATGATCCCCGCCATCAGCAAGGCTCCAGCACCAATCATGAGCCAGCTTTTTGGGGATGCTTTCAAAAAAAACGGATTCTTCCGAACGCCGTCAAGATATTCCTTGGCGTGGCGAATGCGGAGAAAATTCCGTTGTTTCTTTTCTGACATAGTGTTTATACAACAATGCGTGGGAGCAGTGGATTGATACGTGTAACGACTTCGTAGTTAATTGTACCCAGAATTCCGGCAATGTCGTCTGCAGTTACCGCGTGCATACCGTCGCGACCAATAATTGTGACAACGTCGTCAACGGCAACCGATGGGACCGCTGAAACATCAATCATCATCATATTCATACACACTATTCCAAGCACTTGGCATTTACGACCTCGAACCAACACTTCGCCCTTGTTCGAAAGTCCCCGATCCACTCCATCATAATACCCTGCCGGTAGCACGGCGATACGTAATGGTCGATTTGCGGTGTAAGTACAGCCATAGCCGATAGTTGCACCTGGTGGAATATCCTTAATTTGTGCAATGCGTGTTTTCCAGCTCAGTACAGGGTGAAGCTCGATATTTTGACACCCAAGCACCACCTGGCGTTTAAGGTTCTTTCCAGACCACAGCCCATACATAGCAATGCCAAAGCGGGTCATGGTTCCCTGAGATTCCTTATCGGTCATTGCCGCCGCAGAACACGCAATGTGTTGGTATGGTGGAGTATATCCAGCATCGTGGAGCGTTTGTATTGCGGTTGCAAAGTGTTTCTTTTGATAGCCGTTCATGGCATCTGACGGTTCTTCGGCGCATGCAAAATGTGCACCAACGCCTTCGATAATTATCGAGTTCCCCGCAGCACGAACTGCATCAATCAGTGCCGAAAGGCCTCGAGGATTCGCGCCTTGTCGATGAAGGCCGGTTTCAATTTTGAGCGATATTCGTGCTGGGCGATTGTTTCGATGTGCATGTTTCGTGATCTCAACAATCGTTTCGGGATTGTATACGGTCTGAATGGCATCGATTGCGCAAACGTCAACAAGGCGTTCGGGAACCGTCATTCCCAGAATAAAAATGGTAACGCGCGGCAAAATAGAGCGAACAATAATAGCCTCATCGATGCTGTCGACTGCGAAGGTGTGAACTCCGCACTCCGCAGCGATCGATGCCGCTTCACGCGTACCACAACCATATGCGTTCGCCTTAATCACGGCGCAGAAGGTTACTCCGGGATTGAGAAATGTGTGGAGTGACGCAATATTTTGCGCCATGGCACTTCGTGATACTTCAACCCATGTTTTTGCGCCGTGGGCAGTCATGTTAGGCGGCAACAATTCTCTCCTTGCCATTCATGTATGGTCGGAGCACTTCTGGAATAGTTATACTCCCATCGGCATTCTGGAAGTTTTCAAGGATCGCAGCAATCGGACGGCCAGAGAACGCAGTTCCATTAACGGTATGCACAAACGCCGTTCCCTCCCCTGTTCGGTATCGTGTATTTAAACGACGGGCTTGAAAATCTGTGCAGTTACTCGTTGATGTTACTTCGCGGTAGCGATTTTGTGCCGGGAACCATACTTCGGTATCCCATTTTTTTGCCGCTGGCAGACCAAGATCGCCGGTACAAATATTGAGGACGTGATACGGCAATCCAAGTGCCTGAAGGAGTTCTTCCTCGATGGCGAGAATCGCTTCGTGCTCGGCAACTGATGTTTCTGGTGTACAGAACCCGAACATTTCCACTTTAGTAAATTGATGGACGCGAATGGTTCCCTTGGTGTCCTTTCCTGCACTTCCGGATTCACGGCGATAGCACGGCGAAACACCAACATATCGAAGCGGCAGTTTTGGCGCATCGATAATTTCATCCATGTACATTGGTCCAATCGCCTGCTCCGATGTTCCGATAAGGTAGAGATCGTCCTTTGGCAAATAGTAAATTTCGTCCTGTCCGCCGTGTTCCAAATACCCCATCGCTTCCATAGACTTTGCGCCGACGAGATGCGGAACGGTAACAGGAACGAAGCCGTGTTTCATAGCAAGACGCAACCCGTAATCGACCAACGCCAGTTCCAGCATTGCACCGTCCCCAACGTAATATACAAATCGTGATCCGCTTACTTTTGCCGCACGTTTAAGGTCGATGATTCCGAGGTGTTCCCCGAGCGTTTGGTGATCTTTCGGTTCAAAATCAAAGACGGGAGTTTCTCCGACCGTGCGCAGAACGGTATTCTCTTCATCGGATGCACCAATAATGACGTCGGGTAACGATGGATTCGGAATACGAAGTAGCGCATCGCGAAGCTCCTTTTCCAGTGGCGCGAGTTCGTCCGCCTTAGTGTTCGATGCTTGGTCGATCGCTCGCATTTCTTCGATAAGCGTTTTTCGATCCTCTGCACTAGCCTTTGCGATGGCGTCTGATGCTGCGTTCTTTTTCGCCTTTACGGATTCGATTTCTCCGGTGAGTAACCGAACTGCGCGATCGAGCTCAAGAATATGATCGGTATCAATCACGACGCCTTTTGCCTTTGCGCTTTCACGATAGAACTCTGGTTTCTCCCGAAGCAATTTGATGTCGATCATACGGCATTAATCAGTGATGATTTATAGCGTTCTGGTTTGTGCGGTGAGAGAGTGATGACGGGAATTGATGACCCATCGGCGGCAAGATATGAGCAAAGATCGGCGGCAAGCTCAGTTTGATCGTAGCCAACAAAGATGACATCGGGATGAACCTCGTCGATTGCTTCGTACGTGCCCATCACATCGTCGCCACGCACCACGTCGTCCACAAGTTCGGATTCCCACAGTGCTTTTGCGCGCTCCTTCCAGGAAAACTTTGCGCGTTTCGACTTGAGTTCACTGATCACGGGATCTGGCGGCAAAACGACGACCAGTTTTCCCGTGTGTGTTCGCGCTTCCTTGAGCATTGCGCGATGCCCATCGTGCAAACCATCGAACGCGCCAAAGAGCAATCCAGTTTTCATAGAATTATTCACCATCTATCGCCGCGTGATCGACGACCTTTGGTTTCAACGTTGGGAACGCAATTACTTCCTTCAGGTTTGGAGCGCCGGTAAGGAACGCGACCAGACGATCGATACCGATGCCCACACCGCTCGTAGGCGGCATGCCATGTTCGAGTGCGGACAAAAAGTCCTCGTCGAGGAACTGCGCTTCCTCACTTCCCTGTTCGCGCAACGTCTCTTGAGCTTCGAATCGTGCGCGCTGATCAATAGGATTATTCAGCTCGTAGTAATACAAATTTACAATCTCTGCACCAAGAATAACAAGCTGCGCGCAAGCACTCTTTGAATGATCCGCAGGATTCTGACGGGCAAGCGGCTTCAGCTCAACCGGATAATCGAACACCCACGTTGGCGACGTAATCGCAGCACGACCGGTTTTTTTGTAGAGTGCATCAAGATATTCTCCAAAACCAAGCGCCCCAGCAAAATCGACCTTGAGATTCTTCGACCGTGCCGCAGCCTCAACATCTTCCGGAGTTTTCAAGGTATCGATATCGATTCCACAGGAAGTAAGAATGGATTCACGGAAGGTAATTCGCGGAAATGCGGTGCCAAAATTAACATCGATTCCCTCAATCTGCGCAATAGATGAGCCTGTGGCGCCGATGAGTGCTTTTCGAAGAAGCTCTTCGTTAAAATCGATAAACTCATCTTTCTTGGCGTAGGCACAATACAGTTCGAGCATCGTAAATTCTGGGTTGTGCGAGTAGTCGATGCCTTCATTTCGGAAACATCGGCCAATTTCATACACTTTTTCCATGCCACCAATCACCAAGCGCTTCAAATAAATCTCTGGAGCGATGCGCAAGTAAAATTCGGCATCAAGAGCATTGTGATGCGTAACAAATGGTCGCGCACTTGCTCCACCAGGAATAGGTTGCAGCATTGGCGTTTCAACTTCAAGATACCCAGAGTCGTCCAGGAATCGACGCATGGCCGCGATAAACTTCGATCGCATTGTGAGACGAGCTTTTGATTCGGGATTTGAAATGAGATCGAGCTCACGGTGACGATATCGAATTTCTACGTCCTGTAATCCATTCCATTTTTCCGGTAATGGCTGAAGTGCCTTCGCTGCAATGGCTACCGACGACGCAAGCACGGACCGTTCGCCCGTTTTAGTGAGGTATGCCGAGCCTGACGCTTCAATGATGTCGCCAACATCCAGATGATCGACAAGAAATGTGTACGCATCGGCAAGATCTTCCTTTCGCAACACTACTTGCATGTTTGCAAAGCCATCGAGCACTCGAAGAAACGAAAGCGCGCCAATATGGCGCATAGCCGTGATGCGACCAGAAATAATCACGACATTCTGACTTGCAAGGAGATCGTCAAATGATCCAAGAACATCACCGGTCATGTGCGTTCGATTACTTCCTGCCGGATACGCGTCAACGCCAAGCTTCTCAATAGAAGAAAGTCGTTCGCGTCGCACTATTTCTTCATTGGTCATAGGGTTTGTGGTTATTTCACTTCAGCAATTTTGTACACAATAATGCCGGAAGGAACTTCTGCGTTCACAGTATCCCCCGCCTTCTTTCCAATGAATGCACTTCCTAATGGAGAAACATTGCTAATTTTTCCGGACATAGGATCCGCTTCATTTTCACCCACGATCTCATATGTTTTTTGCTTGCCGTTGATGTCCACAACGAATGTAGAACCAAGACCGATAGCTCCACCGACTTTTTCCTCAACCACAACAGCATTCACGATCATTTCCTGAATATCAACAATACGCATTTCATTTTGCGCTTGTTGTTCCTTCGCTTCATGATACGCAAAATTTTCACTCAAATCCCCCATTTCCTTTGCATCGGAAATTTTTTGGGCAATTTCTGGGCGTTGAACCTTAATACGATTCACAAGCTCGTCTTTAATATTTTGGAGTCCGGAGGCAGAGATGTAGGTATTGTTGTCCATATTCACTATCGTTAAGCGCTGTAAAAACAATTCCGCCGAATTCGGCGGTATCCAAAGACCAGTATCCCATGAGGGGAAATGAGGGTCAAGGCGCCGGTGGACCTGAGCGATTTGCAAAAAACCAAGCAAAAATGTCCTTTGCAATTGGGGTCGCGTAATAATTTGCACCGCCTTCTTCCACAATAACAGTTATAGCAATAGTGGGATGTTCCATCGGGCCGAATCCAGTAAACCACGTATGCTCATCACGTCCAGTTGCCCACTGTGCGGTACCAGTTTTTCCAGCAACAGCCTCCGGTAACTCAAGCATGGTTGCGGCACTTCCATACACGACGGTTTGTCGCATGGCATCACGCACGACGGTTGCAACATCGTCAGGAACGATGTTTACGCCAACAGGAACTGCGTCCTTGGTTAAATGCGGAGTAAAGAGTGTACCGCCATTGGCAAACGCAACCGTGGATCGATTCATCTGTAAAGGCGTAACCAAAATATCGCCCTGGCCGATGGATGCGTTGTACGTGTCCCCCACATACCACGGTTCACCCTTTACCTCCTTCTTCCATTCTTTGCTGGGAAGAAACCCGTCGGCCTCATTTGGAAGATCAATTCCGGATTGATCGCCAAATCCGAACATACTCGCGTACTTCATCAGTCGATCAATACCGAGCCCTCCTATATCCCCAGTGCCTCCGCCGATAATGTAAAAAAATGTGTTCACGGAATCGGCGATTGCGTGATACACGTTTGTTTGGCCGTGGCCTGCTCGCCGCCAGTCTGGGAATAGCCGATTGCCAAGAAAAATTCCGCCTGTCGAAAGAAAGCTCGTAGACGGAGTGATCACGTGCTCCATGAGCGCTGCTGCGGCATATACCGGTTTCATGGTGGAACCGCAGGGATATTCGCCTTGTGTTGCTCTAGGGAACAACGGATCGTTCGGATCATCAAGCAATGCTGAATATTCCGTCTGCGAAATACCACGCGCAAAAAGATTTGCATCGTAGGAAGGGTACGACACGAGAGCAAGCACCTCTCCAGTATTGGGATCCGAAACCACGACAGCAGTTTTTTTAACATTCGCGTCGGCTAACCGACGCTCAACGATTGCTTCTGTAGCCGCGGTAAGCCCTGCGTCAATGGAAAGCACAAGGTCCTCTCCGTCCACAGTATCCGTTTTTTCCAACGTGCGTAGTGTTTTTCCTTGGGCATTCACTTCCGTAATTTCCACGCCCGGTGTTCCGCGCAGCAAGGACTCGTATGATGCTTCAAGACCCTGTTTTCCTAAAGTATCGAACCGTCGATAGCCATCGTCCTTCAAATCATCAAACATATCCGTATCCATAGCGCCGGTATAGCCCAGCACATGGGAAAGCGACGGAATGGCATTCGTGAGGTACGTCCGCGTTGAGCCAAGTTCTACGGTAATACTTGGATCATCGCCTTCGTGCGCAAGAAAATTCATGGCGGCATCGTACGGCACGTCATCAGACAGTAGCACCGTCTGATCGGCTGTGGCCCTTTGATACGCATCTTCAAACGACTCTGCCGTAATGGAAAGTTCCGTAGCAATATTCGCAAATCGCAATGCGCGTTCGGTGAAATCGGTTGGAATGTCCGAGCGATTAGCAACCAAGCGAAACTCTGGAGTGTTCCACGCGAGTACAGTGCCATAGCGATCGGTGATCACTCCACGATTAGGGAGAATCGTTCTTGTCCGTGTTCGATTATTTTCGGATATTTGTCGGTACTCTTCTCCATGAAGAATCTGCCAGGAACCAAGACGAAGCAAGAAGATGCCAAAGGCAAAACACAACATTGCTCCACCAAATCGTCGCACGCGTCGGGCCGCAAAATTTCCAACAAACGAACCCGTCGAAAGATCCGCTGTTGAACGTTCAGAAAGCGTGTCATCGAATGTTTCATCGGCTGTGCCGCGTGAAAGACGTCCAATACGGTCGTCGTCGAGTACGGAGAAAATTCGCTGACCAGGTTGTGATGATTTTTTACTCATGATGGCTGACGAAATCGAATACGTGAAAGAAAATACCTCTCCCCTAAACGAAGGAAGAGTGTTCCGAAGAATAATCCAGGGATCAAAAGCGCACCGATAATCAACATACGCTCAAATGGGTGTGGAAGAAGGAACGCGGTATGAAAGAGCGTATCAAGTCCCCACGAGCAAGCCAGAGCAACAACCGACGATACGGTATACCCCACGGCACCAAAACCAAGGAGTGCATATACCGAACGTGTGGTGAAGATTTGCTGCACAAGCATTGGGCCGATCAGCGCAAAAACAAGAGAAAAAATATCTCCACGTAACACTGCAACAGACACAAACCACAATACACCTTCTTCAATTCCAAAACGCTGCATCACAATAATTCCTGCAATTGTGATGAGAGGAATGTACGCAACCATTCCACCGAACGCATGAAGAAATGATGTTTCAATCAGGAAACACCACGCAAATACTGCGGCAAGAAAAAAGCCTACTCTCATAACACGGCTTCAGGACGTGCAAGGACAAGGACCACGGTCCATTCGCGTTGGTCGTGCACAGGCTGAATGGTTGCACGAATAAATGGAGCACTTGGCGTAGCAAGAATATCTGTAACAATGCCGATAACAATATTTTCAGGAATGAGTCCTCCAAGGCCGCTCGTTACCACAATGTCATTCACGGCAAGTGCCGAGTTTTGCGGAATATAGTCCATGGCGAGCAGTGCACCTTCCTGACCAGTAACCAGTCCAATGGTGCTTCGTGTATCACGAATCGCGCCAGGAATAGCACTCTTGGAATGATCAGTGAGCCGAACGGTGGACGTCGAATTCCCAACAGTATCAATAACACCAAAGAGTACGCCATCACCAACAATAACTGCTGTGCCGGGTTGGATACCATCTTGAAAGCCACGATCGATCGTGACGAGAGATTCTTCAGGGGTATCTCGAGCTAAAACACGGGCAGCGATTCCTTGAATTGCTTGCGGGGGCTGATACTTCATCAGCGTGCGCCACTCATACACCTCTCGAGCATTCGTTTCCGATGCCGCAGCAAGCACCGTGGAGGCTGCAAGACGATTCGTACACATATTGAGCTGCGCAGAAAGCGAATCTTCTTGCGCAAAGAACCGTGACGTTGCACGACCAATCAGTGCGCCTCCTGCATATACATTCGCTTGGATCGTATGAAATACCCGAGCAACCGTTGGGAGAAAGGAAAGCATCCAAAAAACAAGGAGCATAACCAAGAATGTTCCCAACCGTTTGGTAAGTGATCGAGCACGGTCTGTGGTATACCAAGCGCGAGGCATATGTTACCGACGTTCAATGCCCGTTGTAGGAAGCGCAATATCCTGAAGAAGTCGAGTATCATCAAGAAGTACTCCGCACCCACGAACAACGGCAGTACTTGGATCTTCCGCAAGACGAACCGGGATATCCGTTTCTTTGGAGATGGATCGTTCAAGGCCACGGAGCAAGCTTCCGCCACCAACAAGAATAATGCCGCGCTCATAAATATCTGCAACAAGTTCTGGAGGAGTTACCTCGATTGCTGCTTTGATATTATCGATAATTGCGCGAACAGATTTATTCAGCGCTTCACGAATTTGTCCGTCGTTCACCGTAACTTCCTTTGGGAGTCCGGTAATAAGGTCTCTGCCACGCATCGTCATTCGCAATCCCTCGCCAGTATCGAGACTGCTTCCAATATGACATTTCACATCGTCAGCAAC
Source organism: Candidatus Uhrbacteria bacterium (assembly GCA_943350635.1). Classification (GTDB taxonomy): domain Bacteria; phylum Patescibacteriota; class Patescibacteriia; order UBA9934; family UBA9934; genus CAIKHN01. Next base: position 20,369 of record CALRAI010000007.1, read on the forward strand.
ACGTTCACCAAGAAGAAGATTGAAGACATCACGAGAGTATTGAAGAATATGCTTCGTCATTTCGTCGCCCGCGACCGAAAGCGATTTCCACGTCACAATTCCGGAAAGCGATATGACGGCGATTTCCGTGGTTCCTCCGCCTATATCAACGATCATGTTGCCGAGAGAATCCTCGATGGGCAGCCCAGCACCGATAGCAGCCGCAATAGGAGCTTCCACGAGCAATGCCTGACGGGCTCCCGCAGCAAGTGCGGCGTCCTCCACTGCCTTACGCTCAACTTCGGTAATTTCCATTGGCACGCTCATCACGATGCGCGGCCGAGGCACAAGAGTAAATGCATCGTCGTGAATTTTGTCGATAAAATACTTCAACATTTTTTCCGTAACTTCGAAATCGGAAATAACGCCCTTCGTAAGCGGACGAGTGATTTGGATATGCGGCGGCGTCTTCCCCACCATGTCCTTTGCGGTTTTCCCCACGGCGAGAATGTGGTTCGTTCGCGTGTTAATTGCCACAATAGAAGGCTCGTTCATGACGATGCCCTTTTCTTTCACGAAAACGCGAGTGTTTGACGTTCCAAGGTCGATACCAATGTCCTCCGAGAAACGTCCAAAGAAACGATTAAACATAGGCAATCATGATGTTGCCAGGGAATCGACCGCAACGGAACACGGATATCCACACCTAGGCTTCTTTTCGGATGCTCAGCATCAAAAATTCGACTAAACCGATCAGAACAATCATGAGCATCATGGTTCCAAAGGAGAAAAGATCGCGAGAAAGTAGGTATAAACATCCAAGGAAAAGCCCCGAGAGCATAATGCCCTGACGGAACGAGCGCGCTACCGCGGAATGAATGTCGTCGTCTGTATATTTCCTGGCACGAATCATGGTGCCACCAATGGTAAAAATCCCTGCAATTCCCGCACCAAGCGTGAGATAAAATACAAAAAAAGCGAGTGAACCGGCGGTGGCCGGGTCAATGGAAATCATGACAATACACCACGAGGAAATGCTGATTGCGGTGCCGAGCGCTAAAGCAATGAGGTACTGGCGGAGGGACATACGGGGTCAGGTCTTCAATGTTCAATGAACAGTATACAGGATTTATAGGGGGTCAGGTCTTCAATGTTCAATAGTCTTTTTCAATATCATACTTACACTTGCCGGACTAAGACTCAAAAGTCGTGCAACGGCGATATTCGAATAACCACACGTTTTTATCGCAATACTGATTGCGACATTTCGGTCATGAAGACTCATCTCATCTACAAACAGATCGGTCAAAAGTGGTCGACCCAATAATTTTTCTTCCTTTGCATTTTCAGGCCTTTCTTGAAAGAAATCGTCTGTTTGACTCCATATTTGGGTTATAAATTGAGGAGAGCCGAGCACTCTTCCACGTCCACACTCAAGGAGTGGCGAAGGAGAACCGCGCCCTTCAAGAACGAAATCACGATACGTCAATCGAGCATTCTTGCGATCGTCTGCGAAATTCTGCAAGAAATCCTTCGCCGAAAGAAAGGCCTGACAACGATCAAGCCCTATCGTTTGACGATAGCTGCTCCAAGGATATTCCTCAGGAAGTTTTACCAATCCAGCACGAACAGGATTGAGAACAATATATCGCGCAACGGTGAAAAAATACGTTTCCTTTTCTATGAGAAAGGCGGAAAATCGTCCTTGAAGGATATGACCCACCGTTGCATGGCGCTTATTGTATTGCTGGGTATATATTCCATTAAGGTCTCGCATTCCTCGGGAAAGCTCTCCGTGAACGGTTTCAACAAGTAAATGATAATGATTCGACATCAAACAATACGCGTAGCATTTCCAATGGTATTTCTTAATCATCGCCGATAACGTCCTTAAAAACATCACTCGGTCCGCATCTGAAACAAAAATATCTTTCTTCTGATTTCCACGAGAAGTGATGTGATACAGCGCTCCTGGGTATTCAATGCGTAACGGTCTGGTCATATATGATCAATTATACATTGAACATTGAAGACCTGGCCCTTTTATTACTTCTTTCGAAACATGATCGGCAATCTACCTTTATATGCAGACCGAATCTGTGCGTCATACTCAGAACCAGCATCGACCGGAATCCGTACAGGAAGAAATGCTGAAAATCCTGCAGCATCAGGTTTTCTACCGAATGCGAAGCAAAATTGAATCCATTGTTTAAAAAACTGTTCTGGAGAATATGCCTCTGCGTTCCATTCGAATCCCGATGTTACCGATGTTCCAACCTGGTCATTGGAAATAACCTTATAATCGATTTTACCTTCGCGAACTCCCTTGACGATAAATACGTCACTTGCCGGACCCCGTGTTTCAATATTCCCCTCCTTACATAACACGATAAATTGATCGATTATATTTTTCTGTGCATTTTTCCAATACAATACAGCGCTACCTTCGTGGTGTTTCAATTCGTTGGGAGCAATACCGAGCGCGATTGCCGTATTGAAAAGTTGAGAAAGTCCGCTTTCGTTCAGTTGCGAAATTCCCTCGATATACACTTTGAACGCATTTCCGGGAACAGTATCCGACTCCTTTAGTACAAAATACGTTTGGCCGATTGCCGCACCTGATTGCGGAGAATGTTTTTTACCACCCACCTGCTGAAGAAGCCTTTCTCCAATCGTATCAAATACAAGTGATGCTTGATGCTGTTGATCAGGATCTAACGGCAAAATCCCAGGAGGTAAACGGTCAATCCATGGTGGCATTGCAATTGGGTTTGGAAGAATTTTTGATACTACTTTTGCTGGAAAAATAAATGATCGTTGAATTCCTGTAAGAAATTCATAATCGGTCACAGCTTTTCCAGCTTCCAAGTCCATAAACAATGATAATGCTCGTTCGGCACTATCCCTAAACGAATCGGGAGTGTTTGTAGGAAGATTTTTGAGAATATCACGTAATTTCTCTTCAAGAATACTCACCTGATCCGGCGTGATTGGAGTCCACGATACATCGACAGGCTTTGTTCCGGATAATGGAATCTGCATCGATTCCCATGAAATATTCTGCTTCGGTCTAGGCATAGAAGAATGTAAGACAATTGAACATTGAAGACCTGACCCCGTTCAGAAATTTCCCTTCTCTATCTGCACCCGAGCAATAATTTTCGTGATATCAGCCTCGGGAATCTCGGACTGGATTCGAGCAAGAATCGTTGGGATCATACTGGTAATATCAAACGTTGCTGGAGCATTTGCGCAACCGATGATGAGAATTCCGGCGGCATAGCTTACGACACAAGCGTCTTGTGCCAATGGAGAATCCGCGACCATTTCTGCAAGGATCTCCTTTGCCCGATCAACGATGATAGCTGCAGTAACCTGCTTAGTGATGCCATGGCGCTTCAGTGTGCCTTCCAGCATTCTACTGATCTGTGTGAGCGAGCTTCGGCGACGTTTAGGCAGTTCTGGCATACGGGCAAATGTCTTTAAAGTCGCAGTATTGGCAATGTGGCCCAGGAGTTGCCTCGAACGTGCTCGATCGGATGCGCTGCATACTGTCCTTAATCTGAAGCTTGAGCTTTTCTTTATCCTTATCCGTAGGCTCAAAACTCACGGCAGTATTCGACTCCAAATAATAATACGTCATTTTCTTCACAACGAGTGGCGGCACGAAACTTTCTTCCGCAGCAATCGCATACAGCACCAATTGTCGCCGATCGTCCCAGTCGAGCTTTGTTTTTGGAGCACCAGTTTTGTAATCGATAATTTCAATACCACCTTCCACATCGTCAATTCTGTCGATTCTTCCTTTGACGAGAATGCCGTCGATCTTGAGCGTAAATCCTTTCTCGATAAACTTCGGTTGCGGAGGATTTTCTTTAAGGATCCGATAATATTCCTTCATGATCTCTGTGCCTCGATTTTTGTACTCATCACGTGTTTCATCGTTTGGATACCATTCGTCGATCCAGGCTCGATCGTACATGTCGAGCAAATCCTGACTTGTTGGGAGTGTTATCGAATCACTTGATCCGTTGAAGAGCGATGCTTGATGAATAGCGCTCGACGCGATGATGCGTTCCATGAATGCCTGCAGCGCGTTGTGCATCGATTTTCCAAAACTCATTTGGTGTTTACCGTACGAAGGAATACCAATGATATGTGCGTATTTGTATTGAAGTGGGCACGTACTAAATGCGGCAATCTGCGAGAAACTGATTTTGTCGGGAATATGGATCGCTGCATCGCCGGTCGGTTTTTTTCCAACTTCTAGCGCGAGAGTGTCAGCAATATTTTCTGGTCGCGTTACGGTTACGGCATTGGTATAGCCAAGCTCGTCTAAGAATCGCGAAACCTTTCGTTTTCGTGCTCCACCATAATCCTCAGCACTCATTAAATACAATCCTTCTTTTGCACGTGTCATCGCAACGTAAAACAGTCGACGCTCTTCCGCTACATGATCGTCGCCGTCAACCTGGTCCTTCATTAATCCCGGAGGAAAGTCGATTGCTTGGGAACGTGATACTGATGGGAAGCGCTGCTCAACAAGATTGATGACGAAGACATATCGAAACTCCAATCCCTTCGATCCGTGTACGGTCATGACCGACACAACATCCGGCCCTTCTTCCGGATCCTGCGCAACGGCACCATTCTCCCCTGCTGCGCGCTCCGCGTCGAACTCCTCGATGAAGCGCGGAAGCGTGGCGTCGTCATTCATGGCAACAAATCGCTTTAAGCGATTAAAGAAGCGTTCAAGGAATCGATACAGCTCTTGCTGCTCCATTTCCGAAGCATGCTGACAATCGCCGAGCAATCCCGTTTTTTTCATCATCTCTACAAACAGTTCCGTAATCGGTAATCGCTTTGCACTGTTTCGAAGTTCCGCAATGCGTTGCTGCAAGTCGATAATCGTGTTTCGACCAACCATCGAGATTCGTGCAGCATCCGCGTACGTGAGAAGATCGAACAGCGACATGCCTTTTCTGCGAGCATAAAACATCAACGCCGTGAGGTCTTCCTGCGATAGCCCGAGTCGTGGATGCGAAAGAATGCGATACAACGACGGCGAGTCGTGCGGCGCCGCGATGACGCGAAGATAACTGAGTGCATCAAGAATAATCGGCATCGTGTACAAGCCGGAAAGCGCCATGAATCGATACGGAATGCCGGCGCGCTCGAATGCCTCAAGAAACGGATCCACGTGATCGTTGCCTCGAGCAAGAATCGCAAAGTCTTTCCAACTTGCACCAGATTCGTCATGAAGCTTCCCGATGGTCTCGATAACCGTCGCTACTTCATCATCCAGCGTAGCGGCATGAATGTGATGAACGTTCCCGGTATGCTCGATATTCGAAATAAGTTGCTTCGACAACCCTTCGGAAATTTCCAATCGGTGAGGATTATTTTTGGTAATCGATGAATACGCGGTATCGAGGATGGTACGACCGCTTCGATAATTGTGGACGAGAACAATTTTTGTGGTATTCGGAAAGTCGGAACGAAATGTAAGGATGTTCGCGAGTGCCGCACCACGGAACTTATAAATCGCTTGATCATCGTCACCAACGATGGTGAGATTATTTTTTGGAGCTGACAAGAGTTTCACCAGCTCGTACTGCACGCTGTTCGTGTCTTGAAATTCATCGACGACGATGTACGTGAATCGCTTTCGATATTCTGCGAGAATGTTCGGTCGAGTCTTGAAGAGTTCAACGGTGTATGCAAGCAAATCACCAAAATCGAGCGCATCTTCTGCAATAAGCGTCTGCTGATATGTTTTGTAGGCTTGACCGACTTCCCTGTGCTTCGACCATTCTAATCGCTCTTCTTCTGGGAGTGCATCAAACGCCTCCTCAGATCCGGCAGTGATCGATGAGATTTGAGCCTCGACATGATCGATGTATTGATCAGGAGTGATTCCTTCATCTTTTGCTCGCGAGAAATGCGAAAGCAAGAGTTTAAAAAACTTTGTCGGTGTTCCTCGGGGTTTGTAGTAGTCGAGTGTGAAATCGGATAAATGACGACGCATGAATAGCCAGCCGTCGACTTCGGAGGCGACAGTAAAGTCCTGTGGGATACCAATGTCTACACCGTGTTCTCGGAGAACCATTTCACAGAAGGCGTGAAAGGTGGAAATGGAGAGATCGACGTATCCCATGGGCAAGAGTACGTCGACCCGTTCTTCCATTTCGTTCGCAGCCTTATCCGTGAACGTTAATGCAAGAATATTCTCTGGCGCTGCCTTACCCTGTTCGATTAACCACGCAATTCTTTTTGTAATCACCGTTGTTTTTCCTGTGCCGGCGCCAGCAATAATCATGAGCGGTCCCTCGCCATGAGTGACCGCGTGCTGTTGCTCAGAATTTAACCCCTCGAGGAGATCGGGCATAACGGATTCGTTGGATGACGAGTATCCCGGACTGGTGGCTCGGGTACATTATTCTGCACTCCGCGCGAATCCCCCACGCTGCGACGGTTCACTTCGTTCACCTGCAGCTGAGGGGGCCCGTGCTCGTTGGAAAAATGGAGCCGAGCCACTGGCGTCCGGGAATACTTATAGGGTCGCGACACTCTGCGCTACAGAAACCGCAAACTGAATTCCTTGTTGAGTAAGCAAATACCCACCAGCGCCGAATGCCGCAATCACGTACAGCGCTAAAGCGCCGAGAACAAACTTCACCGATCGTGAATTGAGCGGTTCCGATGCTTCAGGATGTGCAGCATCCATCATCGAAAGCTTCGCGCGCACCAGTCGAACTGCAATAGCAACCAATGCCGCATATACCGCAAGCGCGAACCACAGATGCTCTTGCAATGCGTATCCCACACCAATCAGCGTGCTCACAAAAAGCACCGATCCTGGCACAGCAAGCAGCGCAGCAAAGAGAGCCACAGTAAGGAAGCGCACACCATTGTGACGCTTCATCTCAGCATGCTGTACTACCGTCCAAAGTCCGGCATGAATAACTGCCTGCCCAAAAATATGCAGAATGGCAGGAATAATTCCAGCAGGACCAGCGCCAATCATAAAGGCAACAAGACCAAGCTGTACCACGCCAGAAAGCTGAAGCGCAGAAGCGTGCTGTTTCTTTCGATACAATTTGAGGACAACAGCAGCAAGAATGACGAGTCCAGCAATCCAGAAACAGCGCCGAGTAAACTCGCCACCATCGTTCAATGTTCCGTCAACAATCTGCGCAAATCGGAGAAGCGCAATGAATAATGCAGCTGGAACCATGGTTGCAAAAAAACTACTTGCTCGAGTTTTTGCAAGAAATAGTGGAAGAGAACAGATGAATCCAATTCCCGCAAACAATACGCCGTACCGTCGTAAGTCGCCTTGCGCACTTGCCGAAACCGCATTCTCAAGCAAACGCTGCATCGACACCGCTTCCTGCCACCACAATCCTGAGTGCATACCAGCAAGAACATTCAAAACACTATTTGCAACAAAACCCAGGAGCGCGAGGGAAGAAAGAGCGATAAGAATCTTTTTGTGCTTTGCGCTCATGGCTGGAAACGTGTGTTTGAGCAAAAATACCGCACACCCAAGAAGCACAATATATGCGAGAGTAAGGGCAATAAGGTTATCCGCAAATACCGTTGCCGCAACTGCAAGAACGCTTACTACTCCAAGAATGAGATGCTTTCGCGACGGTTTCGATCGCGCAGCCGTAAACACGGTTCCAACAGTGATTATTCCCAATACACCAAGTTCACACCACACCAAGACATCCACATGCCACAACGAAAGAAAAGCATTCAGCATAGAAGAAGATTAGCGGCGAAGTTTTGCAAGCGCACGGTTCCACAGTGCTCTGTATCGATCTCCAACGACAATTTTCCGTGTAACACGATGACGGAACGACTCGATAGCCTCAAACGAAGGAATGCGATCAACCCACGATGCACGGAAATACCACAGCACAAGCAAAATTCCCGCAACTGCTCCACCGACAACTCCCATTCGCAACGTACCTGCCGCAGTAACAACGCCGCCCTGGAAAGTTCCTGCAGCATCGGTAAGCGGATTCGCCCCAATGGCCAGGAGTAATTGAGGAACAGCAAAACCGCTCACAAGCACAACAAGGGCAGAGAAGACGATAGGAATCAGTGCGGCGTCAGTTGGTTCCTGAATTGGTTCGGAATGTGAGGAGCGTGACACACCAAGAAATACACCTACAAACCATCGAAACGCAGCAACTACAGTCAAGAGACGCGAAAGAACGAAAAGCACCAAAAGCACGATTGCAACTATTCCAAATGGGCGAGCAATGCTGGAAGCGATTGTCCCAAGCGTTGTTGCGAGCATCCATGCACTAGTCATGGTAGCGAATGGTGGCGCGCCAACAGCTCCCGCAAGAAGGATACCGGTTGCAAGCGTAAGCTTTGGCATGTGCTTTGCCCGACCACCGAGGTGTTCAAGCGTTTCGTTATCGGCAGAGAGAAGATTGCGAACAAGGAAAAGTCCTGATGTTGCAACAGCATTCACGGTAAGTTGGATGAACGCCGCAAAAAGTAATACGTTCATGGCGTCGTACAATGCAAGCGCTTGAAATGCCATGGCTCCGCCAATCATGAGCGCAACAAGACCAAAATTTTGTACACTAAGCTGCGCGATAAACCGTTTGAGATTATTTTCGCGTATAACGAACATTGCACCTGCAACCATCGAAAACACACCAAGAACGAGTACCGGCAGAACAAACCACAGCGACAGCGGAGGAAGAATGAACAAAATACAGCGAATGAATGCGTAAAATGCTACACCAGATACCGTGGCACGAAGCATTGCAGAAACATGGGAAGGAATATTGGATGCAACATCCAAAAACCAACGATGAAATGGAACGAGTCCAATGGAAAGCGCAAAGCCAAAAAGGATAAGGCCATACCCAACGGCAAGCGGAATAGGCTCACTCTGCCCCGCAAGATACGCCAATGTACCAAAATCACTAAACAGCGCACCGGCTGTTAACGTAAAAAAACCAGCAGTAATTGCCGTCGTCGAAAGATGTGCCACAAAAAATGCACGTAACGAAAGACGACGATCAGAAGATTGCGCTTGAGCAAATGTGAATGCAACTATAGCGAGCATCATTATTTCCCACGCAGCAATAAAACCAACAATGTTTCCTGCGAGCACAACCCATTGTGTACCAATTACGAGTGTCGCAGTTGCAATGGAAAGCGAACGGAGTAATACCTGATCTGATTCATGCTTTTTCCCGTAACTGACTGCAAACATCCCCGCTGAGGCTATCACGATCGAAATGCCCAAAAAGAAAATGGAACCAAACCGATCGAGCGCGATCGTCATCGAATAAAAAACAGGAGTAACTAAAGTAAACGGAGCATCCTGAACCGCGCCATATGCGCTAGCTGCTACACCGGCAACGCCAGCAAGCCCAAGAAGCAAGGAGCTCCACCGAAATGCCAGTGGGTTTTTAAAAAAGAGTGCAATGACGAGTGCAACTGCCGGCGCAACAAGCGCAACATACAAGGAGTTCTCAAATGGGGTCATATTGCGCAGTAGGACAAGAGTAATATCGCTCGAAGTGTATGGTGTACTGCATACACGATCAAGGAGTTTGTCCACTGTTTTCTACGCTTCTGCACGATGTTGCTTCGACTTTCCCTTCTTCATTGCTACGCGATATCGGGCCATTTCACGCTCAAGATGCGCGGTAGCGTCTGCAAAGTCGGTTGCGGTACCATTTTTGATTGCCGCTAAACCATCCTCAGCTCGCTGTTTTGCTGCCGTTATTGCATCGAGTTCAAGTTCATCGCTGCGCTCTGCAGTGTCGGCTAATACTACGATCGACGATCCATCGCGCACCTCAAACATTCCTGTCGACGACGCAAAATACTCGGTATTGCCGCCATTACGGATGGTCAGTTCTCCGGCCTTCATGAGTGAAAGCAACGGAACATGATGTGGAAGCACAGTAATTTCCCCCATGTTCGTCATTACCGACACCGAATCAGCCTCGCCTTCTTGGACGACGCGTTCGGGGGTAACAATCTGATAATGGAGTTTTGACATACCTACGCTGTTACCTCATCAATAGTTCCTTTCATATAAAACGCCTGTTCAGGAACGCCGTCGTGTTTTCCGGAAAGAATTTCTGAGAAGCCACGAACAGTATCCGCCAATGTGACGTATTTTCCAGGACTGCCCGTAAACTGTTCCGCAACGTTAAATGGTTGGGAAAGGAATTTCTGAATTTTACGAGCACGCGAAACGATCTGTTTGTCGTCTTCCGAAAGCTCGTCCATACCAAGAATCGCAATAATATCCTGCAAATCCTTATATCGCTGTAATACCTTCTGCACACCACGAGCGGTGTTGTAGTGCTCTTCTCCGACGATGTTTGGATCAAGAATGTTTGACGACGAATCGAGTGGATCAACGGCAGGATAAATAGCGAGTTCCGCCAACGCACGGGAAAGCACCACAGTAGAATCAAGGTGACCGAATGTGGTTGCTGGAGCAGGATCGGTCAAGTCGTCAGCTGGCACGTACACGGCCTGAATGGAGGTGATCGAACCTTTATTTGTAGAAGTAATACGCTCCTGAAGTGCGCCCATTTCCGTAGCGAGGTTTGGCTGATATCCCACGGCTGAAGGAATACGACCAAGCAAAGAAGATACTTCCGAACCCGCCTGAGTAAAGCGGAAAATGTTGTCGATGAACATGAGCACGTCGCGGCCTTCGTCGTCGCGGAAATATTCAGCAAGCGTGAGTCCGGTAAGTGCAACACGAGCACGAGCTCCTGGAGGTTCATTCATCTGACCGAACACGAGTGCAGTTTTATCGAGCACGCCAGACTCCTTCATTTCCATGTACAAATCGTTTCCTTCACGGGTACGCTCACCAACACCCGCAAACACAGAGTATCCACCGTGTTCCTTTGCAATGTTGTGAATGAGTTCCTGAATAAGCACCGTCTTTCCCACGCCAGCACCACCGAACAATCCCGTCTTTCCTCCCTTCAGAATTGGACAAATCAGGTCGACGACTTTAATGCCTGTTTCAAAAACCTCCGCCTTAGTTGATTGATCTACGAATGCTGGTGCCTCGCGGTGAATAGGATCCTTCCGCAATCCCTCCATGTCCCCAAGTCCGTCAATAGCATTTCCCGTAACGTCGAACATACGACCAAGCGTGTTTGGACCAACAGAAACGCTGATCGGCCGACCGGTATCGGAAACCTCGACTCCACGAGTAAGACCATCCGTTGCTCCCATGGCAATGGCGCGAACCACACCGTTACCAAGATGTTGCGCAACTTCAAGCACGAGATCTACTGATTCATTTTTGAGGGTGAGTGCATTTAGAATTGCTGGCACTTCCCCTTCGAACCGTACGTCCACAACCGCTCCAATAATTTGTGCAATATTTCCTTTCATAGATGGTTTGATTTCCTCTAGGCTAATGCTGCGGCACCGCTACTAATCTCTGCGATTTCTTGAGTGATTCCCGCTTGCCGCACTTGGTTATAGGTAAAGGTGAGCGACTCCATCATGTCTCTTGCGCTGTCCGATGCATTTTTCATGGCGAGCATTCTGGCGGCATGTTCGGAGGCGCTGGATTCAAGCAATGCTTGATAGAAGGCCGTCATCACCAGATTCGGAATCATGCGCGAGAGTAATTCCTTCGCATTCGGCTCGATGGTATATTCCGACGATGGAGTCGATCGCGCCGTTGGTTCAGATCCCCCTTCGCCGTAGGGCAACACCGTGAGCATCTTTGGCGTTTGGGTAATTCCAGAAATGTAGTGTGTGTAAAAAAGACGAACCCGTTTGTATTTCCCTTGTGTAAATCCATCAATCGCCAGTCGAGCAATTGGGATCACCTCTGAATACTTCGGCGCATTCCCAAGGCCGGTGAACGATGCAACGACGTTGTAACCTAGTCGCTGCATGGCATCGGAGCCCTTCTTTCCAACCGCGACCACATCAGTGTCACCAAACGATTTCATCTGCTCTCGGGCAAATTTCCCAATGTTCACATTGAAACCACCAGCCAAGCCACGGTCCGATGTAAAGAGAATAACAAGCTCACGATCTCCTGAACCGGCGACGAGCATCGGGTGAACGAGTGCTGATCCGGAACGCTCCATCACCGCTTCCATCGTTTCTCGCGCAAGCACAACATACGGCCGGCCACGCAACGTGGCTGCCACCGCTTTTCGCATTTTACTTGCCGCCACCATTTCCATGGCTTTAGTAATTTTGCGGGTGTTCTTCACCGATTTAATTCGGCTTTGGATGAGCTTACGCGATGCAGGCATACGCGAACACTATTTCGTAAACGTGCTCAAAAAGTCTTGAAGCGTTTTTTCGAGTTTCGGTTTAAGCTCCTTGGAAATTTCTTTTGTTTCCAAAATTTCCTTGAAAACTTCGCCACCAGAGGAATGCATGTATCGCAAACATTCTTCCTCGAAACGACCAATATCGGTAACCGGAAGTGCATCGAGCATTCCCGTATTCAACGCATGCAACACAATGGCTTGTTCTGCAAAGTTCATTGGCGAATATTGCTTCTGCTTCATCAACTCCATCGCTCTGCGTCCGCGTTCGATTTGCTTCTTCGTTGCTTCATCAAGATCCGAAGCGAACTGCGCAAACGCTTCAAGCTCACGGAACTGCGCCAAATCCACCTTGAGTGTTTTTGCAGCATTCTTCATGGCCTTAGTTTGCGCCGAGCTTCCCACACGGGAAACGGAAAGTCCCACGTTCAGCGCCGGGCGCTGACCACGATAGAACAAGTCGGATTCCAAATAGATCTGACCGTCGGTAATGGAAATAACGTTTGTTGGAATGTACGCCGATACGTCACCACCCTGTGTTTCAATAATTGGCAGCGCAGTGATCGATCCTCCACCATGCTCCTCATTGAGTCGAGCAGAACGCTCGAGCAAACGGGAATGCAAGTAAAACACATCTCCAGGATACGCTTCACGACCTGGTGGACGACGAAGCAACAACGAGATTTCACGATATGCCCACGCATGTTTACTCAAATCATCGTACACAATAAGCACATCTTCTCCCTTTGCCATGAAGTATTCTGCAATGGCACAACCAGCATATGGCGCCAAGTATTGCATTGCGGCAGGATCCGATGCTCCAGCAAGAACAATTGTGGTGTATTCCATTGCACCAGCAGCCTCAAGTCGCGACATAATTTGCGCAATCTTCGACTCCTTCTGACCAATGGCAACGTAAATACATTTCACATTCTCACCTTTTTGATTGAGAATGGTGTCGATGGCAATAGCAGTTTTTCCGGTTTGACGGTCCCCAATAATCAACTCGCGCTGGCCACGGCCCACAGGAATAAGCGCATCAATCGCCTTAATTCCTGTGTGCATTGGTACGGAAACCGATTTTCGGGTCATCACGCCTGGAGCAACCTTTTCCACTGGAACCAACACGGAATTGATGAGAGGCGCTTTCCCGTCGAGAATTTCTCCCAGTGGGCTCACGATGCGTCCAACGATTCCATCAGCAACAGGAATAGAAAGAATACGACCGGTCGATCGCGCGGTATCACCGGCTTTTACGGAAACCGCATTACCCAACAAAATAACACCAACGGTTTCCTCTTCTAAGTTCAGCGCAACGCCAACCACACCAGAGCCGAAGTCGATCATTTCTTGACTCATCACATTGCCAAGGCCAGACAATCGGGCAACACCGTCGGACACGCTTTCCACGGTTCCAACGTGCTCTACATTTTGTTCATGATGAAATTCATCAATCCCTTCCCGAAGCGCAGTGATAACATCCGTCTTTTTGGTGATTGCACCATCCAAAGCAAACTTCAACCGCTGCAACACGCCGGCAACGCTTCCGTCGATGCGCTTATCGTCGATGCGCACCACAGCACCACCCATGAGTCGCTCGTCAACGCGTTCTTCAATTTCTGCACCAGGAGCAAGAGCTTCAATGGCCGTCATCATGCCACGAGTCATTTTGTGCGCAGTAACAACGGTAATTTTCGATGCGCCGAATTTCTTGCGCCATGCGTCGTGAATACCATGTTCTACCGCGCGCCACTGGTGCATTTGGCCCTTTGCAACAAGATCGTTAATAAACGAGCTGATATGCGTTTCCAATTCCGAAGCGGTCATGTTCTGCACGTCGTCGATGATAGACGTTGCAAGTGCGTTTGGTGTTGGTTTTGCCATAGCTTAGGTAAGTTTGCGCACGACTTCTTCTGCGAGCGATTGCGACTTCTTTTCGTCCAATCCGTTGGTAACAATTTTTGCTGCAGCACGAACTGCTAAATCTGCCACATCCTTGCGAAGCTTCAGCATACTTGCATCGTGCTCTTGATCCAATTTCTCCTTTCCAAAACGGATCACACGCTCAACTTCTCGTTTAGCACCTTCCATCATGGCATTCTTGCGAACATCCGTTTCCTTCATTGCAGATTCAATAAGTGCCTGTGCTTCCTTACGTGCAGCAACAAGTATTGCCTCATGCTCTTGTTCTGAAGCCTTTGCGCGCTCCGCAATAGCGTCTGCGTCTCGCATGCTTTGGGCAATTTTCTCCTTACGCGCATCGAGCATAGCAAAAATGGGTTTGTATACGAACTTCCACAGCACCAACAACACCAACGCAAAGTTGATGAGCTGTGCGAGAAAAAGATCCGCCCGTACCCCAAAAGTGCCAAGCACGCCGGAATGTTCTGCGGCAGAAGTAGTTTCCGCCACGAGCTGTTCTGAAGCCATACGAAAAGTGTTACGAAGACATTACAACGTGAAGACGACGACGAGCGCGTAAATAGCCACCGCTTCCGCGAAAGCCATACCAAGCAACATTGGCGCAAGCACCTTTCCTGCTGCTTCAGGATTACGACCAATCGCCTGCATAGCCGAGAATCCAATCAATCCAATCGCCAATGCTGGCATTGCACCACCCACACCAATCGCGAACGCTTTTGCGAATTCAACTTCCATATAATGAAATCATGACTGAGCGATGGTCGATGAGAAGCTCATCGACACACGTCCTGACACGATAGCTTTACGTTAGTGAGTCGCCACTTCATGATGTTCTTCATCGTGGCCACCGTGAGGTGTTGTCGCGATCATGAGATACACAAGCGACAACATGGAAAATACCGTAGCCTGCACAATGCCGACGAGAATTTCCAGGAAGATAAACGGGATTGGCACAACGTAGGACACCAATCCGAGCATCACGCCCATAAGAATTTCTCCAGCAAGCACGTTGCCAAATAATCGAAGGGACAACGACAGCGTCTTTGCGACTTCACCGATGATCTCAATAAATCCCACACCAAACTCGATCACCGCGGTAATAATCGCCATGGGCCCTTTGCCGAGCGACTTCCAAATCCCCTTGAAATTGACAAACTTGCTGAAATAATCAAATGCACCGACAGCGCGCACACCCGCCATATGGGAAACGACCACCGTCACCAACGCAAGCGCTAGTGTAAAATTCAGATCACTTCCTGCAGGACGCAAAAGCGGGACAAGCTCGACTTCACCGTGGATTACCTCGTAGATACCAATGGTTCCAGTTCCTGGAATTAATCCCAGCCAATTGTTTGCAAGGACAAAGAGAAAAATTGTAGCGATAAGCGGAAAGAACGCTCTCGCCTTTTTTGCTTCACCTACCACCTTCTCTATTTCATTCAGTAACGTTTCTACAACAGCCTCGATAATATTGTAGGCACCCTTTGGAATCATCGCCGCCTTCTCTGAAGTAATGGATGCAATCACACAAAACCCAAACGTGACAATAACCGCATTCACTAAACTATTCGTGATAGGAAACGATCCAACATGCCACAACGGTTCAGCCGCGAGGGGAACCATTGCGAACATCGGTGTCAATGAGCGTTTGATAGTCTTTGGCATACTGACGAACTTTTTTTACAAGAACCGGGATAGTTAGGAGAAACGTTACGAGCAGCAATAGTGCTGCGGGGTGATATGTAGAGCCAATGTGCGGCTCTAGATACTTCCCAACAAACCCTGCGAGTATCGCCGGAACCACAATGGTTCCCAGCAAATCCGCCATGGCAAGCATTGCAAGCCTCACGTATGCGGATGAATTCTCCATAAATTCGAGCGGAGTATACCGCAGAAAACGCGGCAATGGAAGTGCGTAAGCGTACGTTATCAACAAATGAAGGAAGATAAGCCAAAAAGCAACAATCCCCCGGCAGCCGAAGCTTCCAGGGGATTGCGTATCGTTCGTGTGTCACCGAACCATGATGGCTACATCTGCGCCAGCTCAGCCTCGAGGGCTTCGGCGGCGAGACGTGCGTCTTCCGCCTGTTGACGAGCGAGTTCCGCAGCAGAACGTGCCGCCTCTGCCCGTGCGAGCAGCTCCGTCCGACGAGCGAGACGAGCCTGCTCTTCGCGCACCAGCTGTCGGTGGGCGATCTCGGCGGTCAGGTTCGTGAGGTGCACATTCGCGTCAGCGATCTGCACGTCCAGTTCGTCGTCATCCAGCGTGGTGATGTCCGTCGCCGTCTTCGCGATCGGCTCGGGGGTGATGACCTCGAGCTTCCTCTCGACGGCGGGAACCATCATCTTACCCATGAAGATGCTGTCCTTCACGAACTGCACCGGGCCGAAACCCGGAAAACACAGGAGGATCTCGCCACCTACGTTGTTCTGGAGCGCGAGGCCCCATCCGTTCTCCGGAAGCGTCTGCTGGTACTGACAGAACAGCGGAACGAAGATGTCCACAACCGGTTCCACTTCGCGTGCGCCCCGGTTGGTAAGCCGGTTGAGCATCACCCGCCGCACCGTGGCCGTGACGGACTCGTCCTTGAAGAACGAAAACCCGTCCGTATCCAGCACGCGCACGATGAGGTCCATCACAAAGCCGGGAACCGCCAGAGGAATACGCTCGCCGATGTGAAAGATGCGGATCTCCTTGTATGGCACCACGAAGGCGTAGGCATCGAACGTCCCGCCGGGACCGGTGTGATCCACCTTCCGGAGGATCCCCGCCGCGACAAACCGCCTGAGCAAGCGCTCGAACACATCGTGGTTCCGGCCGAACAGCTGGCCGATCACCGATTTGGCGTACTCTTCCGGATCCGAGTGCTTCGGCATCCGGAACTCGCCCGGGAACACCTGAGACAGATCGGCATCGATCACCTCCAGAGCGTCACGCTCGTCCTGCGT
>CALRAI010000008.1 GCA_943350635.1 Candidatus Uhrbacteria bacterium
TAATCATGTTGAAGGCGGTATCAACGCTCGTCTCAAGGAATTACTGCGATGTCATCGGGGAATGAATCTCACGAAAAAGCTTGCGCTAGTGAGTTGGTACTTAGCGTTACGACAAGGACAGAAAACCAACTCGAAACTTTAATTACCTCATAAAATTACGGTGCTTTATGGTAACCGACGGAAGTCGTGAAATGACCTGAGGGGTCATTGGTCTGCAGTAAAGCAGCACCGAATCCGCGTGTGCACCGGTTAAGGGGCCGTTCGCACGGTGATATCACCGTTTGCTGCTTGGACTCTTTCACGAAAGATTTAGGCAAATCACGAAACCGTCGGCTACTTCAATAATAGCACAATCTAGAACCCGATAATTGAAATAAGCCATGCATCCAACACTGATGTTTTGGCAGGCATAACGCGCCAAGCAAGAACCTGGCCGGTGTACGCGTTCACAGCCGCAACACGCTTGCCACCCGCCGCAATCACCACAAGATATTGCGAATTCTTGTATACGGAAACTGTGGTGAGCTTCCGTGTATTTGGCATGCTAAATACCGGATATGTGACCACTGTGCCATTACCGTATGTAACGGTAATCGCGCCGTATGAAGCCCCAGCAGCAAGAAAATATGCTCGCGTATCGTCGAGATCGTTCGTATTGGTAACATATCCAGACGGTGCAGACACCGAACACACCGCGATAGAATCGACGGACGATCCGAGACTATCCCCGTCTGCATCACGATAAAATGTTTGGAGAGATGAAACTGCAGGATCGGAATCATTACAATCGTAATCTACAGCTACGCCATCGGCATCGGCGTCAACCGGAGCTGGTGGCGGAACGGGTACTGGTACTGGTGTTGGCTCAGCAACAACAGGACAGCTCACTGGAAAATTATCGTAACGGTAGACTGGGCCGGTATCGTTCGCAATAAAAAGTGATGCAGTATTTGTGGCACAATTTACGCGAAGTGCAACGCCCTCTGGCTGTGGCTGACTTGGAAGTAGGTATTCCGCATAACTACGATCGGCTGCAAAAGCACGAAGCACACCCGCACCCATAACATATAGCTTCCCATCCTCCGCAAAAGAAAGCGCAGAAAGCGTGGACAGTCCAGTTGCCCAACTGGTAATAAACACAGGAGAACCACTGGAAATATCGAACTCGTAAACGGATCCATTCGACTGCAAGCCAACGTACATCGTCGATCCGTGGATAGCGAGCCCCTCAATCCCAAGGTTATCATTCCCCGCAATCCAAGGGGAGAGATCGTATGTCGCCAATCGAATGTGCGTGACGAGATCATACGTATATACATCCCGATCTCGTTCATGAGCGATGTATAACGCATTTCCGTCTACCGCAACACCTTCCAAATCTGCGCCAGATGCAACGAGCCACTCTGAAAGCCCCGTTCCATCATCGTTCATCACTGCAACGTCACCCTCGTCTGAAACGAGCACTACACCCGATGAGAGAGTCGCAATATCGCTTGGCTCAAATGCACGACCCGTTGGCGGTAAGGTACTTTGTAACGCCGAAGAAATTACTACCGACGTCGGAATAGGCCATGACTGCGCTGCGAGAGCAAATGAGGGCACAAGCACCGTTGTTGCTAGCAACGAACAAAGAAGCATTTTACACATATGCAAAGAGCATACCAGAAAAACAAAACCGCCCCGTAATGAAGCGGCCTTGATTCCAATTTAGATTCCTTCACCGAAGTGGAAACGATCGGTAAGCTTTTCGTAGGCGAACAGCTCACTTATCTGGAAGAATCGCTGAATCTCTACTGCTGCAGCGTCGACTGAATCCGATGCGTGCACCATATTACTTGGCACATTCATGGAGAAATCTGCCCGAATCGTGCCAGCATCGGCTTTTCGAGGATTCGTCGAGCCCACAATCTTACGCACTTCGTCGATGATTTCGATGCCTTCGTACACAATCGCTACCACTGGAGTTGACCGCATGTACTGTACGAGCGCTGGGAAGAATGGCTTTTCCTTAATGTGGCTGTAGTGCTCTGTGAGTGTTACCTCATCCAAATGCGCCATTTTCATTGCTACCATTTTCAAACCTTTTCGCTCGAAACGGGAAAGAACTTCACCGACCAACTCACGCTGCAATGCATCCGGCTTAATAAGTACGAGTGTCCGTTGAATATCTGCCATATTTTTTGGGCTAAGATTTGCGCAGAGTGTACGGGAAAAGCAAAAAACGGGCAAATTCAGCGTACCGAAACTGCGTCTTTTGAAATGTCGACAAGAATATCTCCCCTCTGATCCGTTCGATATATCTTCGAACCAACCGATTCCAATCGACCAAGCGTAAATGGAGTGGGATGGCCATAGCGGTTATCGGCCCCCAAAGAAATGATCGCAAACGCCGGCTTCAACATCTCAAGGAAATCGATACTCGACGACGTATCGCTACCGTGGTGGCCAACCTTGAGAACGTCGATGCCATCGGAAAGATCGGAATGATCGAGAAGCTTCGATTCGACGTCGGATTCTGCGTCTCCGGTGAAGAGCATCTTTGTATCGCCGACCTGAAGAAGAGCGATAATCGAGCGATCGTGAACGTTGCTAGCATTAATGTCGGTAACGGCGTCGGGAGGCCAGAGAATGTGCAACGTCGATTCTGGACCAAGTGACCAAGATTGCCGCGTCGCGATTACCCTCCTCGCAATGACGGAATGGGATTCGACCACGGCAACATCAAACGCTTCGGTGATTGGGGACATGTACGGTATGCCGTTATCGATAATCTCATCGACGGAATGCGTTTGTATGAGACCGATCAAACCTAGAATATGATCGGCATGAGGATGCGTGGCGATCACGACATCGATATGTCGTTCCCAGGGAAACCGCACGGTAGCGAGCTTTTCCACCATGCCAAAGCGAGTTGGTCCGCCGTCGATCACCACATCGCGATCGGCACCATCGAGATATATTCCGTCTCCCTGCCCAACATCAAAAACCCACACGTGAACACCTTTGGTATTCCATCGCTCGCCATGAACGGCGATGATACCGATATTCACAATGAATAAAAGTACAAAAGCGCCGATCATCAATCGAACATGTTCCGAATGCCATGCGTCAAGATTCCGCTCAAACGCAGGATGCAGTTTCCGAATCATCGCCGCAGCAAGAGCGAATCCAATCATAGAAACAGCAACGGCGACTGATGGCGGAATCGGTACCGATGCCCAAGGGATTCGAGCGAACGCACCAATGATTCCGGTCATAGTAACGAGCGCTGTCCATGCCGGAAGGGCGATCCAGATTCCGATCGATGGCACAATGAATGCAACAGCAATCGCTCCAGCACCAAATGCCATTGCGAACGGAATGAACGGCAACACCAGCATATTCACAAACGGCGCAACGATCGATAACGAACCAAACGAAACGAGCGTGATCGGAAGCGTCGAGACTGTGGCAGCAAGCGTCGATGCGAGCGATTCACGCACGCCAAATGATGTTGGAATCCGCTTCAATAACGGAGAAATACGATCAGTAAGGACGATTAAACCGATTGTGGCTGCGATCGATAATTGAAACCCAACATCGTCGCGCAACAATCGCGGCTCAACAAGCAACATCACAGCAATAGTGAGCGCGATGATATTTCTGGGCGATGTATGGCGGCCGATATGTCGCGATGTTAACGCTAAAACCCCCATCACTCCGGCACGAATCACGGCAGCACCAGCACCGGCAACAATAACAAAGCCACCAATCATCAGTACCACCATCGGAAACGCCTGTCTCCGATACAAACCAAGCGTTACAAGAAGAATCATCGCCAAATCCGCAACAACCGCCACGTTATATCCGCTTGCCGCAACAATATGACTTGTTCCTGTTTCTCGAAATGCTGTTTTCCACGTCTCCGAAAACGAATCCTCCCCCATCAACAAGCCCAAAAGCAACGTCGCCTGCGGTTCCGGCAATACCGATCGTACGCGATCGTTCACAGATTCATGGATCGCACCGATCATCCTCCACCATCGAACACGCATCGTGTTCATACGGTCATCGTGCACAACAATCGGCGCAGCAGACACTGAACACAGCGCATACACAGACTTCGCGGCAAGGAATCGATCGTACGCAAAGCCGTCAAAAGGTTCGGGAGACTTAAGAGCACATGCAGTAGCAACACGATCACCGATCATTGCAGTTGCAGAAATAGGTGCACGAACAAGAATCCGATCGTTCCGATCTGTACTGTCAATCACAAGATCGGTAAGCGTATACGTGACACCGGCATCATTCAGATCAGATCCCACAATCAATCCTTCAATAATCACATCGTGTCCAACCTCCTTCGCAATCGAGTTCGCCCCTGGCCCAACGCTCCAATATCGCCCAGCGCCAAGAAGAGCTCCAATCGTAAACACTCCAACCAAAAGCGCCCGATCCCTTTGCGGAATCGAGCGCGTTGACCAAAATAGTAATCCGAAACATCCGATCACGACGATCACCATCAGCACAATCGACAACCACGACGTGGACGCGATCCCGGTTCCAATACCAAGACAAGTAAGAAACAGTATCCAGGATGGGGTCAGGTCTTCAATGTTCAATGAATAGTGAAGACCTGACCCCATAGGTTTAGACCACAAAATTCACCAACTTCCCCTTCACCACAATCGTTTTCTTTGGCTCACCAATCACGTACTTCGCAACATTCTCATCAGCGCGCGCCATCTTCACGATTGTTTCTTCAACTTCATCGACCGCGACTACGATCGTGCCACGAAGCTTTCCGTTCACCTGCACCGCGATCTCGATAGAGTCGTTCTTCAACATCGACACATCAGCAACAGGCCACTCCTGTTCTTCCACAAATCCCGTTCCACCAAGCTTCTCCCACAGTTCATTCGCAACGTGTGGCGCGAACGGAACGAGAACGCGCAAAAACGTCATCAACGATTCCTTAGTGATCGATCCCTTTTCCTGCACTGTATTCACAAAAATCATGAGCTGGGCAACGGCGGTGTTGAAACCGAATCCCTCAATATCACTCGAAATCTTTGTAATGGTCTGATGCAACGCCTTCGTTACTGCGACGTCCTCAGTATCCGAAACCTTCTCCACCATGCGAATAGCCTTATCCAAGAATCGGCGCACACCAATAACGCCGCTTGTACTCCATGGAACCATCTCCTCAAACGGTCCCATAAACATTTCGTACACTCGCAACGTGTCCGCACCGTGTTGACCAACAATTTCATCTGGGTTCACTACATTCCCCCAAGACTTACTCATTTTTCTACCGTCTTCCGCATTAATCATTCCATGACTATGTCGTCGCGCATACGGCTCGCTGGTTGGCACGTACCCACGGTCGAATAAAAACTTATTCCAGAAACGTGAATACAATAAGTGGAGAGTGGTGTGCTCCATGCCGCCATTGTAAATATCAATCGGCATCCACTGTTTCAACGCCTCTTTCGACGCGAATTCTTTATCGTTATGCGCGTCGGCATATCGCAAGAAGTACCAACTACTTCCCGCCCAGTTCGGCATGGTATCCGTCTCGCGCCTTGCCACTCCCCCACATTGCGGACATTTCGTGTTCACAAAGCTCTCAATATTCGCGAGTGGCGATTCCCCATTCTCCGTTGGCTGATAATTTTCAACATTCGGCAATACAACCGGAAGCTGATCAACCGGAACCGCAACCCATCCATCCTTTTCACAATGCACCAGCGGAATCGGTTCGCCCCAATACCGTTGACGAGAAAATACCCAATCGCGCAAGCGATACGTCACATGCTTTTCGCCGAATCCTTGTGCCGCAAACCAGACGATCGATTCCTCAATACGTTCTGGCGTGATCGACTTCCCGGTGAATGGTCCCGAATCCTTCAATACTCCCGTATTACTGTGCGCACTCACCGGTACATCAGGGTTTGTTCGATCAACAACTTCGACAATTGGGATCTGATATTTGAGAGCAAACTCCACGTCGCGTTCATCGTGCGCAGAACAACGAATAATTCCCGTACCAAAATTCATCAACGCAAAATTCGCAATCCACACCGGCATTTCTCGACCAGTTAATGGATCAATAGCAACACGACCCGTAAACACACCGTTCTTCTCAAAAGAATCCTCGGTACGCGCATCGTCGCTAATCGCTTTCGCTTCTTCAATGAATGCGTTTGTCACAGATTCATACTCGGTGCCCGCAACGAGATCGGCAACAACTGGATGCTCAGGAGCAATAACGAGGAACGTGTCGGCGTAAGACCAAATCGGATATGCCGTGAAACTATCGAGCACAATATCAAGATCCTTCACCTGATGATGAAAGATCATTCCCTCTTTTCGTCCAATCCATTCCTCCTGCTGCTTTTTAATCTTTGGCAAATAGTTCACCGTATCAAGATCCGCGAGTAACCGATCCGCGTATTTCGTAATAGCAATCATCCATTGCGACTTGAGCTTCTTTTCA
Organism: Candidatus Uhrbacteria bacterium; assembly: GCA_943350635.1. GTDB lineage: Bacteria > Patescibacteriota > Patescibacteriia > UBA9934 > UBA9934 > CAIKHN01. The sequence goes on from CALRAI010000008.1 coordinate 6,479, forward strand.
ACAGGAGTTCCGCAACGTTCACACTTTCCTGCAACAACTTCTTCATTCGCCAATCCACAAAGATCCTTCGGACACCAATTGATCGCAATCTCCGCTTTATACGCCAATCCAGCCTTAAAAAACTCCAAGAACATCCATTGCGTCCATTTGTAGTACGCGGGATCGGTAGTGTTCACTTCCCGACTCCAATCAAAACTAAATCCCATCGACTGGAGCTGTCGGCGAAACGTGTCGATGTTCGTTTGGGTAAATGTGCTTGGATGGTTTCCTGTCTTGATTGCATAATTCTCCGCCGGCAATCCAAACGCATCCCAACCCATGGGAAACAACACATTCTTTCCTTCCATTCGTCGCTTTCGAGCAATGATGTCGATAGCCGTATAGCTCCGTGGATGACCAACATGAAGTCCAGCGCCCGAAGGATATGGAAATTCCACCAGCAAATAGCACTTTTCTTTCAGCGAATCGTTCTTCGCATTGAACACTCCCGCCTCCATCCACCGTTTCTGCCACTTTTCGTCAATTCCCTTATGATCGTACGACATATGCCACATATCGTATCGAATTTCAGGAAACAATGGTAGATCCACACCAGATATGCCGTATACTTTCTTTATCTATGCCCATTATCCTCCAACAAGCACCACAAAGCGAGCAAGAAGCGTCAGGAGCAGCGAAAGGTCTCCACATTCTTCAAACAATCATCAGCATCATTCTTCTCGTTTGGGCAATCGTCATTATCGGTTTCGCGTTGCCAATAGAGCATAAATACCACGGCGGCTGGATTTTTGGTCTTGCATGGTTCCCGATCATTCTCTTTGCCGTTATTGGATTCATTACCATGAATCTCATGCCAAAGAAACTCATCCCATCAATCATTTCTTTCGCCATTCCCTATATTTTCATCGGAATCAACGTCTATCGCGGCACACACATCACGCTCGAAAATTTCATTGTGCAAAGCGCAATGCTGCAATTTACGGCATGCATGGTAGGCTACACACTCCAGGCTGTTCTCTTTCCCATCATGTATCACACTGCTGGCAATCGATCCCAATTCATCCACGAAGAAGTTATTCCACAACTTTGCGCCTCCGTTGCCGGATTCGGCGTGGCATTCTACGCATTCACATTTCTCCTTTCCACAGCCATTCTCACCGTCAGCGATCTCCCTCTTATCATCATCGGCATCATCCAGGGTGGTATCACCGTTGGACTCGCGATCCATCACCACCGAAACGACTAATCATTTCCCATGTCCTTCTCTATACCCAACGAACTTATCAATCGGCTTGAAGAACAGTTTGGCGCTGCAAAAGCACGAATCGCCGTGATGGGCATGACGAGCCGCCCAGTCACGCTTCGCGTGAATACGTTAAAGTCGAGCGACGCTGCAATGATGGAAATATTCCGAAAGGAGCTCATTCAGTTCGAACGCGCAAAGGACGTTCCGCATGCATTCATTATAAAAAATCGCACCGCAAAGGAACTCTTACGTCATGCGATGTGCATTGATGGACTTGTATATCTCCAAGGCCTCACATCGATGTTGCCGCCCCTAGTGCTCGATCCAAAGCCCAACGAATCTATCGCCGATTTCTGTGCAGCACCGGGAAGCAAAACAAGCCAAATGGCAGCAATACTCGGATCAACAGCAACAATACATGCCTTCGAACCAAATTTTATCCGTCTGCAGAAGCTCAAGAACACTTTGAAAATTCAAGGCGCCGAGTTTGTGAAAACACAACAAGTCGACTCAACAACACTCGGGACAACAATGCCAGAAACATTCGATACCATTCTCCTCGATGTTCCCTGTTCCGGCGAAGGCCGAATCGATACAAAAGATGACAGTACATTTGAAACCTGGAACGACGCGACACATCAAGCATATCCCGAGTTACAGCGCCGACTTTTCTCATCGGCATTTGCCTCACTCAAAAAAGGAGGAACTATCGTGTATTCCACCTGCACACTCGATTCCAACGAAAACGAACGCATTATTTCCTGGGCGCTCGAAACATTTCCCAGCCTCTCTCCTGTTGCTATCACCCTTCCGGAATCGATGCGCCGATCAAGCATTCTCCATAAAACTACGGAATCCATCACACTCTTACCCACAAACACCTACGAAGGCTTTTTTGTAGCAAAACTTACGAAGCATCCGTAGTGCCAGCGGAATGGGCAGCGTCCATAGCTTTTTTATATTCCGCGATAATATGAGCACGTTCATCCTTGTCTTGAATTAAGGAAATATTTGGAATAATAACGGTTTCCAAATAATGCAGCGCATCTTGCGCCGGTGTTCGTAGCGGAGGCGTGTTGGACATAGAGAAAAAATAATGAATCTCTCACTACTATACCCTATTCACACCATTTCTTCTTTTACAAAGTTCGATTACACTCTTTCCGGCACTAACATTTCCCATTCACGGAGTTCCCATGGCTTACAGTTTCAGCAACAAAGACAATACCGACATCATCCGCGTGGACGACGGCAAGCCTTCACCCGGCGAGGACCCCCTCGTCATCGTACAATACGAGACCAAACGTACTGCCGCGTTGAACGATGTCGTTACGCAACAACTCATCGGCGTTCATGTGTTCACCGTATTCACGGTAAGCTTCCCCATTGCAATCGGCCTGCACACCGCCCTCTTGCAACACCTTGGGGAAAACCATCCCGCAGTGGATGAGGAGTTTCTTCGCTCAAGCGCCATGGGAATTTCCGTGAGCGACGACCGCAGCACCGCAACCATCACGTTCATGCGGAGCACCGCGCCAGACGACTTCGACCCTCACGGCACGTTCAAGCCCAAGATCATGTACAAACTCCTCGACGGCGGACTCGTGGTGAACATATATCTCACTCGCAAGGCCGCATGGGGAATCTGCACACTCATGGCAAACGACGCATTCCGGAACATAACGGTCGAGATACTCGATGCTATGGAAGAGGCGCGAACCACCACTCCGCAGTAGCCACGAACCACGACGATCAACGAGCGCGCCGCCCTGTGGGTTGGCGCGTTTCCGTTTACGCCATCCTACTGCAGAATATACGCAGGTATTTTGAAAATTACCCGAGCTTCTGCTTCTCCCACAGTTCAAAGAATCGACCACGCCGAGCGTGCAGCTCGTCAAACGTTCCAGACTCGATGATGTTCCCCGATTCCAGCACAAGAATGCGATCCATCTCCTTAATCGTGGTTAATCGATGTGCAATAACAAGCGCGGTAACGTTTTTAAAAAACACGTGCAACGAATCTTGAATCTTTTCCTCAGATTCCACATCAAGATGCGATGTTGCTTCGTCGAGGAACAGAATCTCCGGCTCCTTGAACACCGCACGAGCAATCCCAACACGTTGGCGCTCGCCACCAGAAAGCTTCACACCTTTCTCTCCAATCGTCGTATCTACTCCCTGCGGCAGTCGATGAAGAAACGACGTCACGTGCGCAATATTTAATGCTTTCTCAAGTGCATTCTCATCTTTTTTCTTGGGATTCGCAATCGTAATATTCTCCCTCAACGAAAAATTAAACACTTCGGTTTCCTGCAACACAACCGTCGCCTTCTGGTAGTACGACGACTTCTTTATCGATCGCAGTGGCACATCGTCCACCAGAATTTCCCCCGTATACTCTTCATTTTCTTTCAACAATAGCTTGAAAAGTGTCGACTTCCCTGCTCCGGACAGTCCGACCAGCCCGAGACGCTCGCCGCGGTGCAGATCGAAGGAAATATCGTGAAGCACCTCATCGGCACCATAGGTGAAGGAAAGATTCCGAACGGAAATCGTTTGCCAGTCCTTGGGAAAATTTCGCGTCGCCTCTCGACCATCAGGGAATGATTCGATGTTCAACAGCTCCTGCATGCGTGCAACGGCAAGCTTTTGGACAATAAGATCTTGAAGAGTATCTGAGAAGTTTGACGCACACTCAATAACACGACCAAAGTAAAAATTGAAAATAACCAAAAAACCAATAGCGTATGCTCCATCGAGAATACTCAGCGCAATAACCATCGTGGTCATGGCACGAAACGTAATGGAGTATGCACTCAAAACAACATTTTGGCCTTGAAACCGGAAAATTCGTTCTTGGACTCGATCAAAGACGTCTGCAGTAACAATTCGCGTACGAGCCATCAATCCCGTCGTCATATTCAGCACCTTCGCTGTACGAATGTTATTCACGCCCTCAAACATCACACCGTGTAATTCTTCTTCTTTTGCATTTACCTTTTGCGCAGCAATTCGCGCTTTCTTTATGAGCTTCTGGTTGATGGCAATATATGACAACAAGAAAACCGCCGTAATACACGCAACGACGCGATCAGTAATTCCGATCATCACCACAGTTCCCACAAAAACAACCGCCATTTCAATAACGGTATTGATCCATGTGCGCATGAGTCTGTCGATGGCATCGCCGCCGCGATCGATACGCTTCAATTTATTCCCCGTATTTTCCTGCTCGTGCCACGCCATATCCAACGCAAAAAGCTGCGTCATAGATGCATTCTTTGCATCGAGCGCTGCACGTGCGCCTGCGGCAAAACCGTATTTCCGCGCAAAAAACTGACCGAAGACTTTTACGACCATTGCAACAATCCATCCAGCAAACAACCACCACAATAGCGCGAGTGAGTCCCCCGTTTTCCACGACACGCAAAACGTCAAAATCGTTGCAAGAACCCATGCAGGGTACAGCCACGCAATATCTGAAACACCCCGAAACAGCGTGCCGACAATCACCTTCCCTTTGTACGGACGCAAAAAACTCCACACATCACGAATAAGTTGGGCATTCGTGTATCGCGATTCAAAACTCTCACTTTTTTGATCGATCATGAACGGAAGTATACCCGACGGCATGTTTCCTCCCAAAAGAAAAGGCGGTCGAGCTCTAGACTCTACCCAGGATTCAGCGAAAATCCATACTGGGGTAAATATCGAACTCGACCGACAGTGCTGTGCGATCCGTTGAAGAAGCGTACCTCCCCAGGACACCAATCACGTCAACGATTCCCACACAACGCGTGATGCTCATTGCTGAGCAAGAAATTACTTGAGTACACCACCCAACTAGCGATACGGACGTTCGAAAACAGGGACTGAGAACACGCTCGCCGTCCGTTCATGATGTGATGATGCACTCAAGCAATAACAAAGTGATTGCAAAGCCTTTCATATGTTTCTGCCGCAAGAGACTATCGGTGTGGGTCAGGGCCCACGGCGAACGCTACTCGCGTTCATGGAGGAGACGCCGACGGTGCCTATTTCAGAAACAGACTCAAGGCCAAGCAATACAAAAATACTACACGAAAGAAAGAAAAAAATCGAATTATTCTCCCTGCGCTTCAATCCATCGTTCCGCATCAAGTGCAGCCATACAGCCGGTGCCTGCCGCGGTAACTGCTTGGCGATACACGTGATCCGCAACGTCTCCACACGCAAAAATACCAGGAATATTCGTCGCTGTGGACTTTGATGGGAGCACGATATAGCCTTTTTCGTCGAGATCAATAAGCCCCGTAAAGATCGACGTATTCGGTTTGTGTCCGATGGCCATAAAAATTCCGTCACACGCAAGATCGGCAATCTCACCATTGACGACATTTCGTGTTCGAAGACTCGTAACATGGTTGTCGCCGCAAATCTCATCAACAACGGTATTCACGACAAACGAAATTTTGGGATTATTCCTTGCCTTCTCCACCATAATCTTCGACGCGCGAAAATCATCTTTTCGATGAATGATCTTCACCGAATTCGCAAAACGCGTGAGGAACGTCGCCTCCTCCATTGCCGTATCTCCCCCGCCGACCACTACAATATCTTTTCCGCGAAAGAAAAATCCATCACATGTTGCGCATGCCGACACTCCTTTTCCTTGCAATCGTTCCTCTCCTGGAACCCCAAGCCACATTGCCGATGCACCAGTAGCAATAATCACCACTTTCGTTTCAATCGACCGTGTCGCGGTTTTGATTGTGAACGGCGATGACGTTCCAACAACTTCCGTAACCACATCATCAATACATTCGGTGCCGAATCGCAATGCCTGCTTTTTAAGCTTCTCCATCAACTCTGGTCCAAGAACTCCGTCCGCCTCCCCCGGCCAATTCTCAACATCGCTCGTAATAGTAAGCTGACCACCAGGCTGCAATCCCGCAATCAGTGTTGGAGAAAGATTCGCACGAGCCGCATAAATCGCCGCCGTGTACCCCGCAGGACCAGATCCGATAATCACGACGTTTTGCATACTACAAGTGTCGAGCAATACGCTCTGCAAGCGTATCTTTGGTCATTGCTCCAGCAAATTGCTCCACAACTGCGCCACCTTTCATCACCATAAACGTTGGAATGGAAAGCACGTTGTATCGCTGTGCAAGTTCTGGCGCGTCGTCCACGTTCACCTTCACCACAAGAACTTCTGGGTGCTCGGTTCCATATGCTTCGATGGTTGGCGCCATCATTTTGCACGGCCCACACCACGGAGCCCAAAAATCGATAAGCACCGGGGACGACGACTGCAAAACAATCTGATCAAAGTTCGATGCGTTGAGTTCTTGCATACGAGAAATGGTATCGATAATTACTTCGCGCCCTCAACACTAAGCGTTCGAGCGTGCAATTCTTCCGTGTAGGCTTCAAGTATATCGCCAATTTCGATCTTTGTCTTTCCCACAAAGGAAAGTCCGCAATCCTGACCAGCAAGCACGTCCTTTACCGCAGATTTTCCGCTTTGCAATGCCTCAATCTTTCCTTCACCTACAATTTTGCCTTCACGGAGTACACGAACAATGGCGTTAGGAATAAGTTTTCCTTTTTTCACCTTCGCACCAACAATGTGACCTTTATCCGTCTTCTTAAAGAGCGCGAGAACTTCCGCGACACCAATTTCCGTGTGAATCTTCTCCGAAGGAATAAGTTTCTTCAGTCGTTCGACCGTGTTTTCAAACAATTTATAAATCACGGAATACTCTTCCACCGCAACATGCTTATCACGAGCAATCTCGTGTGCCGCAGGCGTTGGCTTCACATTAAAGGCAAGAACAACGGCATTCGCAGCTTCGGCACGCAGCACCTCAGCATCAGAAACGTTTCCAAGACCTTTTCCCACAATCGTCAGCCCAACGTATGGGTTGTCGATCTTTTCCAACATACCGATAATTGCCTCGAGCGATCCCAACATGTCCGCTTTCACGAACACGTTCAGCACAGCCTTGCTTCCATCGGCCTCAACCTCTTCCTCGGTCTGACCCGTCGTCTTTACTGTCATCTGTCCAACAGCAGACTTTCTGGTGGCTTGAGACTTAATAGTCTGCAAATCATCCGCATTCTCTGGAACCTCCAGGATATCACCAACAGAAGGAGCTTCCTTAAAACCAAGAATCATGACCGGCGTGGAAGGTGGAGCTTCCTTAATCGTTTTCCCGTCGAACGACTTCATTGCGCGAACCTTCCCATAATTCACACCAGCAACAGAAAGAATATCGGAAGCACGAAGCGTTCCTGTTTGCACAATAATTGTTGCAACCGGACCTTGGCCTTTGTCGACGTGACTTTCAATAATTGTTCCAACAGCATTTCGTGTTGGATTTGCGACGATATGTTCTTTTTCAAGATCGGCCACCAAAAGAACCATATCCAAAAGCTGATCGATGTTCGCGCCAGTCTTTGCAGACACCGGAACACAAATCGTCTTGCCGCCCCAATCCTCCGGCGTTAATCCCAGCTCACCAAGCTGACTCTTCACGTGTTCGATATTTGCACCCGGTTTATCCATTTTGTTGATTGCTACAACAAACGGAAGCTTTGCTGCCTTAATAATGTCGATCGCTTCACGCGTTTGTGGGCGCATGCCGTCGTCTGCTGCAATCACGAGAATCGCCACATCGGCCACCTTTGCACCACGAGAACGCATCACCGTAAACGCTTCGTGACCAGGAGTATCAATAAATGTGAGCAACTTTCCATCCTTCTCCACTTGATACGCACCAATATGCTGCGTAATTCCTCCAGCTTCAGTATCGATAACTCGAGTTTTGCGAATAGTATCCAAAATAAGGGTCTTTCCGTGGTCCACGTGGCCCATCACCACAATAACCGGCGGCCGAGCAACCTGATCTTCTGCATGCTTCGATTCTTCCTCCTTTACTTCTGCCATTCTGTCGGCAGCATGAGCATCTACGGATTCGTCCGCAGATTCCATAGGTTCCGTAATAAATCCAAGATCTTCCGAAACGATCGACGCCGTTTCGTAGTCAATGCGCTCGTTCAAGCTGGCCAAAATACCCGCCTTCATCAGCTCTTGCATCACCTTTGCTACCGGTAAATTGAGTGCAACGGCAAACTCACGCACAGAAAGCGTTGGAGGAATCTTCACCTTTGGTGCATCACCAGATTTCACCTTCTCTTTCAAAAGCATCTGCGCCTTTTGGTTCTCCATTTTCTGCTGGAGATATTGGCGCTTCTTATAATCCTGCCACGCATTCATGATGCGTCCCGCATCACGATCAGGGATTTTAATGGCTTTTCCACCAATATCGAAACCAAGCTCCGGCAGCTTGGAACGCAATTCTTCCGTAGAAACCCGCAACCGGCGGGCAAGTTCAGAGATGTTCATGCGCCCGAGTGTACCGGATGAAGGGCTTTGCGGCAAGAAATGGCTGAGGATTGCGGAAAAGTACTCCGGCGTCATATACTTCAAGCACACCCACGAGGTTCCTTTGTCTGATATCAACTGTATTTGCGGACTGCAAACTGGGCGAATCTGCCCAGTACATCCGAACGCTCCCGTCGAGTGGCGAACTGCGAACGGCCCGCCCTTACCGACTGGCGCAGAGATTCCATGGGTCGCTCCGGGCGACGAAGACGCCTGCTTCGCTGATTGGGACGAGCAGCTCGCTGCTCGTGCCGCAGATCTTGCATCCAGGGCTGACGCTGCATCCGAAGAGGCCGCGGCCGCAGGGATCGTCAACGACCAACAGTGGTTGGGATAGCGCGAAGCCTTCGACCGGGTGTTCGCAATGAGTTCAGAGGAGCTCGGCCAAGTCGCAGTAACCGCCGACGCGGAACGTCGGAAAAAAGGCCTTCCACCAGCGTAAACATCAACGATTCAACTCCACGATCACCAACCAACGCGCCGCGGTTCCCTACGTGGGAACCGCGGCGATGTGTTCTGGAGAAAAGGTGATATGAAATAACTAAAATTGCAAAAATAATAACTTAATTTATATTCTTTCTACACCCTGAGGTTCTCTTGGCTAAGAAAAAGCATCGCACAACACCCGAACTCGTACATATTTTCGATGAAGCTCTTGCGAAAGGAATCGAGGAAAAGGCAGCAGGTCCCAAACGTCCACCACCAAAATCAATCCGCGAATTAGAATTTGTTTTCGCAGAACCAGAAACCACCGACGAAAGAGTCTGGAGTACAGAAGCGAATCGGGGTTCTTCAAAAAATAACGAATCCTGAGCCACCTCCTCACCACGAGCCGCGACCCACACCAGGGTTGCGGTTTTGAATTCGAGAATATTCTTATCTTTTGTGGATATTGCATTGATGCAAAATCATCACACATGGTATTTTATTACATGACAAAATTAACTGCATACACTATGCCAAATTACGAAGGAAATGCAGATGAACGAGGAAGCATTGAAAAACTCACCGATGATGAAATTAACGAAAAAATCGCAAAACTCATAAAGGATTCAGACGAGGTGGTTGATGCCGGTGGTCGCCATATGGGTGGCCCTCATTGGTCAGCAATAACCTCAGCAAACGAGTCCATTGCTCTATGTCGCTCCGTGCTTGCAGAACGCAATGCACCAAAAGAATAACGAACGACGAAAAAATAATCACCAGGCCGCGACCCTACACCAAGGGTCGCGGTTTGACGTTATTTCGCAAACCTATTCTGCATGTGCATTGAGGCGTGCATGAAGTCGATGATGTCCTTGGTGATGTCGATCGGCATGCGGTTCGTCCAAATTTCCTTGTACCAAACTGAGGAATCGTTCTTCCAATAGTCGCACACAGGCGTTTCGGACTCGTGATACAGTTTTAGTCGTGCATCAACAACGTGCGATTGATCGTCGTGACGACCACGAACTTTTAAGCGGTCGCGAACATCGTCGTCTGAAAGCATGAGGTGAACAATGTGCGTGGGCTGATCGAAGGAAAGATACGTTTGAAGCTTATCAAGGGATCGCGTGTAGCCGTTCAAGATATACCCATTTTTACAACCCTCCTCCGCCAAACGCTCTTTCACCAATCGAGTAACGATTTCTTCGGGAACCATTTCCCCACGAGACATGTACCCCGCGGCCTCGATTCCATCCTTTGTCTGCTTCACAATCTCCGATCGCAAAAGCCCGCCCATTGAAATGGTGGGAATGCCGAACGTTGCCGAAAGCACCGCGGCATGCGTATCCTTTCCAGATCCCGGCGGCCCACAGAGAATGATTTTTAACGGAGTGTTCATACGTCACCTATTCTATGCCATTTCTCCTAATCGATAAACCCACAGGAATTACCAGCCACGATGTAGTCGATCGGGTTCGTAAAATTACCGGACAACGAACCGTTGGTCATGCCGGTACTCTCGACCCGTTCGCGACAGGACTCCTTATTATTGGCGTTGAGCGCGAATCGACCAAACATTTGAATACATTCCTGGGAATGGGAAAAACGTACGAAGCGATTATCCGACTTGGCGAAAGCTCAACGACACTCGATCCGGAAGGCGAAATCGTGGCCGTTGGCGGAGATAATGTCTCAGCAGAAAGAATCGAAACAGCCATAACGAGCTTAACAGGCGATCTTTTACAGATTCCCCCAATGCATTCAGCAATCAAGATTGGCGGACAAAAATTGTACGATCTTGCCAGAAAAGGAATTGAAATCGACCGTCCACCTCGACCAGTGACAATTTCGAAGTTTATCACCTCCCCCAACCCCCTCCTTCGTAAGGATGGGGCTTCCGACTCCATCGCACTCCCCTTCGACATCCCCGTCATCATCGACTGTTCGTCCGGAACGTATATTCGAGCTATTGCACGCGATCTTGGCGAAAAACTCGGTACTGCTGGATATCTCACGCAACTTCGACGAACCGCGATCGGACCCTACCTAATCGCCGACGCAACCCCACTCAATGAAATCACCAAAGAAAACTGGGCAATGTTGGCGAAAAAGCGTGTTGCATGATACGCTCGAGGCGTAAATCTTGATGACCCTGCCCGATTCTGAACGCCAATTCACCCTGGGTACGCTCCTGATTTTTTTGCAAAACCCCTCCCCCTTGCTTTCGGAATTGGCTTGGTGACTGTGTATGCCTCTCCCTCTCATGTTTGCCCTGATCGGCATTGTTGCCGGCAGCGCGATCGGTTACGTCCTTCGTGATATTCGTGGAAAACAAAACGCAGAAAGCGCAGAAACCCGTGCCAGCGACATTCTCAAAAAAGCTCGTGCCGAAGAAGATCGCATGCTTCGGGAAGCACGAACCAGCGAACAAAACATCATTCAATCAGCCCGCACTGCAGAACAGCAGCTCATTTTGGACGCCAAAGAACGCGCAATGAAGGTGGTTGAAGACGGAAAAGCAGAACTCAGCAAACACGAAGGCGAATTACGGGAATCTCAAACACGGATCGCGGATCGTGAACGTCGCTTTGACGAAACACTCCTCGATTTCGAAAACAAGAAAACCAAACTTGAAGAAGACAAGGAGAAACTCGTCGCCGTTCGTCTTGATGTCGACAAGTTAAAAGACGAGGCATTCGCAAAACTCCAGGCTGTTGCCGGCATGACAAAAGATGCTGCTGCAGAAGTCCTTTTCAAGCGCATCGAAGAAACCGAAACAGATGCATTGCTTTCCAGAATCCGCAAAATGGATCAAATCAGTGAAGACGAAGTTGAGGCAAAAGCCCGGAAAGTCCTTTCACTCGCAATAAGCAAATTCGCGAGCAGCCAAGTGGTCGATGCCACAACAACGTTCGTCGATCTCCCAAGCGACGACATGAAAGGCCGAATTATTGGAAAGGAAGGTCGTAATATCAAAACATTGGAACATCTTACCGGCTGTGAACTCATCATCGACGACACGCCGAACTCGATTACGATCAGCGGATTCTCCCCTGTTCGTCGCCAAGTCGCAAAGCGTGCATTAGAAGCATTGCTCAAAGACGGTCGCATTCAACCTGCAAAAATTGAAGAAGCCATTAATGCTGCAAAACAAGAACTCGCAAAGGACATGCGCAAAGCCGGTGAAGATGCACTGTACGAGCTTGGCATTCCAGTTCCAAGCATCGATCCAAAACTCGTCGCCATTCTTGGACGTCTCAAATTCCGAACAAGCTACGGTCAAAACGTCCTCCAGCATTCTATCGAAGTTGCTCGTCTTTCCGGCATGATGGCCGAGGAACTTGGCGCCGACGTGTTCATTTGTAAAAAAGGTGGACTCTTTCACGACATCGGTAAGGCAGTGGATCATGACATGCAAGGCGCACACCCACAGATTGGCTACAACATCATGAAAAAGTTCGGGTTCCCAGAAGAACTGTGTTACCAGTCCATTGCACACCATGAAGACAAACCACGAACGCTTGAAGGCGTTATTGTGAAGGCTGCCGACGCAATTTCAGGCGCTCGACCAGGAGCACGCCGCAACAGCCTCGAAGAATATCTCCAGCGCCTTCAGGACCTAGAAATGACCGCATCCGGATTCCCTGGCGTGGAAAAAGTGTACGCAATTCAAGCTGGCCGCGAAGTTCGGGTATTTGTTCAGCCAGGAGTGGTGGACGATCTTTCCGCACACAATCTTGCACGGGACATTGCAAAAAAGATTGAAGCAGATCTTACGTATCCTGGTGAAGTTCGCGTCACCATTATCCGCGAAACCCGAGTAACCGAGTACGCACGATAGAAAATCCTTGACGGTATTCTGAAATTCCGCTAAGATAAGCGCATTCATTCGACCTTGTCCTTACATTTTTCTATGAATAAGGCAGAACTTGCGCTTCGTCTTTCAGAAAAACTCAATGTTCCAAAGAAAGCCGCAGAAGAGATTGTTGAATCTTTCGAAGCGATTGTTACCCAAGCATTGCTCAACGGCGACGAAGTCACCATTGCAGGATTCGGCACCTTCTCTGCCCGCACTCGTTCTGCTCGCATGGGAGTAAACCCCCGCAACCCCTCAGAGAAAATCCAAGTCCCTGCCGTCCGCGTACCAAAATTCAAAGCCGGAAAGGCATTGAAGGATGCGCTCAAAGGCAAACTTACATCATAAGACACAGAAAAAGACCATCCAGAGCTTCAGCGAGGATGGTCTTTTTCATTGCCAAATTTTTATTCTGCCGGAAAGATGTCAGTCCACTGTGGAAGATCGATAATGCGGAGGTCTGCAGCTGGAATATTCACCTGAATTTGCTCATCTGGACACCGAGAAACAAGAAGCGTGGCAATACATTCCTCAAGCGTCCCCTCCTTCTTCCAAGACATTTCTCGAAAATCGGTATACGACTGGATCCCACTTTTGTCTTGGCGCACCGATATTCTAGGAATTAAGGCGACTTTTGGATCGCTTCCCTTTCCTCCAAACTTAGCCCAATACTTCTCAAAGAAACCAAGAACTTCAGCACGTTCACCGTCGGTAAGATTTGGATACTCCCTTTGTTCTGCAATTGCGTGCGCATCTTTACCTGTATTCTTTTGAACCCAAGTCTCAATATTTCTTCGAGCAGATGCGTAGTCCCGTTTATGAAATGCCTTTTTGTCGTATGGTGCGCTCATGCCAATATGCCAACCTTCGCAAACAAACTGAGCAAACCACTCTGGAGAAACAACTCCATAACGATATATGTTGTCGATGCAATCGCCGATTGATGTCTTGCCTTCGCTATTGATGTCGCCCCATCCTAAAAGCATGGGCGTGCCAACACCTCGTCCAATCGTCATGATTCGCTTCAGTTCATCCCAATCCCAAGCTCGAGTTCCAGGATCAAGTCCCTGTTGACGAATCTGCTCAGAAAATGATCCATTAAACGAATGAAACACAAACCCATTGGTAAAAAACTTCTCAGAGATATATTGAACGATTGCGTTCGCAGAATCATCGGCTTCCACTTCCTTCAAAGCAATTTCTTCCGCAATTCGGTGAATCAGCAAAGAACTTTTCCGCATCCCTAATTCATAATTATTCCCAAGACATTCTTCGTTCTGCTTCAAATCTCGAAGGTATGGCGCCACACTTGTAGCTTGCGGAAAGAGGATCCAAAACTCAATAATTACACCAATCACCGATTCGCGGTATTTTTCGGAAAACTCACCAATCGCCTCAAGAGTTTCTTGCGAATTCAAAAGTGCGGACAATCGCCTTTCCTGATCTTCTCGTTCCGAAATCTTTTCTCCGGGAAGCTCTACAACAGATTCAAACGACATAACGCTTCTGAAGACAAACTCCTACGGTGTAACGATGATCACCTTGGTGAGGAAATACGCCAAGATCAGCGCGATGCCAATGCCCATGATAATCATCGCCACGTTGAAAATGGCGCGAGCATCCTTGTCGTCGTTAATAAATCCAAGAAAAATGTACCCCGCAAAACCAACAATCAGCAGTAGTGGAAAACCAGTTAAAACAATCCCGGCAAGAAGAAGCATGGACATATTGCGTATAGTATAGCAGAAAAGAAAACGACCTCCGGATAAGGAGATCGTGTTCTGGTGCGAGCAGAGGGACTCGAACCCCCGACCCTTTGGTTCGAAGCCAAATGCTCTATCCAACTGAGCTATGCCCGCATTTTCCGCTAATATAACGACACAAGTGTACTCTTTATCTTGACCCTGGTCAAAAAATTGTGCATACTCTTGGCTATTGGACGCTCTCATTTTAGGCCAGTTTTGGTGCGCGACGAAGGCATGAGCGTCAAGACGTACTTCTCGGTACGTCGTCGATCATGCAGAGGAAGCAATCCAAAAATGGACAAAATGAGTGCGTTCAACACGCATCGGTAGCTCAGCGGTAGAGCAGGTGACTCTTAATCACTTGGTCGTGGGTTCGAATCCCGCCCGGTGCACCAAAAAATCAGGAACCATTGCGGTTCCTGATTTTTTATTATCGAACGCTTACCATCCCTTCTCTTTCAACGCATTCGCAGCGGCATCGATCTGGGCTTCTTGCTTGCTCGTTCCTTCCCCTTTCGCAATGAGATCCTTTCCAAGATACGCGCCCATGATGAACGTCTTTTGATGATCTGGTCCCGACTCCTCCAACACTTTATAACTTGGCGTTACGGAGAGTCGTGACTGTGCAGCTTCTTGAAACTTGCTCTTTGGATCGATGTACGACCGTTCGGCAATAATATCGCCAAGTTTGGAAACGACATGTTTCAAAATAAACGTCTTCGACAAATCCCATCCAAAGTCGAGATAGATCGCACCAATAATCGCTTCCATGGCATTCGCCAAAATGTACCGTCGTGCTTTGGAATTGGAATCTTTTTCTTCCCCACGAGAAAGATACAAGAACGGCTCAATACCGATTTCATGACCAATCACCGCCAAGCTATCCCCATTCACGATCGAGGATCGCCATGTGGTTAATTCACCTTCAGGATTTTCAAACGTGTTGTACAAATATTCGGTAACGACAAGCTCAAGCACTGCGTCCCCAAGAAACTCCAACCGCTCATTGTGCGCCAACGGAAAATCCGGATGCTCGTTCAAATACGAGCGATGAACAACAGCCTGCTCCAAATGTCCTCCCGCTTTTAACGGAATCTCTAAAATCTTCGCCAATGCCTCGATATCTTTTTGCATAGTTATTCCGCAATCAATTCAGGAGATGCACCACGAGCACTCTCTTTAGGTTTTTCGATATCTGCTTCTTTAATCTCCCCCTTCGCCGTCATATCCTTCAAAATCGCGCCCAAAACACCGTTCACAAATTTCCCAGAAGCTTCTCCACCAAATTTCTTTCCAAGCTCAATAGCTTCATTAATCGCAACCTTCGAAGGAATCGAGGCATCGAATCGCAACTCATACACACCTAAACGGAGAATATTCCGATCGATGATGGTTATCGTGTCCATGGTCCAGTTTGGCATGAACGCGTTCACCATTCCGTCAATCTCAACAACCCGACCAATAATTTCCTCCACCTGCTTTTCCACATATCCCCCGTCGTCGAACTTTGGCGCAAATTCCTCACGTACCAATGAAACAACCTCCGGAAGCCGAACATTCTCCTTTCCGCGAAAATCCCACTCGTACAAAACCTGCATTGCCATTGTTCTCGCTAAATGACGATTCGACATAGATGGACGACAAACGCATTTGGCCTATTTTCGACTCAGATCATCAGAAATTTCCTCAACGTACCAAGAAGTACGTCTCGGAAACTTTCCTCGATCTTCATCGAAACTAGCCTCAAATGCCTTAGTCGTATAAAAGTATTCAGAGTATACCCAAAAATCACAAAGCCCGCCAAACGGCAGGCCTTGATGAATACTTACGCGTGATCGTGACCTTCGTGACCAGGCTGACTGGACGTCTTTTTTGCCTTGGTTGGCTTGGCTACCTTTGGTGCCTTTGCCTTTACCGCCTTTGCAACAGCCTTCTTTACTGCTGCAGCGCCTTGCTTTGCAACGGTACGATCGCCGTATGCACCGCAGTTCTTACATGCACGATGCTGGAGCAAGATTGCTTCACATTTTGCACAAACCGCAACCTGCTGTGGCTTTAGTGCATGGTGCGAACGACGACGACGAACCTTAGAACGTGAGCTTCGAAATGACGGCAATGGCATAGGGGTAGGTGAAGAATGCGCAAAGGATAGCGAAATACGGCTTTGACGTCAAGCCAGAAATCAGGCTATTGTCTTGTGCCGCTGCATCTGTCGCGGTACACCCCAACAGAGCAAAATGCTCATTCAGAGGTTACTTTGCCCCTCAAGTTCCCGCCACTTCCTACCTGTCATGCTTCGGGCACTGCCAAAGACCGTAATGGTGACACCACCGAAATCGGCCCTCATGACGTCTTCGGGCGCTTCGACCCGTTCGGGCATGTGCTCACACCGGTCGCCACCGGCCACCACAAGATCGGCACGGTGCTCGTGCAGGACGACCGCAAAGCACGGCGTCGGCACAACATCCCCGTAGACCACGCCGTTCCACCGTCGTGCATCTTCCGCAACGTCTACGACACTATCTTCGACGCAGCCCGCGGGCTGAGTCGCGGCCCGGTGAAGTACGACGCAGTGGAAGTGCCCGTCATCACAAAGGTGGAAGGCGCCGTCAGCCAGCTCTACACACGCCATCTTCTCATCGATGCTCACGATCCAGCGCAAGCTGCCGCGTGGCGCGAGCGGACGATGCGCGCCGTGAACGATCGGAGTGGCCGCGTGAACATCGAGCGTGCGTCGCTGGTGTGTCTCATGGTGGAACGCCTGCTGCGCGAGCGGTTTGGTGACATCACCGTGAAGCGCTGTCGCATGAGCAAGAACACCGCCGCAGTGGTGGATGTGCTCAAGATGCTCATCAGCCTCACGAACACCATGGATCGCGTGGCGTTCCAAGCGTTCAACTCCAATCCGCTCACCGGGGAACCGGGGAACGTGATCCGGCAGGACAACGCCGCACGCTTCTGGCGCGAACACGCCACAAGCCTGCAACAGCACCAGATCCGCCCGTTCGGGAACTGGTTCTACCCCATGACGGTGGCCCTCGGTCGCGCAGCGCAGGCAATGGACGACGGCAAGATCGACGTTGTGCGCAACAACATGCAGATCATTCAGGCAGTCGCGGCTGTGGCAAAAGGCCGCATTGCGGTGGAGCGTGTGCTCGCCCCTGTAGCCGAGATGCACGACATGTCACGACGCGTGAGCAACGACGACGTGGCGTTTCGATCCTTCAGCGAGAGCTGGGCAGCCAACGAATGCGCGACGGTGTTAGAAGAATGGGAAACGGTACACGGCCCTCATGCCGCACCGCTCTCCGCAACCGACACCGTGAACGCCATCACGCAGATCCTGCGGGTTGCGCACTCCGGACTGGTCGCGAACAACGTCACCTGGGGATACGATGCGCTGAAAGATGCCGCAACGCGCCTCGAGCGTCGCATCGTACTTCCAAGCGCGTAACCACAACACCAACACGAACGAATACGAAGAGCCCTCCCGAACCCCGCAATAGCAGGGCAAAGGAGGGCTCTTTCGCGTTTCATCATCTATTTCCCTTTTCGTTTTGTCGCCTTCATCTCCTCGATGTCCTGCGCAGCATCCGCAAACGTAATCACCGTACCCACCGGAATCTTCATCGCCTGTGCTTCCGTGAGATTATTTTCAATCAATGTTGTATTTTTCAGTTCCGTCATGCGCTTCGTGCTCCAATTCAACCCATTTTCCCGAAGCATGGTGTGAATAATTTTGTAAATCCATTCACCTTTCTGCATCACATGATCTGGGCTCTCCACGGTTGGAATCGAACTATACGCCTTTTCAGAATGTGGCACTGACATATCTCCTGCCTCAGCTGTCGGAGGAATTGCTATGCTCCCCGCTCCATAAGATCCAAACCCAGGATCGGCATATCGACCGTCATGTAAAGGCAGTACCGATGCTTCCGGCGTATACCAATCACGCAAAGATTGTGAATCGACAGGCACTGACGCTACAACGTTTTTAACCGTCTTCCCTTCCATTTCATCAAGTGCCTGATCAACCGAATTCAAATGTAATACCGATCCAATGTTCAACGACACACCATAGTCGGTAATACCATTCTCTTTCAACGCAAGATGCGTAAGATACCCAACTTTTTCATCCGTTACTTTCAAATCACGATCTGCAATCATGTCCGACACCACATTCCAAATCCTATCCCCCTTTACTATCACGTGTTCTGTTGTTTCTGGCAGCGAAGTACTTTCAACGGTACCACGTGATGACGAAAGTTTTGGAGCCTTTTCGCCTGTATCGCGATCACGATCGTTATCAATCCCTTCCGCCGAATGCTCACCATCAACCCCTACTACAGCATCAGCAACTGATATATGTTCAGCGACTGGATTACTCACCTGCGGTTCCTCTGAATCATTCTGTGCAAATTCGTGCAATGCAATCCCAGCTGCAGCAACACCAGTACCAAACAATACCGCAATCGCAGGCTTCAATAATCGATGTGCACCATCGAAAGCGCCATCATGCAAATCCGTCATGGTATCTGCAACCGCAGTAAACGCTCGCTCGTGCCAAGCTGGTACTTTTTCCGTAGGCTTCGTGGGTTCCACCGGAGGAATCGCTTTCGGTGCAAGAGCATCCGCAAGCGCCTGGGCACGAACCTTTTCCTTAATTCTCCGCCATACTTCATCAATCAACAACTGTTGCGCACTGTGAATTCGCTGTACTCGGTTTTGCACAGTAACGTCACCATTTTCATAGTCCAATCCAGCAAGAGCATTTGCACCAGCATCATGAATAAGTTTCTCAATCTTCTCAACGCCTGTTGATCCATGCAATTCGGCAACTTTTCTTTGAATGATCTCGAGATCGATACCCAGCATTTCTGCAGCAGACTGCGTAGTAAGACGTTCTTTTTCTTTTAGACCAGAAACAGACACTTCTTCAACAAGATGGGAAGGAATTTCTGCATACTCGTCAACATCTACCGTTCGATGAACTGGAATACGCAATGATTCTCCAGGCTCATTTCCCGTTTGAGGCTTCCGTAAATCATTTGAAACAAAAATACCAGGCTTTGTTGGCTCGTCTTCATCATAAATTCCCGGAAGAACTACATTTGTTTGTATCAAAGCCATTCTCGCCGCTTCATTAGCCGCTTCCGCCTTTCGCTCTTCATTTTTTACGTACGCCTCAATGTCTGTCCCCATGGGAACTCCATCTTTCACCAAAAGCGCCCAAAGAGCTTCAATACGCGCCTTTACAATAATAAGTTGCGGAACAACATCAACACCATTTATCTGGCTATCGTGTGACTGAATATTATTCATTGCCTCGATAACAGCCGGTGACAAAGGTCCGCGAAGATCATCCGCTGAATTTTTTACTGACTCCTCTATTATTTCAAGTAACTCTCTTTCAACATCCTGAAGTCCCATCATAATCTCCAATTTTCCACTCAACGTATCCGAGAACCCTTCATTCGACGCACGTTCACGGGCAGGCAGAATACGATCAGTAAAGCTCTTTGCGACAATATGAACCTTGCTCAAATCAGCACCAGTTGGCGCATTAATCTGTTTCCGTACCGGATTCATACTAATGTCCAATTGTTTTGCATGCGCATGTAATTCTTCAAGACGAGCAGAAGAAAGGCTAGTCTTTTTCCGTTCTCCTTCATACCAATGCAAGATTACCACGGAAGTTATCAAGGTGTTATGTAAAGCAGATCGAAGAAAAAGATCTTCCATCATTCGAGAAGTTTTATCTGCTCCAACACCCCAATGTTCTTTTGCTGGATGACTGTCGATTGCCCGTTGCAACACTACAGCTCGTCGTCCAAACTGAATCAACTTCGATTCAATCAAAAAATCTAATGCCCTAAGTATTTCCATTTCTTCTTCGTCCCTTACAGAGCCACTATCACGCAGATCTGCATACATCTTTCGCCGTAATTCCCAAACAGGGTCAGCAAATGAGCGATGCTCTTTCAACAGGGCTTGAAAACGAATCATCGCCTTGGCATTTCGTGACTCTCTCTCAACACGCCGTTTTTCGTTTTTAGCATGTTCCTCGGAATCGTCTGCTCGTACCGGGAGGAGGCTTGCGCTTTTCTGTAACGCCGATACCACCGTTCCTTGCGATGGTATCCCAGAATTTGATTGTTCTTTCGTAGGCATATTGCTCACATTTTACCACAACAAAAAATGAGCTGATTTTTTCAGCTCATTTTTTTGAATAGAGCTTTACCCCTTCTCTTCCACCGCGCCCGCTACTACTGCGGCAGTTGCCACCATGTCACCCGCTTGTTTGAAGCGCATCACCTTCACGCCTTGCGTTGCACGGCCAATAACCGAAACCGATGTAACCGACGTACGAATGATTTGTCCGCCTTGGGACATAATCAGCAAGTCACGCGAGTCCTTCATTTCCGTAACATACGCACACACAAGCTTTCCTGTTTTTGCCGTAATTTGTGCCGTTTTAATTCCAGATCCTCCACGGCCTTGAATACCATATTCCTCGATATCCGTACGCTTCCCGTATCCATTTCCCATAATCGTGAGAAGCTGACGGCCTTCTTTCTGCGCTTCTGCTCCGATCACTTCCATTCCGATCACCTCATCATCGCCCTTTAATTTAATGCCACGAACTCCTGCCGCAACTCGACCCATCGCCCGCACATCATCTTCATCAAATCGAATACTCATACCATTCATCGTGGCCAACATCACCTGATCCTTACCAGTAGACGTTCGCACCCATTGCAAATTATCGCCATCGTTCAGTTTGATCGCGATCAACCCCGACTTTCGCACATTTTCAAAATCCTCGAGCTTCGTTTTCTTGATGGTTCCACGATTCGTCACCATCATAATGAACTTTGCCCCAAGTTGCTTCTTCAAATTCCCCACCAACACGGACGTTACCTTCTCCCCCGGCCCAAGTTCCAAGAAATTCACAATCGCTTGCCCCTTTGCGGTACGCGACGCCTCTGGAATATCGTACGCCTTCAAACGGAACACACGGCCACGAGACGTAAAGAACATCATGTCTTCGTGCGTGGTCGCCGAATAAATCGATTCGATCGCATCTTCTTCTTTCGTTGTAAGACCAATAACACCTTTTCCTCCACGAACCTGTTGCGTAAACGTATCCGGCGGCAAGCGTTTGATATATCCATCTTTCGTCATCATCACCACCGCAGGAACATCGGCGATAATATCTTCCATGGAGAATTCCTTCACGCCACCCTTCACAATCTTCGTTCGGCGCTCGTCGCCAAATTTCTCAGCGAGTTCGACGAGTTCTGCACGCAACACAGCAAGCAACTTCTTTTCACTCTTCAAAATAGCCTCAAGCGCTTCCTTGATTTTCATCTTCTCTGCGTATTCTTGTTCAATACGTAATTGCTCCAAGTTTGCCAACGCCTGCAACCGCATTTCCAAAATCGCAATCGCTTGACGCTCACTCATGCTGAATTGCTTCATGAGGTTCAATCGCGCTTCGTCCTTGTCCTTCGACTTCTTAATTGTCGCAATCACTTTGTCGATGTTTGCAAGGGCAATCCGCAACCCATCCAAAATATGCAAACGATCGTCGATACGCGCCAAATCGTATTCTGTACGACGACGAACCACGTTTTTACGATGCGCAATGTGCTCCTCCAGAATCTGCTTCACATTAAGCACGCGCGGCTGAATGCCGTCGATAAGCGCCAACATGTTGTAGTGAAACATGGTTTGCAATTGGGTTGCTTGATACAAACGGTTCAATACTTTACGTGGATACGCATCCTTCTTAAGCTCGATAACAATGCGAACGCCCTCCTTGTTTGATTCATCACGAATATCGCGAATTCCTTCCAACTTCTTTTCCCGCACCAAATCTGCAATCTTTTCAATAAGCGTGCTCTTATTCACCAAATACGGAATCTCCGAAACAATAATCGTTGCCATGTCCTTTTTTCCTTCAACGATATCGCACTTCGCCCGCACAACAACTCCCCCACGACCGGTAGCATAGGCAGCCCGCAGATCGTTGGCGCCGTACACAATACCTCCCGTTGGAAAATCTGGACCTGGCATCACCTCAACAATCTCGTCGATGGTTGTTTCCGGATTATCGATCAGTTTCAAAATTGCTGTGCTAATTTCCTTTACGTTGTGCGGAGGAATATTCGTTGCCATTCCCACGGCAATTCCGATCATTCCGTTCAAAAGAAGGTTTGGGAGTTTTGCCGGCAATACCGCTGGCTCGTCATGACTTCCATCGTAGTTTGGTACAAAATTCACGGTGTTCTTTTCAATATCCAGCAACATCTCTTCGGCAATCGGAGAAAGCTTTGCCTCGGTATATCGATACGCAGCGGCACCGTCCCCATCCATACTTCCAAAGTTTCCCTGTCCAGTAACCAACGGATACCGGAACGAAAAATCCTGCGCCATACGCACCATACTGTCGTACACAGAGATATCGCCGTGTGGGTGATATTTACCAAGCACTTCTCCAACGATCGTTGCTGATTTTCGGAATTTGGCATTCGCGCGCAAACCAATGTCCCACATCGCGTACAAAATTCTGCGATGCACCGGCTTCATGCCGTCACGCACGTCTGGCAATGCACGAGAAACAATAACGGACATGGCGTAATCAAGATACGCGTGCCGCATTTCTTCGGTAATACTTTGTTGAATCAGTCCACCAACAGGTACCAGCCCAGCGTCTTCTGTTTGCACTTCAAGTGTTTCTTCAGGTTTTGCCATAGTTTATGGTTGAGGAGGAGTTGGAGATTCTGGCGGAACGTTCGTATCTGACGTGGGGGATGCTGTTGCCGATGTAAACAGGTCAAAGAACGGATCAAAAGTGCTACGCGGAGGTAAAACGGAACTAAATTCTGTTGTTGTCGTATGCATGAAATCAACTGCATCAGTCGTAATCCCACGAAGTCGTTCCCGGTTCCACGTCATATGCATCTGGATCCCGGTTCCCACAATCACCACAAGGAAAATAACAGCGAACACCCACAATCGTTTCTTGGTCAGAAACGTGCGTTTCTGCAAAAGAATCCGCGGAGCATCCATACACTAACCACGAGTCAGCACCACAACCTGTAAGTCTTCTTCTGGCAAACCGGCTCGAGCAATTTTGTACTTGCCCAACGTTTCTACCGGCGCACCAATTTCACGCACAAATGCCGCAGCATCTCCATATCCATCGCCCTCAAACGCATTCACATATATTGGAACAACCACACGAGGCTCAATTTGAGTTACGAGCTCAGCGGCTGCCGACGCCGCAAGAACATCGTTGCCACCCGCTGGCACAAGAAGAATATCAACTGCACCAAGCAATTCTTGCTCTTTTGCAGTCAGCGCACGATCGATCGCGCCCAAATATCCCACGTGCATTCCCTCTACGTCGAAACGATAAATCGTATGTGCAGCACCGTCTTTTTTTGGCGCAGAAATTCCCGTCACAAACATGCCACGCACTTCATACTCGCCGGGATGATCCACAACAAACGGCGCCTTGCCTCCGTCGTGTTCCGCGATAATGGCATCGGTATTCCCGGTGGAATCATCATCGTGCGATCGCACAATAATGGACGATTCAATTTGCTTGGGGAATTTCAACGTTCCTTCTGCAAAAAATGGATTCGTCACCAAACTCACTTCAGTTTGCCCAGGTTTTGCCGTGAGCACCACACTTCCCAAACCATTCCACGTAATAATCATAAGCATCGTGAATTCGTGAATAGGTTAACACATCTTATTCGCCTACACCATCGTCCTCCCCCTGACTCATCACTTCAGTCCAATACGTAATTTCCTTTTGAACGTCTTCTTCGGTGGGATCCACGTCGATCATAGACCAACCTTCCTCAAACTGGCGAACCCTCGCCAGAATGTCGTCCCGATACTGTTCGTCACGATCCGCCATGGCTTTAAACGTATCAATGAGCATTTGAATACGCACTTCAGCTGCAGACCATTGCGCAACAAGCTCTTCAAATTTTCCTTTTCGTTCTTGTGCGCGATCGTCACATTGTTTATTCAAAATTTCGTGTGCAGCAAGAATTTCCCGATCGATCACCGACTGCTCTTCAGAAGTAAGTTCAGTCGCAAATTGGGAACTTTTAACAAAGTCCAAGATGTGCACACCGTATTTCGCTACAGATTCCATTTTTGCCTTAACATCGTCATCGAGCTTTGCGAGAACAAGCTCTTGTAATCGCGCGTCCTCGTCCCCCGCACAAAGCTCCTGATACGCCTTTCGATACGGAAATTCTTTCCTACCAATATAAATCAGCGCTTGGCGAATCTGTTCCGGCGTTGATGATTCGTTCGACTCGAGATCGGCCGCTAATTGGCGCGCTTCATCAATAACAACCGTTGGAGCCAACGGAACTAAGCGATCCAGCGCATGACGAAAATCCTGTAACAACTCTGCATGAGGGTGAGACATAGTGGGTATATGGTAACAAGCCACACCAAATACCGTGAACATATTGTGCACAGGACTCACGAGTGCAGTGGCGAGGGTACATTTTTCCAACGAGCACGGGCCCTCCCAGCTGCAGGTGAGCATAGCGAACCGTCGCAGCGTGAGGGATTCGCGCGGAGTGCAGAACAATGTACCCGAGCCACCAGCGAGTGAATATATTCTGACCTGATTTCTTTAGAGGGCGTTGAGATGGAAAGATTCTGCGGGGATTCCTGGATTTGGTTGGAAGGACGGGAGCGTCGGCTATTGCGATTTCAACGCCCTCCTACCGAGATTGGGGTTTTCAAACTTGGCAATACAATGCGATGTGGTCGTGATATCTGAAAAAAGCGATATCAAATGTCGACAAACGTGACTTTGTTTCACGTGCGACATCATCGACTACTGTACGTATCGTTCTGATCGGATCCGATGCACATAACGCAACTGAGTTGCATTAGAAGAACCCCTGTTTTAAAAACGCATACCCCCACTCTCGGCAACAGAAAAAAGCAACGCTGTGACGGCGAACAATTGTCGTCTTCCGCCCCATCTAACCCTTCAAAGAATCACACCATCTCCACTCTCAACCCAATCCAAGAATCCCAATCATTCAAATACATCACTCACCCTTCCCCATCCCAAAATATTGTTTCAAAATCGCGCGATACATATCGCCTCTTCCTACAATCCCTACAAGAATATCCTTCTCGACGACGGGAATGTGATGGATTCCCGAAGAAACCATCAATGCACCAATCTTGAGCACCGGCGTGCTGGGCGCAGCAGTAATCACTCGAGTACTCATCACGTCCGCTACAGTTTTTCCCATCGCATCAGCCGCATGCGTTTCCATGGCGTCAAAATCTAAATACGCTTCCGGTGTTTGTACCCAATCTTTAAAACTTGGAAACAATCCACGAAACAAATCCTTTTCACTCAAAATCCCTAACAAGTGCCCAGCGTCATCCACCACCGGAGCTGCAGAAATGCCTTTTCCAAGTAACAGTGCTGCCGCATCGCGCCACGACAACGACGGTGTCACCGTGACCACATCGGTTTTCATCAATTCGCCAACAGTCATATGGTATTGGGTAAGATGATTCGTATTTCATGTATATCACAAATTCTACACCAACGTCCTGTATACTCTGAACAAGATTTTCCCATCGATTCTATGGACGAGCAGCCCATCATCATTCCAACACCAATCCCTGTACCCACCGAACCGCCACACTTCACCACGCCGCGACGCACCACCCCATTCCGAAAACCGCTCATTGCAACCACCATCGTCGTAGCATGTCTTGCAATTACCAGCGTTGGCGTTGCGGCCTGGAAAGGAGTCATTCCGAATCCGTTTGTAAAAGCCCCGAATGCTCCAGCAGTATTCGCTGCCTTTGCAGCACTCACATCAGCACACACTGTAAGTACGATTCACGCACAATTTGAACCTCGAGATGCTCAAGTTACCCCCATCGATTTCAGCGTTCCCACAACAACTCCAGCAGAAACGACTCCCCCTCCAACATCAACTGACCTCAGCGCAGATTTTGGTGATACATTATCAGAAACATCGTCATCTCCGAGCCCTTCAGTTCCCGCATTCCTTCGTCTCATCCCAAGCGATCTTCAATTCAATCTCACGCTCACCTCCGACTGGCAAAAATCGGAAACGCTCGCCGACACACAGTCCCGTATAGAAGGAACCTATAGCGCAAACAATATCCAAGCCACTTTGGATATTGAAATGCGTCATGTTGGGGAAAAAACTTACATTCATCCAGCAAAAGTTCCCCTTCCTATTCCGATTATCGACCTTGCCGCTCTCTCCGATTCATGGATCGACGCAGATTTCACAAACGGTATCTCTACCGTAATCGAGTACGGTACGAAGAAAACCGACACCACAAAAACAAAGGCTGCAACAAAAAATCTTGATGTTGAAATAGAAGCATGGATGAAAGCAGCATACGAAAACGGCGGAATCAGTCTCGGAACAGCCACACAAGAAACGCTCAACGGAGAAAAAGTTTGGACGTATCCCGTTATTGTGGATGGCACAAAAATCATGGCTGCATTCAACACGGTTGCAGAAGATCGATCAACACGCATCGGTGATTACACATACACCCTCTTCAGCGATACAAACATCGCCGGAATGAAAAAGACAACACAAAGCGCGGTTACAATCGCGATCATGAACCAATTGCATGGATCGTTATCCGTCCGACAAACGGACGGCCAACCTGCCGGAATAGACTTCAACGTTACCATCGCTCCAAAAACGGACAATGAAAAGTTTAAAGACTCACAAATCAGCGTCTCCATTAATACAACATTCGCAAACATCAACGAGCCAGTGATTGTAACAGTCCCCGACCATGTTCTCTCTTTCCCTCAGGCCATGGGGCTCATTGAAGGAAAAACATCGGCCGAAGTGGATTTCGACTCGCAGGCTGACGTCATACAAAAAATTCGCACCGCACTCAAAAGCTACAACAAAGACAACAACGCATACCCCGCCACGCTCCAAGACCTTATCGGCTACCAAGCGGAGTATTATCGCGTAAAAGCAATTCCAAACGACATATTCAC
Organism: Candidatus Uhrbacteria bacterium; assembly: GCA_943350635.1. Lineage (GTDB taxonomy): Bacteria > Patescibacteriota > Patescibacteriia > UBA9934 > UBA9934 > CAIKHN01. The sequence continues at coordinate 34,256 of CALRAI010000008.1, forward strand.
CAACACCGCATTCGGGTATCAACTCACCGAAACTGGCTATGCCCTCACCTATTCCATGAAATACACAGACGGGCTGAGCGAATACGATCAGAAAAAATATATCGACGGCGCAAATACCGCAACGGCAACGAATCTTTCCGTAGAAGCCGCGACACTCATCGACGCTGACGAAGATAGCCTTACCGCCGCCCAAGAAAACGACCTTGGCACCTCCGATAAAAAAACCGACACAGACGGCGACGACTACTCAGATAAAGACGAAGTCGACGGCGGCTTTGATCCGCTTACCAACAGCATCACGGGAGAAGTAACCAAAACATTCTCGGCGCTGTAATATAATATATTCGCTAATGTTAGCAGAATTTATTCAAACGACGATTGCGCATTTTCCACAACTCTTATACACTTTTGCCACTTCTTCATTCTTAGCCCCGTATCACCCATTGGTCATTTGGCTTTTGGCATGGTCCGGACATTTTCATTTATGAAAGAAGCAACGAAGGTAGCGGCAGTAAAGCCAAGCGCGTTAGATGAATTGCTCGATAAAGAAGGGCTGTTCGTTATTCCAAAGCTTGGGGACACCATTAAGGGAAAGGTGCTTTCCACCAAAGGCCGAGAAATTCGTATCGATATTCTTGGACTCACCACCGGCGTAGTGCGTGGCCGCGAGCTGTATGCCGAGGCCGACGCCTACAAGAACCTCAAGGATGGGGACGATGTTGAAGCAACGGTGGTCGACCTTGAAAACGAGAACGGCGAAGTAGAACTTTCTTTCCGTTACGCTGGACAACAGCGCGCATGGAAGGATTTGAGCGAGCTTTCCACGAGCGGCGATCCAATCCCCGTAAAGGTGTTGGACGCAAACAAAGGTGGACTCATCGTTCGTGTGAACCACGTACAAGGCTTCTTGCCAGTATCCCAGCTTGCTCCAGAACACTACCCACGTGTTGCCGGCGGCGATAAGCAGAAAATCTTCGAGAAGCTCCGCAGCTTTATTGGTGAAACCATGCGCGTTCGCGTGCTGGACGTTCACGAGGACGACGGCAAGCTCATCGTGTCGGAAAAAGCGGTATGGGAGGAAGAACAGAAGAACATCATTGCACAATGCCGCATTGGCGACATTATTGCTGGCGATGTTTCTGCAGTGGCAGACTTTGGTGCATTCGTGAAGTTCTTCCCTACCGGAAGCACCACACCATTGGAAGGCCTCGTCCACATCTCGGAAATCGCATGGCAGCGTATCGATCACCCACGTGATGTCCTCAAAATGAACGACAACGTGCGTGCAGAAATCATCGGTATTGAAGGAAGCAAGATTTTCTTGTCTATCAAGAAACTCACCGAAGATCCTTGGAAGTCCGTTGCAAAGCGATACAAAGTTGGCAGTTGGGTGGAAGGAAAGATCATCAAAGTCAACCCATTCGGCTTCTTTGTAGAACTCGATGCCGATATTCAAGGACTCGCTCACGTATCTGAACTTGCAGAAAAGCCAGTAGAAGATCCTACAAAGCTTGCAAAACCAGGAGACGTAATGAAATTCCGCATTGTATCCGTGGAACCGGACGAACACCGTCTTGGCCTCTCGCTCAAGGAAGAAAGTGAGAAAAAGGAAAAAGCAGAAGACAAAGCGTAATCAGCACATTTTCACAGAAAGCCGCCAACACTGGCGGTTTTTTGATTGACGAAAC
>CALRAI010000009.1 GCA_943350635.1 Candidatus Uhrbacteria bacterium
GCAAGAACCCAACCGCCTTCCGGCGCACGAACCTTTGCAAGGCTTTCAAACAGTACATCGAGCTCTGCCTCAATTCCCTCCGTGCGATACGTAATAATCTGTACGATAACTCTTGGAGGCATACACGAGTATTAGGAATGTGTCGTTACCGCTCTTCCAGAAAAAGGTCGCCACTTCCACGTGTACCGAATCCAGCTCATAATATGCGCACGCAATGGCCGATTTGTGAAAAGATTTTTCACATACCCTCCAGGAGTTGCCGATGCTTTTCCATACGCATGATGTAATACCACGTCAGGATAATAATACACTGGTCGACGACGCTCCCATGCACGTCGGCACAAATCGATGTCCTCAAAATACATCCAAAACCGGTCATCAAAACCATCAAGCTCCTTATACAGCGCTGAGGAAATAAACATCGCAGATCCCTGTACCCAATCAACCAGCCGTCTATCACGAAGCACACGCTCCCGCATCAAAAAGCGATCGGCATATTTTCTCCCAAACACAGAATTCGCAATCATCGTTCGCTGCACAATTGGCATGTACCATTTTGGAAATCGACGATGCGTTTCCTGAAGCTCACCCGTCATGTGATGAATGCGCGGCGCAACAATTCCCGTCCACGGCTTTTCTCGCATAAACGCATGCATCCTATCGAGAATGGTATCGTCCACAAGAACGGTGTCGGGATTGAGAAGAAAATAAAACTCTGCATCAACTTCTTGCACAGCACGATTACACGAATTTCCAAAACCATAATTCTGGTCACGCAGAATCACCACCGCATCAGGAAGATGTTCCTTCACAAATTCATGTGCACGAAGATCTGGAGATCCATTATCAACGAGCACGAAACCGATCCTCAGCGAAGACGCAGCAATAGCGCGCTTCACCGACGGTAAACATTCTTCGACAATCTTGTTGTACGACACCATGATAATAGCAATATCGTATGTCATACGCGCTTTAAAAAAATTCTGCGCCATGTCCGCCACAAAATCATGGGGTTCGTACACAGAAAAAACCCAATTTTCGCGCATTCAAACGGAACAATCGCCCACCCATCAAACAGCCAATCGCGCCAAGAAAGATGTTTCCGCAAATTTCGAAGATGATTACGATACGACAATTCCTGAAATCGCGTGCTCACTCCGCGATGGAGAATCGATTGCTGGAATCCTCGAAAATGATACGCGATCGTTCCCGAAACTCGTACAGATCGGAAACCAAGTTTTTGTATCCTATACGCAACGTCGACGTCCTCTTTGTACATTGTGTACATCCTGTCAAAAAGTATCGCACCAAGAGTTGATCGACGGTACATTGGCAAGCATCCTGAAATTCCAAATATGGGAACGCACTGTGCAGTACAATGTTCAAGAGAAATTCCAGAAGCAATATCGTAAACCTTATGCGATCGCGTTTTGGCTAAACCGATCGAATCAATAATGTTCGTCAATCGAGAAACGTGGTTCGTATCCCAATTCCATCGAAGAATCGTTCCTGCTGCTGCAGCTACATCGGAATGCTCTTCCATATATCGACGAACAGTCGCGATATACGCTGGTGTAAATATCACATCTTGGTTCACGAGCAGCACAAGCTCTTCATCGTGAGCCACATACATCTCTTGATGCGATGCCGCGAATCCAATATTCACTCCCCCAACAAAATCAATCCTTCGATGTTCCGCATGAACACCAATAATGGCTCGTGTCTTCGCAAGTTCTTCCACATTCGATCCATCATCACGAATCCGCAACACCCAATCCTGATCCGTCTGCGCATCAAGCGACGCAAATAGCTCTGGCAGAAACTCAGATCCGTTGTACGTGGAAAGATGGAGAGCAAGACGCATAGGCTAACAGTTACGAATTCCCCACTTCCAAAAAAACTTCCACGCACTCGTAAAAAACATACGCTGCTTTTTCCACACGGAAACCTGCGCAAAACTTTTCCCCACAAAATCCGTACAGATCACGTCCGCACAATACCGAATACGGAACCCAAATCCACGAACACGTTTGCAAAAATCCACCTCCTCAAACCAAATGAAGTACCGTTCGTCGAACATACCAACATGCTGAATGAGTTCACGACGAAACGCGAAATACGATCCACGAATCTGCTCAACATCTTGAGAAATCGTGTAATCAAAGTCCTTCGCAAGATACCGATCGTTCAGCGCCGGAAAAAATCGCGGAAGCTTCAAAAGCGTTACCAATTGATCGCGAAGTCTCGGATCTCGCCGTACCGATCGAACAACATCACCTTTCTCGTCGATAAGCCGCACACCGAGCACGCCAATATCATGATGTTCGATCAGTTCTTGATGTGTTCGTTCAAGCGTCCCTGCCTCAACGCGATTATCTGGATTCAACAACAGAATCACCTCACCTTTCGCCATCCGAATCGCCTGATTACATGCTTTTGCAAAACCCGCATTATAGTCATTCTGTACCAAATGCACCCAGGAAAATTCGTCACGAACCATTCTTACAGATCCGTCCTTTGAACCATTATCCACCACGAACACTTCGAACAAAAAATCCTCACGTCGCAATATCAAAAGCTGTGCAAGATTTTGCCGAAGCAATTCCTTGACGTTCCAGCTGACGATAATAATCGACATCTTCAACACAGCGCTAGAGCTCGATCGCTGAATTATCGCCCACAATCAATCGATGCCCACGTGGTGGATACGCCGCTGCCTTCGTAATAGTCGCATTTTGACCAAGTAAACTATCGACGATATGACAGTCCTTCACCGTTACTCCAGAAAACACAATCGTATTCTCAAGCGTTGCTCCATGAATCTTCGCGTCATTTCCGATCGATGAATACGGACCAATATAGCAGTCCTCAAGAACAACATTCTCACCAATTGCCACCGGGCCGCGAACAATCACATTTTTTCCAACGATCGTGTTCTTTCCGATCGAAACATCTCCACGAATCACCGCCGTACCATCAACGATTCCTTCGTTCCGAATCTGCCACGCTTGCCGATCGTTCAATAACAATGCATTTCCTTCAAGCAGATCCTTTGGTGTTCCCGTGTCCTTCCACCACCCCGTAATCTCTTCAAATCCAACGCGAGCACCATGATCAATCATCCAGGTATGCGCATCAGAAATTTCATATTCACCACGCGCTGCTGGAGCAATGGATTCTACCGCATCAAAGATTTTACTGGTATACAAATAAATTCCCGTCACCGCAAAGTCCGAAACAAATTCCTTTGGCTTCTCGATAACCTTAACAATTCGACCGTTCTCAATAACCGGTACACCGAATCGCTGCGGATCAGGCACACGAGACAACGCAAGCAACATATCAAGATCGCCCTTCTCGAAACGCTCAATAAATCGGCGAAGGCTCCCAAGAATAATATTGTCGCCAAGGTAAAACACGAATGATTCGCTTCCCAAAAACGATTTTGCGTTCTTTACGATGTGCGCCAGTCCGAGCGGTCCACCCTGCTGCTCAAGATACGTAATGGTCGCACCGTATGTCGAACCATCGCCAAACACCGCCGCAATCTCCGTATCACCCGGATTGATGTTGATACCAATCTCCGTGATTCCCGCATCCACCAGTTTTTCAATAGCATTCGCCAACATCGGCTTATTCGCCAACGGAATCAAATGCTTATTTCGCGTCCACGTAATAGGCCTCAACCGCGTTGCCCTCCCCCCAGCAGCAATAAGAGCTTTCATATGAATGCAGGGTATCAATTACAACGCATCTGTAAATGGCGTAGAGAACTCAGAAAATACGGGCCACGAAGCGTCGCGAGTATTAGCGGAAATTTGCACACCAAGGTCTGGCCACACAATATTCAAGCTTGGATCGTCGAATCGTAAACCGCCTTCAGACGATTTTTCCCAGGTCGAGCCAAAAACGTGATATCGGATACGCGAACCGTCTTCCAGTGCCATCATTCCATGTGCAAATCCTTCTGGGATGTAGAGTGCCTTGCCATTTAATGCACTCAATTCGATCGAAAAATGTTTCCCATACGTTGGCGACGTTTTTCGAACGTCTACCGCAACATCGTAAATGGACCCTGCGGTACACGACACAATTTTTGCCTGCGCAAATGGTGGGGCTTGAAAATGAAGGCCGCGAAGAATCCCTTTCGTGGACTGTCCTTCATTAATCTGCGCAAGATCGGTTCGGAATCCCAAGTTTCGAAGCGCAACCAAACTCAACACTTCCGAGAACCATCCACGCTCGTCACCGAATCTAGTGGGGGTAAAAGCAAACAGCCCAGGAATTCCTGTTTGTTCAATTTTCATTCCACCCTTCAAAGTCCCGAGGAGAAATCGTGTGAGTGCATCTCGACGTGACGGCAACTTCGGTCCGCGAGTATTCTTCATCATCGTAGACAATGCGCGCTTGGCTGGTCGCTTGAATGTCGCACCGTCAACGGTTAATCGCATTGGATTGATTCCGAGCACTGCAAAAATCTCTTCCGCAAACCCATGCCACGTAACTCCATCGTCTTCATTCACAAGATGATACGTTCCCGATGGATACGATTCATCGAACAATGTTCGAACAGCAACGGCGAGATCGGCGGTATATGTTGGACACGCGAACTCTTCATCAACAAGCGTGATTGACGGCTTTGTGAGCGCGCGTTGAACAATCAATGTCACAAAACTCGGCTTACAGTCAGGAGATGCGCCCTGTTGCCCGAACAATCGAGATGTTCGAACAATGTACGCCGAATCATGCTCGCTCCGAACCGAAACCTCACCAGCGAGCTTGCTTTCACCATACACATTCGCTGGTACAGGAATGGCGTCTTCGTCACCCATCGATGTCGCATCACCGGAAAGTACGTAGTCCGATGAAAAGTGGAGGAACTTTGCGCCGATCCTTTTTGCCTCACGAGCCAAAACTCCCGGAGCCTCGCCATTCAGTTTCATGGCCACCGACCGCGCAGGCTCAGTCTCCGCAAGATCGACCGCGTTATACGCCGTTGCATTGATAACGATATCGGCAGGATGTGCAACAAGAAACTTTTCAACATTTTCGGCAATCGTCACATCACAATCAGTTCGCGTAACGGAAATTACCACATCCCCAACACGTGTGAATTCCTTCACAAGATCGGAACCGAGATTCCCATTTCCACCAAATATAACGATACGACGATGCATACACGCAAGGAAAAGAATTACAGTTTTCCCAATTTATCCTGGTAATACATGTCGTAGTACTCCTGATACGCGCCACTCTTACATCGGGTCCACCATTCTGGGTTGTCGCGATACCACAAAATTGTTTCGCGAATACCTTGATCAAAGGGAATCTCCGCTTTCCATCCGAGTTCGCGTTCGATCTTTGTTGGATCGAGAAGATACCGTTTGTCGTGTTGCAATCGATCCGGCACGGTTGTTTTTAAACTTGATGGCTTTCCCAAGGTTTCAAGAACGAGGTTCGCGATCTCTTCCACCGATTTTTCAACACGAGTTCCAACATTATATGCCTCACCAACCTTCCCTTTCTGAAGAATAAGATCGATCGCGCGAGCATGGTCGTCCACATGAATCCACTCGCGACGATTCTGACTCGTTTTAAAAACAGGCAACGGCTTATCTTCGAGTGCGTTTGTAGCAAACACTGGAATCACCTTTTCCGGAAACTGATACGGCCCATAATTGTTTGCACAATGGCTAATCGTGATAGGCATTTTAAACGTATGGAAATACGACATCACGACGTGATTCGCTGCAGCTTTCGATGCGTTGTATGGTGTCTTTGGCAGATATGCATCGTTTTCCTTAAACATCCTTTCCTCATCGAGCTCAAGCTCACCAAACACTTCGCATGTGGAAATATGATGGAATCGAGAAACATTCGCATCTTTTGCCGCAGCTAAAAGAATTTGCGTCCCAAGAACATTAGTGCGAAGAAAAATACCCGGATCAAGAATGCCTCGATCGTTATGCGACTCCGCAGCAAAGTTCACCACCACATCCACGCCTTCCAATGCAGCACGCGCAACGGCATAATCGCCGATATCGCCTTTGACGAATCGATAGTGCGGATTATTTTCTACGTCACGCAAATTTTCTAAATTCCCAGCATACGTTAATGCATCGTACGCAATCACCGAATCCTCCGGATGCGTCTTCAACCAATATCGTACAAAATTCGACCCAATAAATCCCGCACCTCCGGTGACAAAAATGGTCATAGTACTGGATATTCTACGATTTTCACGTTCACCTGGCAATCTTTTAAGTAACATTAGCCAAATTTTGAAGTTCGGCTCGAATCTTCTCCGCCGTAGCAGTCAGCTCTTCCATCGAGGGGTGCGTTTTCGTAAACGATCGAGAGACGCCGTTTTTTCTGGGCATAATGTGGAGATGCGTGTGCATGACGTCTTGCCCAGCGCATTCGCCGTGATTCATACCAAGATTGTAGCCATCGGCACCAACGGCCTTCATGATCGAAGGAGCGATACGATACACCGCTGCCATCAAAGCCTCAGCATCAGGCGCAGAACCCGCTTGAAGATTTTCTGCATGTACTTTTGGCACCACAAGCGTGTGCCCTTCGCTTACTGGGCCAATATCGAGAAATGCAAAAACAGATTCATCCTCATAAATTTTAGAACACGGAATATCACCAGCGACGATGGAACAGAAGAGACAGGACATAGGGGTTATTTCAAAAAGTTCTGACCATTCACAACGCTTTTTCCCGTTTGCGATTCAAGCTCTTTCCGTGCATTTTTCGCAACCCTTCCTCCTTTCTTTGCGGGAATCGTATTGCGTTCTAATCCGACCGCATTCATGTTTTCCGCGATCTGACGAGTGGAAAGCTCTGCAAGCGCAGTAAGAATAAGCTCCGCCTCATTCATGTGATCACGAAGATTATTCGATCGAGAAAGCTTCTTGAGAGCCTTATGTTTCTGCACGCTTACATCTGCCCATTCCTGATGAATAATATTCGTAAGGATTGCATATTCATCTCCTTCTTTTACATCGTGATCCTTCCAATAATCCGTAAGTTTGTTTCTCGTTTCCTGTCCCATCATGCGTTGCTGGATCCATTTCTCACTCCGACCATGTTTTTTCCAAAGCGCTCGAGCACGATCAATCCCTTGTGCCGGATCCTGAATCTCTGCAATCCGCTCTGATCCGACCTTGGCAAGCCAGAGCTTTAATGGCTCAGCTTTTGGCGACGGAACGGACTGAATAAGTCGTAACACTGTTTCTGTATTCGCCACGTCGGTTCTGTACATTTTTTTATCGGCAGATTGCATCTTCAGTTGGTCACAATTTGTGACCAACTGACTTCCTTCCTTTTTTAAACGACCTTTCAAGGTTGTCCAATAGCTTTTTGCCTTCTTGAAATTTCGTTGCTCCGTTAAAATCGCAATGATGTCAATAATTGAAAAATACCATTCATTGTTGTGCCAAATCTTACGAACATCACCATGTTCGAATGAAACAATGTTTTTCGTATTTCTCATAAAATACATCCTCTATTTTACTTCTCTTCATGAATCAAGAGTACAGAGGGCAGAATACCAACTGCTACAGCAAAGAACAATCGCATGTCACCAAAAGTGGCGCCAAGATTCCACACAATAAGCGCGAGCAACATTCCGATACAGGCCATTACGCTATATAAGAACAACGATGATATTTTTCGGTACTCATAGGCACGTTTCGTCGTCATTTCCCACACCACGCACCCCACAATACCAATCCACAACACATGAACATTCATTGCCGTGGAAACAAAACCTGGTCGAAGATACTCAGCACAAAGCAGCGCACAATACGCAGAGAACACAACCAACGCGCTGAATCGTGGAATCGACATAGCTAGAATATTCGATCGCGAAGCGCGTTACGCCAACGACGAAGCTCCTGGATTCCTGCTGTTAAAACCGAAATCGATGGCTTCCGGAACGTTACGGTAAGCGCATGAACATCAATCGTTTGCTCATCTGCTGCAAAGCCCGGCAGCGATATCGCGAATTTATACGCTCCAAGCTCCTGCACAAGCGACGATAGTGAAAACGATGCCGTTGCCACACGCCAACCATCAGCATTCGTCACCTCCGGAGGAAGATTCGCATACACATACCGAATAGCAGGATCCGCAAGATTGGTCTGTGCAGTCAGTGGCCTAGGATCCGGATCAAAAAATGCCATATCGGACGGAGCAAATTTTCCCTCCCCCGTCATTTTAATATCACCGGCATCTGTTCTTCCCTCAACCACTCCAGCATCGTCCACCGTGGCGTACGTATGCATATGACTTTTTGGAATTGCAACGGAAGTTTTTCCAAGATTCACCTGTTGCGCAGAATCCGCATGAAATGTTTCAAATACGAGTGATTTACTATTCGTCACAAACGTTGTTGATCGATCCTTCACGAAATATCCAACGTCGTCACCAACATACATGCGATTTTTAAATGCCATGTATCGCTGTTTCGTAACCAATTGCCGCATCATAATGTCCGACGTTCCCGAAATCTCTACGCGATACACACCCTCCGGCCAACCTGAACCATCAAGCACGGCAGTGTGCGAAGAATACATTTGATCCTCTGTAGTATTCCCGTCATCGCTCAGTATTTCCTCGATCTTCACCGTTCCGTGCTCATCGTACACGCGAATATATCCATCATCTGCTCCAAACGTTCGATTAATATCTTGATACTGCACCACAAGATGAAATGGCTCGTTCTTGATATACGTTACGTATTCATGACTCCCTCGCAAGGAAAGTGAAAATACCTGATCGCGTCCTAGTGAAACATACGACGGCTCACGATACACACCAGGCAACGTTGCACGATACGTTACCACCGTATTTCTTGGAGGAAGATGCGCAACAAAATCCTCAATCGATGCTTTTACATCGTCTTTTGCAAACGCCATTAATGCAGTATCCGACGCCAAACTCGGCAACGCATGCCACGCCAATCGCTCAAGCACCGAATTGGAAAGCGCGTGAAAATCAAACGCATATGCTGCAATATTCGTCATGCCACCAAGCTCCACCGCAAATGCACCATGCGAATCAAACGCCAACTGCACATCGACGCTCGTAAAATCATCAGACGGTGGAAACACAGCAAAATACACGGGCTCCTGCTCAACAGTCACAAAATCTCCACGACCAGAATTCTGTACATCCGAAACACGTTCCGCAGGAAGTGGTGACTGCACAAATGGGGACGAAACTCCTGGCTGCCATACAACAACACGCTCACCACCAGGCGCCGCAGAAAGCCACGAAAGCCAAAAAAATGGAACAAGCGTAACCAGGACAATAGAAATTTTTTTTATGACTACTTTCACAACGCAATGCGAGAAATTTGATACAACGTCTCGTTATCAATGGTGACAATCGGCGTAATGGATAATCCCATCAGCAACAACTTCTCCTCATTCAAATACGCAAGATCGATTTCCGGAAATGTAATCCCAAAATAGTATAACGGAACATGCTGTACCAATGTTGGCATCGCAGCATACGTCGAGTCATCACGAAGCGGGACAATCACACGTCGTGCCGGAAAAAAATACTTATCAGCACGGTCGACGATAATAACCGCATCAGACTCAGTATATTCAAGCACCGCATCGCGCTTTCCTTCGGACACTACCGCTGCCGCCCGTGCAGCAATCAATCCGTCATCACCACGAAAAACCGCAGTCCAGTTCTGCAAGAGAAGCACACCAACCATCACGCCTATACTCCATGGGGATCGTCGAAGACCACGATGTACAGGCAACATTTCGCGCAACCACTGAACACAAAGGAGCGCCACAAGCACACTGGAAGCCGCAAACAATGGCAACCAGTACCGCACATGAGAATTCCCAATCGTAATTGCCTTCGGATCCGGATTGTCCGCAATCGTCCAACTACCGTACACCGCGATCAACCACACAGAAGCAACAACAACACAAAGTACAAACGTTCGCCACGCCTTCTGGTGCGTCTTCATACGCCACGCAATTCCTGTTCCAACCACCGCCAGCGTCGATGACAAAGGGAACAACCACCATCCATACCAAAACGCATTCACAAGCATCGCCTTCGGATGAATCCCGAACGGAATCACCATGTGACCGATCGTGGTAAATATCGAGGTTGAAGAAACTTCCTGCGGAGTCAACGCAATTGCGGGAATCGTGTATCCCGTCGTCATCACCGATCCATACATATCTGCGTTCATCGCAAGATACGCCACAAGAATACCGAGGCCGCCAAATATCGCACCAAACAATACACGCCAGGATACCGATCGGTAATGCCGGATGAGCACAATACCTGCGACAACACACAGAATAGGCGCTTCAACAAGACGCGTGGACAGTCCTAGTCCAACAATCAAACCCGCACACAGTCCAAATACCATCGACTTCTTGTCGCACGCCTTCACAAAACACACAACACCAAGAATCAATAACGACACAAAAGCAACATTCGGCATCATCACTCGTGCGCCGTAGTACCAAAACGCGGGATGCGTTAAGAGAAAAAGCGACGCAAGGTCCGCAAAGAGCTCATCCTTCACGTATCGTTTCACCACCCACCACAGTGCAATCACCGCGCTAATTGCGAGCATTGGCGTAAAGACAAATTCACCAAACGTACCAAATACATATCGCATGGCACCCGTCAGGATAGGAAATCCCAGAAAACTCGCAGGAAGAATTGACGTACCAGGAGCGACCATGGAACGCGGATGAATAATTCCCCCAACAAATTCGTTCAATGGTTCGCTCGCGATCAACACTCCTGTTTCTGCAAATGTTTGAGCAAAGAACGCATTTGCACTTTCATCTGGCGACGGAAATATCGGCCCAATCCCAAGAGTAAGCCAGCCCATACTCAAAAACACCGCAACCAGCATGAATATCCGCAAACCCCATCGCCAATGAATCGCCATACCTTATAAGGAATACGTCACTGCGGCGAGAAGTGCAAATAGCAACGAAACGCCAAGAACTCCCTCCCCCACAACTACAAACGTTTCTGATCCCATAGCAATCCCAAATAATAACGAGGTCAAAGCCAAAAATTGCAACACCATTTTTGCTTTTCCCCACACATTTGCGGACATCATATTGCTCCCCGGATTTTTTTGGGACAAAAACACAATCGCCGGTAACAAGTCCAAACCAATCGCAACAAAGACCAAAATAGGATGAAAGTATTGGAGCGCGACCGTGAGCGCAACGCCACCAACAAGCAGCTTATCTGCAACGGGATCAAAGAAAATTCCCCAAGGCGTAATTTGCTTTCGAATACGCGCCACTGATCCATCAAGCACATCGGTAAATGCTGCAAGTACAAACAACGGAATACCCAACGCATAGTCACCTAAAAACAGCACCCAAATCACAAACGGCGTCAGAATCATCCGAAAAATCGTAATATGATTCGGTGTCATCCACCGCGGAACCAATGGAACAAACGTGTATCGCATCACGTAATCGTGCGGATACCACTTTGCAAAACCTCTCTGGGACATAGGCGAAGAAACGTGTACTATGAAGAACAATTGATTGCAGTATACGCTATGACGCTCTTTTTCTTCAGTGCAATGGCCGTGGCAGGACTTTTTACTGTACTTGGGAACAGACTTGGAAGAACATACTTTCCGGAAGAATCTCGCGGCATTGCTACAGCAATTGGCGCAATGCTGGCCATTGCATGCTTCTCACTATCCGGTGCAGCGGTATATTACACCACCACGGTAAACACGATAACTCTAGGCATCGCTGCCATATTCACTATAAGCGCAATTCTTTTTGGAACACAACAACGATATCGTCGTCATGCAATCGCCACTGAATTCAATACAGAACAGAACAATCACAGCGTGTCGTCGCTCCTTCTTTTCGGAATAGGAATACTCTCCGTTGCTGCATGGTGGCAAGCAATACTCTCTGCACCAATCCTCGACGCCGTACGAACACCCTGGAGCGTACTTTTACCCATTGCAATTCTTGCTCCTGCTGTAGCACTATTTGCAAGTTTCATTCTCCTCCATCGTGGATACAAACTCCTTGGTACAATCGCGCTCTTTACAACACTCTTCTCCATTTTTACTTCAGCAACTATTCTCTTCCCGCTTGGATACGGATTCGATCCATTTCTTCATCGTGCTACCGTGGCACATATTATCGAGCACGGCACCATTACCCCAAAACCGCTCTACTATATTGGCGAATATGCACTCGAATTGTATGGAAATATTCTTGTAAAAATTCCATTATTCTCGCTCAATATACTGCTCGTCCCACTGCTTGCGGCAATAACCCTCACCAGTATTGCACGCCGAATTCCTGTGAGCATCGCTATCCTTCTCATCGGTTTCGCGAATTGGATTTCCACTACACCACAATCCCTCGCCTATCTTTTTACGGTACTCGCTATCATCAGTATTCCAAAATCCATCACCCTACGTCAGCAACTTGTCGCTCCATCGCTCTTCGCGCTTGCTGCACTCATTACGCACCCCATTGCCGGAGTTCCTGCATGTTTCTTTGTTGCACTCTCAGCAACCCATCTCCAACACCAATCACGCGCACGATCGATACTTCAATGGATACTCGGCATTCTTGCCGCACTCGCGCTCCCTGCAATGTTCGCAATACAAGCAATTATCAGCCACGCGTCCGTTTCATTTACCCCTGAGCGACTGTGGCGACTTCACGAGCTCCCACTCTCTGGCTTTCTCTTTTCACACGGAAATACGTGGCTCGATGCGCTGTATCTTTTTTCGGAAAACGCATCGATACTCATCCTGATTCTTGCGGGAATCGGATTCTTCATTCAACAAAAAACCAACAATCATCGACCTGACCCCATCATCGCATTGGCACTCCTAGGATCCTTCATCATCGTTTCGCTTGGCATCGATTTCTCGTATCTTATCGCCTACGAACGACAAGACTTTGCTCTACGGTTATTTTTCCTTGCAACGCTCTTCGCGCTCCCATCCGCGAGTGACGCACTCAAATATTTCGGCGATCACTTTCGCGCAAAGTCGTTCTTCCGTCCTCCTTTCCTCTTCCTTGGTTTTATTGCCTGCTGCGCAACAGTCTACGGCATGTATCCGCGAAACGACGGCTATGCGCGTTCAGCAGCATTCAACGTGAGCGATGCAGATTTCAACACTGTATACGCAATCCATAATCGCGAATCCAAGGATGCAGACTACATTGTGCTTTCAAATCAAGCCACCGCTGCAGCAGCATTACAAGAATTTGGATTCAGAAAGTATTATCACAACGATATCTTTTATTATCCAATTCCTACCGGCGGACCGCTCTATCAATCGTACCTATCGATGGTAGAGAACGAGCCAACACAGGCAACAATAACCAAGGCCATGGAACTTGCCGGCGTTCACAAAGCGTATTTTGTCGTAAGCGATTATTGGTGGAAAAGCGATGCAATTATTGAAAACACCAAGCAAATTATTGATACATGGTTTGCCGTAGATGGAGGCAAAACGACGGTATTCATCTTTACCGACGAGAATATCGAGCAATCGTCTCTGTAAGCAACGCAACAAGCCGTTCGGTATATTTCGTAATCTCATACGGCGCCACTGTTCCACGAATATGCGCTGAACGCGTAGCAAAGTCGTCTTTCTGCGCGTCGAGCACCTGTAACACGCGAAGAAAATCCTGTTCGTCGCCGGGAGTAAATAAGAAACCCGTTTTTTCATGCTGAATGAGTTCTCCCACACCACCAATACGAGAAGCGACCAACGGAACACCAACAGAAAGCGATTCGTAAATAACCGTGGGCGAATTTTCATAACAGAGACTCGGAACCACCACAGCGTCCACCGCAATCATGCACTTCGCAAGCTCTTCTGGCGGCGTGTATCCCAAGTACACAATACGCTTGTCGTGCGCTACGCGTTCTTCCACCATTGCACGCATTTGTCCACCACCAGCAATATGCAAGCGGATATCACCATCAAATTTTGCAAAGGCATTCAACAGAAATGCGATTCCCTTATGCAAAGCTAATTGACCAACAAACAACAATCGTAATGGCCCCGATCGATGACTATCGCGAAAAACCGTTATTGCAGAAGGCGACGGATTCGGCATACATCGAACATCTGTATGCTGAAAAAAACCTGCTCGCTGATACTCGTCTAACAAATATTGAGATGGCGAAAGGACCAGCGACGGCTTTCCCATACGAGCACGACAGATCATCCGATAAGCAATATGCACAGGCTTTGTAAACCATCGTTCCTTCTCGTAGCCAAACATACGAAGCCCAGAAGGAGTAACCAGTTGCAAGTCGTGCAAAATATGCACATGAGGAATATGCATTGCTTGAATAACTTCAGGAATGCGCAGCCCAATTCCTTTTAAATTATTCGTGAGAACGATGTCTGGCTTTTCGTCCGCAAGAATCTGCGCAACAGCATTGCTCCCCGAACGAGAAAACGCATCAGTCACGTGCCATAATAATCGAAATGGCCAGGAGTATCGATAATCATCGAGTGTAAAATAAATATTTTTTGGAAAGAACCGGTAAATACGCTCAATGCTCGTCGTCCCGATTTCTACCGCAACACCTTTTGCCTTGGGCTGACCCGTCACCACGAAAACATCATGGCCCATGGCAAGCAATTGCTCGACAATACGAACAATAACGTTCTCTGCCCCTCCGCGAGCATGAGGTGGATATAAGTTTGTAACAATACCAATCTTCATACCAATCCGTTGTACACCGCAACGAGATGTTTTGCGAGTGTTCGTTCATCATACACCGCAAGCGATCGTACTCTCGCGCTTCCTCCGCAATACTTCGCGAAATTTTCGTCCGCACAGTATCGATCAAGGATCTCTGCAAGTTTTGCGGCATTCGACGGCTCCACCAACGCACCCGTCTCTCCTTCAATAATCAACGACCGTACACCGGGCAAATCGGAAACAACACTTGGCACTCCGCACGCCATAGCCTCCAGCGTAACAATACCGAACGCTTCAGAACGATCAATCGACGGCAATACGTGAACGTCAGCGGCCTGATACGCCATCGGCAACGCCTCAAACGGAATCGATCCTACAAAATGTACGCAACCCGCAATGCCAAGACTCTTCGCCAACGCTTCGAACGTTTTCCGATTATT
Organism: Candidatus Uhrbacteria bacterium; assembly: GCA_943350635.1. Classification (GTDB taxonomy): domain Bacteria; phylum Patescibacteriota; class Patescibacteriia; order UBA9934; family UBA9934; genus CAIKHN01. The sequence continues at coordinate 15,176 of CALRAI010000009.1, forward strand.
CCCATCGCCAACAACAAGCAACTGCCACGGCGATTTCATTCTCGAACATGCCGTCAATAATACATCAACGCCTTTAAAATAGTGCGCACGGTCAAGGCCACCAACAAAAACAATCGTAGGAATTTCTTCTGCAATCCCAAAATGTCTTCGCGCGGCGGCACGATCTCCAGGAGCAAATCGATTCGTATCAACGCCAAAAGGATGCTCGACGATGTTCGAATGATGAACGTTCTGCGCTCGAGCATAATCTTTCGAGCTCACAAGAAGCACTTTCGCCGATCGAAAAACGAATCGCTCAAGCACAAATCGATACGCACGAAACGTGAAACCAAGAATCCCCGTCGCTTTCGGCTTCATATGATACGTGAGCACCAGCGGAATATTCCAGAGCTTCGCAGCAAATGCCGCAATCACATCACTTCCAAAAAAAGGATAATGGAGATGAGTCACATCGAATTCCCGAAGCTTCGTAACCAAATTCAACAACACCGCAGCATTTCCCCACGCATAAAATGGTTGCAGTCGAGTAATTCCCTGCTGAGCTTTTGATGGAGTTTTATACTGCGGCGTAAACACTTCAACCGTAAATCCAAGTTCACGCAAGCATCGCGCATCGTGATCCGCAACAGTTCCAATGCCGCCACGATACGGCGGAAATACTGGTGTTACGATAGCGATCCGCATACCACTATTTCTTTTCTGGATGGTCTACCGCAATCTTGCGCACAAGTTCGGTAATCTCTTCACTCATTTTCTGCTGACGCGTCATCAACCGAAGCACGGCATACAAAAGAAATGTCACCGCAAGATACACCAATAAATCTGCACCACGGCCAACTCCCACAAACGCAGCAACGCGATCCGTTGCTTGCGGCATAAGCGCAACACCCATAACCACAAACCAAAGCACCGACCACACTACAATCCAATACTTCGAAACCTGTTTTCGAGAATATTGTTTGAACGATCTGCCGATTGCATACGCAGAAAAGAGGATAAGAAAGAATTGAAACATCATATTAGCCAACAACTTTTTTCTTAAGAATATCTTTTGCGGTCAACAATGCCTTTATGGTTGACTGGCCTTTGCGCAATGTTTCTGCCGAATACGTAATAGTTACTGGCCGTTCAACGAATCGGAATCGCTTCGTTTTCACCAGATCGATGATTTCCGACGCATGCGCCATCCGATCGAGCGAAATACGAATATCTCCTGCTGCCTTCCGGGAAAATGCACGAAACCCGTTATGCGTATCGGTTACGCGAATACCCGACAACACCATAGTAAACACAGTGCCAAGTCGAACTAATATTTTTCGAATCACTGGCATATCCTTTGCTGGGGATCCTAAAAATCGGGATCCAAGCACAACATCTGCATCACCATCCACAATCGGCTTCACCATCATCGGAATTTCATCGCCACGCATTTGCCCGTCCGCATCAAAGTGCACCACAACATCTGCGCCAAGCGCTTGCAATGCAAAATCCATTCCTGTTTGTAGTGCCGCGCCCTGACCACGATTAATCACGTGCCGAAGTACCGTTGCACCAGCAGTCTTTGCAACGTGCGCTGTTTCGTCCGTTGAACAATCATCAACCACAACAATGTGATCCGAAAAACATGCAGCATCTCCTACAGCAGCAGCAACACGGGTGGATTCATTGTATGCCGGAATCACCACAACAATCATACAACGATATCGTGACGTTCTACTCTCCGTTCGTCAAGAGAAGCTTATTTGCACGAACATAATCAATCGTTTTCGCCAAACCATCTTCCAAACGGACCAACGGAATCCAGCTTAAACCATTTCGAGCCTTTGTTAAATCCGGCAGTCCCATTTGTGTCAGAAAGAGTGGAGCAGCTTCATACACAATTTCCGAAGAACTTTCTGCAATTTTGATAATCTGCCCAGCAACGTCTCTCATTGGCAACTCAACATCACTTCCAATATTCACTGGACCAATAGTCGGCTCCGCACGCATCAGACGAATTAAACCATCAACAACATCCGAAACATACACCAACGACGTTGTAGTTGCTTGATCGCCTGAAATCGCCAACGGTTTATTGTCGAGTGCAGACAAAACAAAATCAGGAATCTGATGCCCTTGGAACAACGGCATTCGTGGACCAAACGTTCGGAAAATACGCGCAATCTTTGCGTCCAGCGTATGGACTGACGCGTAGGTATTCACCATGGTTTCTGCAAATCGTTTTCCCTCATTATACGCAGCGCGTGGCGTAAGATGATTCACAATACCTTGATACTCCTCCGCAAATAACTTCGATTCTGCGGTGCGATTTCCATATACCACCGCACTCGATGCCAACAAAAACTTTGCCTTGTATTTCACCGCAATATCGAGCATGTTTCGTGTACCCACACTATTCGTGAGTAGCGTAGCGATACGATATTCCTCAAATCCCTTCGACACCGTGGGCATAGCCAAGTGATACACCTCGTGTACACCAATAAATTTCACCTTGAATGCCTCAAGCTCCGCAAAGGAACCAAGATCGAACGATTCATTCACGTCGATACGAAGAAATTGAAAATCTGGATTTCGCAACAACGTTTCAATATTCCGAACATGACCAGTGGAAAAATTATCAATACAAATAACGCGATGACCATCGTTGAGCAATGCTTCGCAAAGAAACGAGCCAATAAACCCCGCACCTCCAGTAACGACGGATGTTTTTTGTTCTAACGACATAGATATTTTGAGACGCCCTCATTTGGCCTCTTTTCAACTTGTCGCGGCGTCGACTCACTCAACGTACAATGAGTACGTCTCGCGAGCTCTCCTTGCTCCGCGTTGAAAATAGTCCCAAATGAGAACGTCTCATGATATTACCACCCTGCAAAAAATGCACCGGTCTTTGCGCCAAACGTTGGCGCATTCCATGAACCGAGCGACGTTTTTCCATCGGACGACATCATGGATACCAAACCACTATCCACATTTTCACTCACCATCATATCATCTCTTCCATCCAGATCGAGATCGATACCAACAACACGGTCTCCGCTGAGCGCCTGCGCAGAAAATGTTACCGCACCACGAACCGCACCAATCTTCGTAACCTCGTTCACCACATTTCCCGATCCCAAATTCGCAACAAATATATCCTCAATATTATCGCCATCACGATCCCCACCAGAAACGCTCACCATCGATGCTCCTACAAACGGCACAAAGTCGACGAGATATTTTCCGTCGTTGTCGTACACTGCAACGTGTACAGCTCCGTCGATGATTCCCGTTACTGCAACTTCGCGAGCGGCGTCGTCGTCAATATCCACCGTAGAGACAGAAAGCGCAGAAGATGCGGGAAAGACGGAAGCGGCAAAGCGAAATATTTCAGAACCCTTCTCGCTCCACACAACAATATCCTGGCTTACATTGGATCCGACCGCAGTAACAATATCGTCCTCACCGTCTCCATTCACGTCTCCCGTTACAAGAGAAACACCATGGCTCGATGTTTTGTCGTACGCAAAGAATTCGGAGAACAAGGCGCCAAATGCCTTAAACACTCGAACATGTGGACCGCCAGATTCACCGGCGCCCGTGACAATCTCAGGAATTGTGTCATGGTCATTATTGATGGTAGCAACATGCACACCACCATGAAAATTGCTGGAATACGCTGCAAAAGTGGCATATTCCGAGCCATCAGCCCTACGCACATCCACCATTGGCGCAACACCTTCTGGCGCACCAAACACAGCAAACGAATACTTCAAAACATCATCCGTTGTCGCAACCACATCGGATTTCGTAGACGTATCAGACGTTACATCGTCAGAATTCGTCGTTGTCGTGGTTGATGGTGTAGTTGTCGTCGTAGTCGACGGCGTTGATTCTGCAGAGTCCTCAACCGCCGGAACATAGGAGACTGCTAATGCCAATGCACGATCCACATTCAATCGCCCCGCACCAAGCTCCCCGGTAAGATATCCACGAATACTCACTGGATCCACCGAAAGCTTAATAATATTTCGAACATCAGTCGCGGTAAGCGTTGGATATCGGGAAAATAACAACGCCGCAGTACCAGCCACCAGTGGAGATGCCATAGAAGTACCGCTCCATCCCCCAAGATATTTATCATTGTAGCCCTGAGCAGGGCCATGATACGAAAGACCGTAAATATTTGTGCCTGGCGCAGCAACGTCCGCACAAATCGTGCCGTAGTTGGTAAACGATGCACCACGATCGCTACTATCCGTAGCCGTTACACCAATCACCCAATCATCGTCCGTTGTGCGCAAACATGCGGGATACACCGGATTCATGTTTGTGTCTCGATTATCATTTCCCATTGCCGCCACAATCACCACACCATTTGTAAACGCATCCTTCACAGCACTCTTTAGCGACGAATGTGCTTCGTCCCCCGCAAAGCTTAAGTTGATTACCTTGGCGCCATTCTTCCTGGCATACGTAATGGCGCTCGCCGCATCAAACTCTGTACCACTACCCTGATCGTCCAACATGCGCACCGGCATGATTTTTACATTCCACGCCACGCCAGACACGCCAAGATGATTATCGCCAACTGCACCAATCTCTCCTGCAATAAGCGTGCCATGGTCGATAGCCTCCGACGACGACGTGCTTACCGGACTTGGCGAAGGATCGTTATCGTTCCCAATAAAATCCCAACCATGAACGTCATCGATATACCCGTTCCCATCATCGTCCTTCCCATTATCTGCAATTTCCCCAGCATTCGTCCAAAGATTATCAACAATATCCTCATGATCAAGATCGAGTCCCGTATCCAGCACAGCCACAATAACCGTGGAAGATCCTGTAGTGGTATCCCAGGCATTCGGTGCCTGAATACGATCAAGATACCATTGCTCGTTGTACTTTGGATCGCTGGGAGTTTGCGCAAGCACAAGGGAAGGCAGAAGCACACACAACATTCCAACACAAAAACCACGAGACAATAGACGATGGGACATAGATTGGTTCCAGTATCTCACTGAAAATCCGCAAACAAAAGAACAGTACCCACAGGCACTGTTCGTTTGGCTCTATCGAGGTTGTTTACAAACCTCAAGTTTTTCTGCTTGGTCACGCTCGATACTTGCAGCATTATCTGGAGACAGCGAAACCGCAACATCATAATGCGCCTTTCCTTGATCGCATTCCCCTGTTTTAAAGAACCAATCTCCAAGCGCAATCATGAGCCATGGCGTTTGATGAAAACTTACAAATGCTTCATCGAGAATTGCTTTCTCGTCAGCAATTCGGTCAGGATAATGCGTTCTCAAAAATTCTGCATAGTCTTGATACGATCCCTCAATAGCTACGATAGATAATGACTTTTTAAACGCGTCTTCCGCGGCAGGAAAATCCTTCATCAGTTCCAAAAGCTTTGCATACGAATTCCACACAAGATACGACGAATCATTCGTCCTGAGATATGTTTCATACATAAGACGCGACGAGACTAAATCACCCAACATTTTCTCATTTTCTGCAATAGTAACGTACAGCGCTGTATCAATCTCCGTACCAGACTCTTCCTGCGCAGCAAGTGATGCCTCTGCAGTAGCAACTCTTTGCTGCACTAATGCTCGCGTCGCCTCATCCATTTGCACATCAATGCTCGTAACAAGCCCGTTGTATGGATCAAAAAAATAGTTCCCCTCTTTAATCCAGAACGCATACGCCCCAAGCAAAAACACCACAAGAACCGAAGCGATAATTACCACCTGTTTTCGTGAGAGCGATTTCTTCATATGGAGAAATAGTAGTGGAAATATCACAAAAAGCCAAACACCCCCGCCGAAGCGAGGGTGTGTTGGTCGTAACAGTTCCGAATCGCGAGAACCAGTTCCCGTGGATTAGAACGAGAGGCTGTTTCCGCTGATTGGAAGACTGTCGACGAGGTGTGCGCCGTAGTACTCCTTGAGTACTCCGTAGCCAGTTGCGGTACTTGCAGTAGAAGAAGTTCCGTCGTCCTGCCAAAGAAGTGCACTTGGCAAACGCTGAAGGTCGTCGGTGACTTCGTATTCATTGCCAGAACCAATGTCAGCAGCCGCAACAGTTGATCCGAGGTATCCACGGATAACAGTCAAAGCGTTTGAGGTAATTGCAACGACGAGCATTTTTTCTTCGCCCGAATCTGCAACTTCGCTGTCATCCAAGTCCATGTTGATCACATCACCCACGGCAAATGCAGAACCAGAATCCACGTTAACCGTTGTAGCGGTCATTGCGATATCTGCATCATTTGCAGCGTTAGATACGTTGATGTAGGTCGAAGTGATTGGATCACTTGCAAGACCAAACTGTATGGAGTCATCGTTTACTGCAGAAGCACCAGTGGAGTCAAAGTACAGCGCATAGGCGTACGAGGTTCCTGCTGGAACGATTTCTGGAGTAGCAAGTACCAACTTCACGAACGAAACCTGTGCGGCAGAACACGTTGCACCTGTACTTGCCAACAAGGTCCACTCAGTTGATGCAGCGTCCAAAGACGTTGCAGTTCCGAGCTTGTTCATGTTGTAGATGTGGAAGTCTGTTGCAGCAACCTGAGCACCAGATGATGCTGCACAGTTTCTCCAAAGGGTCGTTGCGTTATCCGATGCGCTCATGCTGAAGATGATGTTGTTCAACACCACGTCCTCACCAGAAGCAGCGGTAACATTGAAACGCAATACTTCCTGGTTACCAACAACCTTCGAGCCAGATGGGCTAGAAGAGCTGAGGGCAATGGTTGGATACGTTTCACGAACCACGAACTTTGCCATGGTTGTACCAGCGGCATCAACAGTAGTAACAGAGCTGTCAGAAAGTGTCTGACCAGAACCCTGACCTACTGCGCGAAGTTCGCCAGTACCATCGTCGAGCACCAAACGTACGCGTTCGTTCGATGTGGAAGAGCCACCAGAACGCTCTGAACTTGGGACGTCAATCTTCACCGTTACTTCTGCATGGCTATCCTTAGCAACGTAGAACGTAAGGCTGTTGAATGTAATTCCGTTGTTCGTAAGAGCACCAGAATCAGTCTGAGTAGCGCCAGCAGAATCTGGGTAGCTAATTGTCACGAGCGATACGTTATTTGCGTATGCAGTCGAATCAGTAGATCCGGTGTCTGCAGCAGCTTGCTGTTCCTCAACACGGAGACGATCAACCACAAAGGCTTCAGACGTTGCATCGAAGCGGAACTTCGATACGGATGTGCTGGACGAACCAGTCACAACAAAGTCTGCAATTGGGGTGTCGGATGCTGCGGTTACTGCAAGGGAACCAGAGTTCACCACCTTTACGATTGCCGTAGGGACATTCGATACAAGGTTAACGGTGGTCAAGGTTACCGTTGCAGAGTCGCCATCAGTATCCAATGCTACCACGTCTGCTGCCAATGGGATTCCCACTGCGTACTGGTTGGAGCTTGAGCTACCACCCTGTGCAACGTTTGCAATGTTACAGAGAACACTCAAAGTCTGTGTTGTTCCTGCGGCAACAGAGTATGAGAAGTCAGCAAAGTTCACTACACCAGTCGTTGCTGAAGCAATCGATTCTGGACCAGCAATCAATGTAGATCCCTCGTACAATGAACATGAGGTGATGTTATCAGTGGAATTAACATATGTTCCATCCGCTGATGCATCTTCTTCGTCCTCACGACCAGCAGCGAAGTCTGTGTCGTAGCTGTTTTCGTTCACAGCAACAATCGGGCTGAAATCCGTTACTTCAATGTCGCCGCCGTTTGCAGCAGCAAAGTTGAAGGAAGCGAATGTTACACCTGATGTACCACGAACGTAGGTCTTGGTTCCTGTTGGAGTTGAAGCCAACGTAACCGTAAGACCAGAAGCCACAACGGTCTGAGCGTTACCTGCCAAGTCTGCATTTGGAACAATGTCAGAGATTGCATCTCCTTCAGAGTCTTCTGCAGTAAGGCCAGATGCGGAGCTCAAAGAGAATGTAAACGTATCGCCTGCTTCAGAAGCATTGTTTGGCGTCGTCGAATCAGACTCCATGTCTGCGGTTACCATGAAGTTCAAAACTTCACCAGCATCCATGTCAAAGTCATCGGTAAAGGTCAATGTTTCTGGTTCGCCAGAATCACTATCAGCAACAGTTGATGCAAGATCCAAAGGACCCATCAAGAGCGCACCAGTGTCTGCATTAACAATGCGAATATCCGAGATTGGATCTTCTTCAAGACCAGTTGCATCATCATTTGTCATGGTGACAACAATTGGCATCGTTGTGATGGTCATTGCACGTTCCGCAACCAATGAACCTTCCCAGAAGGAAACGTTTTCAGCGGTATTACTCACGTCGGTTGCGGAAGGACCGCTGAACGACACGCTCAATTCGCCACCTTCAATGGTAACAGTGGACAAATCTCCGCTGCCTCCATCAAAACCAGTGCGAGTAACGGTTACACCAAATCCGAAGTCGTCGCCAACAGCATAGAGGTCTGCGCTGTTGTCCAAGTACGTCGTGATGGTTTCTGCGGCATCGCCACCGATGTCTGCAGTTACAGTAAAGGTGCGATCAGATCCCTTGTCGATTCCAAAGGAATCAGCAAGTTCGAACATAACAAGCTTGTTGCCAATGCTCTCACCTTCTGCCAACCAAGTATCACCTTGGTAGAGCTGGAAGTCACTGTGATCACTTTCGTCACTAATCTTAAGCGTGATGTGCTCAAGAGAAATGTCTTCTGTGCTACCAGCAGTCAACTTGAACTCGGAAATTGTTGCGTTCTGAGCACCAACAACTGGGTTCGTGAGGGATCCAGTGTCAACGATCGTAACGCTACCAACGGAAGAGTTCACAATGCTCATGGAGTTTCCAGAGAGTGGGAACGATCCAGAAACATCACCGCCTACTTCAATGTCGTCAGAACCTTCGATTCCAACAGCAAATGAAGTGGTTACACCTGCATTAGCCAAATCAACCTTTACTGTGATGTAGCGAGTTTCGCCAGCAGCAAAGTCGAGGTTAAGGGAACTAAATGTTGCCTGACGTGTGGAAGAGTTGAAGCTCTTACCATCCGTAAGACGATCTGCACCTTCGTAAAGGTACACACCAGACGATGCAAAATCAGAAGTTGCAGCAAGGCCCATCAATGCAACGTTCATCACGTCGATTGTTGCGGCATCACCTGCAGTAATCTTGAATGTTGCAACGCTCACACCGGAAGCTGCATCTGGCACTGTTGCAGATGCAGCAGTGGAAGAATCAAGCGAGATGCTCACGCCACCTGTTGCTGCTTCCTCGTCGGCTACTGTTTGTGCAGCATCCATGAGAGAAGAAACACCAGAAGCGATTTCCGATCCAGCAGAAAGATCGCTGTCGTCAATTCCGGATCCTGAGAGGAAGAAACCAGCCTGAAGGCCGTTTGCAGAACGACCAGCAGAGCTGACCATTCGCTTCTCACCAGCCCAAGAAATGTAGTAGTCACCACCATCCATGTACAACATTCCGTCAAATGCAGAAGCGGTCATGAGTGAGGATCCTACGGTGTAATCAGTAAAGAAGACATCTGGAACGTCTTGAATGCCGCTAGCCCATGAGGAACCAGCGTAGTCTACTGCAACGTCTTCAGATTCAATCCAGTGAATGCTTCCGTCTGTGGACACTGCGTATACCTTGTCATCGGACTGAACCTTTACCCAGTATGAACCTGGGCGGTATACCACATTGCCTGCAAGAGAAAGATCCGCAAGCGCACTGTCAGAGATCGTGCTGACGTCGTCGAAGTTCTCGTACCACGTCATGTACGTCTTTTCATTTGGGAACGTGTAGCGCATGCCATCGTAACCGTAGTAGTACACAGTTGAGAGGGATGTGCCCTTGATCAAGTCACCAGCAGATGCTGCTGCTGCAACCGAAGGCTGCAAGAGACCAGCACCGACAGAGAAGAGCATGGTTGCTGCAGCGACTGCTACAGACAACGCACGTTTCCCAGTTTGAAGAACGTTTGTCATAATTTTCTGAAGTCTTTTTTTCCCAAAAGCAGGAAAAGAATTCTGATAGACATGACCGTGCGGTCTCGACCTTTAAGAGAGCGGACTCTCTTACAATGGCTATCAGGTGCGGGAATTGTGTCTTCACAATCCCTTGTGCATCGATCTCGTGAGGAGGTCGACGCTGAAGGAAGTGCGACGGAAAACGTGAGGACTATTGTACAGGATCGGGAGGAGCACTCATGAGCGCAGCAGTAATACCTATTTCTACATCAGCAATCGTTGCCTCAATACCGCGAAGCAAAGATTCCGCATGCGCCAGTGCCTCAAATGCTGATTGATAATTCCCAAGAGCAAACGTATCCATAGCCGGCGCAACATCGGCAATGGCAATATTGATACTTCGTTCAAGACGACGCAAATCAGTATCCGTAATAATGCTCAGTGCCCCCAACGTTTCTGGATGCAATTCAAGCGATGCGCGAATCACAGAGAGACGATGCATGTCGAATGTTTTTCGTGTGCCGATTGCGGCAAACTGACGAAGAAACATATCGTTCAATTCTCGAGTGGACTGTTCGGACGTTGCGTCTTGATGTGCTTGCACCGCAACACTCACCGAAGCATCTTGTGCAACCTGTGTGGTGGATTGCGCAGAGGAAACCGCAACCGATTCTGCTTCCGACGATGCCGGCGCCACAGAATTCGTCATGGTTGAATCCAACGCAACAAGATTTTGCTGCACCGCATTTGCCGTAGCAACAGTAGTAACATCACCCGATGCTTGCAGGTCACGAAGGTTTTGATTTGCAGAGGCGACCTCCTGCGTGTACGCATCGATGGTTTGCGCAACAAGATCGGTATCGTGACTCGATGCGTTCAACTGGAGCTTCGACACCTCATTCAAACGTTCCTCTGCAAACTCGGTATGGAGCACCGCCTTACGATCGAGCGACGCAAGCTGCAAACGCGCACGCTCATTAATGAGTTTTACGGTGTACAACATATCCCCTGGAACGCTTTGCTGTGCAGCGCTCACCGTGGTCATGAGTCCGCTTACCGCAAGCACCACTGCAGCAACGCCTACAACTAATGGACGGGAAACGAACGACTGCGAAAGCCAGAAGATATAGCGTGTCTTCAAATTAACGACCGGCTCAGCAGAAGGTTGAGAAATATCCGCACCAATCGCTAACATGAGCGATCGTTTTGCTGCAGCATGTCGTTCAACAGAAAAACCGCCGGCAGATGGTCGGTTTTTTGCGGAACGAAGTTGTGCAGCAATGTTGTTCACAAGAGTTGAATTATTTTTGCACCTTTTCTTGTAATGCCTTCTTTGCTCTGTGGAGCAGCACACGTACTCCGTTGGACGTCTTCTCTAATGCAGACGCAATTTCCCCCACTTCCATTTCACTGAGGTATCGCATCACGAGCACTTCACGATATTCATCCTTCAATCCTTTGAGTGATTCAATGAGCTCATCGCTTTCAAGTTTCGTGGCAATTTCCTCGCTTACGGATACTCCGTCACTCTTCATCGACGCTGCATCGAGCTCCTCAGTAACCTTGTACTTCCGATAAAAATCGGCCACCAAGTTTCGAGCAATGCGGAAGAAGAACGCGTTAAGGTTATTCACGGCACCGCTGGTCATATACTCCCAGCCTCGAAGAAACACCTCACTCGCTAGCTCATCCGCATCCTCATTGCGTGGCAGTTTAAACGCCAGAAATCGGCGAATTCTGTCGGCAAAAAGGTCGTAGATTTCACCGTATGCTGTCGCGTCTTGATAGCGATGCACACGATACGCTAAGAATTTTTCGCGGAGTGTTGACATGTATATAGTCGTAAGAGGAAGCCTGATCATTACAGTTGAGCGCTTTTCCTAAGAAAACCGCAAGTTTTAGCACCAATCTTAGCAGGATTTTCGGGAATTGTATATAATTGACGGTATTCATATCCGTCATTGCGAGCAAAATAGTTCCAAAACGGAAATATTGGCTAATATTAGCGATTGCTATGGAGGAAACCACTATTCGTCTCTCCGTTTCCGAAGCCGCAAAGTTCTTTGGCGTCTCCCCCCGAACCATCCGCCGAGCGGTTACGGACGGCGTAGTGGAATTCATCGTTGTCCAGAATCGGTACAAAATCGACCTCTCCTCCCTTTTGGACTGGGCCGACAAAACAACGACCGTTCGTCACAAGCTCGCCAAAGACGGCATTGGCCAGTTCGTCGAGGCATGGAAAATCCCCAAAGATCGCTCATAAGTATGGAGCCAATCGATCTCCCCCTCTATAAGACGTTACAAACCCTTCCAGCATTTCCATTTGCAAATATTGTTCGTCAAAGTGCAAAAAGTACGCGCGTTGCTCGAGAACGCTTTCTTCTCGACCGCACACCACCGTCGTTCGCATTTCATCAACTCGATCGGTTCGACGCCGCCGCGTATCTCACCGCACTCAAGTCAGTTCACGATCGTATTGCATCGCTGCCAGCAGAAGAAGATATTCGATCGCTCTATCTGGAAAAACTTTCCGAACTTTCCACGCGACTCAATATCGTCAACGCAATGAAACGCAAAGACGACGCTGCCGTGAGCACATTTGCGGATCATCTTTTTGGCGCGCCATTACAAACTGCCCAAGAACTCTCTAGTGAATTCGATTCGCTCCTCGCACGAAGTCATGAATTGCATACGCATCAAGATCGTGTGAACGCAGAAAGTTTCGAGCGTATGGTTCGCGCAACACTCGATTATTATGATTTGCATCACTGGAACATTCGATTCACCAATCATCCAAGTATTTCCATTGCTCACGGCGACGACGGAGTAAAAATCCCCACGGTAAAAATTCCAAAAAAATTTCTTTCTTCTCGTGCTCGTGCAGCGCGTCTCCTCACTCATGAAATTGAAGTACATGGATTACGCACCGCAAACGGCATGACATCACAGATACTTCTTCTCGGCCGTGGACTCGCAAACTACATCACGACAGACGAAGGACTCGCCGTTGCCATGCAACAAAGATTGAAGACGGAAGAATCAACAGATCCCGGATTTTGGGACGCATGGACGGCCGCATTATCGAAGGAGCTCGATTTTCGCGGTTGTTTTGAAACAATTTTTACTGCACGAAAAAAACTCAATGTCGCGCTACACATCGAAAACGCGAACGAAGAAGCACTCGATACCGCATGGCGACTATGCCTTCGTGTTTCACGAGGAATACACCATCCGAATGTTCCAGGCTTCGGATTTCGTCGCGATCATCTGTACCGATCCGGACTACTTCACATCCGAAAAGTCTTCGACGTGTACGGTGAAAAGAATATTCTCCCCACACTCTTCGCTGGTCATGCAAGCGTTAATCACATTCCCTTCCTCCAATCCCGCAATATTATCGGTCGCATACCAGACTTTGTGGGAACAAGAATAGTAAAAGAAATTTTACGCTCAGAAAAAAATCGAACCGCTCAGCAATGAGCGGTTCGATTTTTTTGTTTCAATATTATCGTACTGCGAATACGCCCTGGCGAACCATAGCATGACGCCGATAGAGCGAAGCAGTTTCCTGTGCGATGTCGTCCCAATGATATTCGTCTTCTACAAACGTACGCGCGGCGTGGCCAATGGCCGCAGCCTGCATTGGCTCTGCAGCAAGCTCGATAATAGCATCGGCAAGCGCATCAACATTCCCTTGCGGAAACGGCACACCATACTCTGCAACGACTTCCATCGTTTCAGGAATGTCTGCAGCAATCACCGCTTTTCCATGACTCATTTCTTCCAGCACCGCAATCGGCAATCCTTCACTCGTAGAAGGATGCACCATGAATCGTGCGCCAGAAAATAACGCCGTAAGCGTGTCGCTCCGTTGGAAACCCGTAAACACGATCGAATCATCGAATGCGGCCATGGCATGAAGTTTTCGTACATATGCATCCGTAAACGCACTTCCACCAATAATCGCGAGCTTAATATTCTCCATGATCTTTGGCGATCGTGAATGCGCAATCTTCCATGCAGCAATTAACGTGTGAGCTCCTTTATGCGGAACTAATCGGGCAATCATCGCAACATAGTGAAAAGGCTCCAATCCAAACGGCGCCAACAATAATGGATCAACTGCCGTACGAACTGGTGTAATACCGTTCGGAATATACGTGGCACGTCGGCCATATTCCTGCTCGCCGTATTTCGTAAGCGTTTTACTCACCGTAATGGTTTCGTCTGCAAACGCAAACGCCGCACGCTCACCAAAGCGCAACATAAGGCGCGAAAACCATCCCCATTTTTCATGAGTTCGATCTACAGAATGGAATGTGGTCACCACGGTTGCTCGCGGCGCAAGCATTCGAGGAATCCACGCCAAGAGCGAAGGACCAACACCATGAAAGTGATACACATCAGGGCGCACAAACATCGCCGCATGAAGGACGGCAAAAAGCGATGCCGAGATGGTATCGAGATGTTTTGTATGGATGCTCGGCAAGCGAACAACACGAACGCTATTCACGCGATCGGTGCCCTTGGGAACATACCAAGAACGACCGTACACCGTGACCGAATGGCCAAGGCGAGTAAGGCGCGTGGCAAGCTCAAGAACGTGGGTCTCTACACCCCCGAACTGCGCAGGAATCCCCTTTTGTCCGATCATGGTAATTTTCATAAGACCGAGTACTATAGCATTTTTGACGGTTTTGGTCAACGAAACACCCATGCCGTATAAACAAAAAATATCGCTAGTATTAGCGATATTTTCCATCATTATTTCGATTTATCCACACCAGGAGTACACATCCATAATTCTGGCAAGATGCACCTGTGGATTTCCTATATCCCTTGCCCTATCCGCCGCCGCCTTTCCCATGAGCTTCGCACGATCGGGGTGGTCGATTATCGATACAATGGCTTTTGCTAGCGCTTTTGAGTCACTTGCCGGCACCACAACGCCAGCATCACTACCGCCGACCACCTCGGGAAGCCCTCCGCTCTTTGCCACAATAATCGGCGTTTCTTGGCACATCGCCTCCAGCGCAACCAATCCATACACCTCTTGCCAAATGGACGGAACAACCACCACCGATGCCTGCGCCATCATGTTCCACAACTCTTTCCCCGGAACAAATCCCAAAAACTCAACACGATCATCTTTCCCCGCCATGGCCTTCAACCGCGCCTCATCCGGCCCAACTCCTACAATCGTTATCTGCATGGTCGACGGTAAGTATTTCAACGCTTCGATAAGTACATGGACGCCCTTATACGATTCAAGACGACCAGCATAGAGAACACCCCCTCCTAACTCCCCCTTGGCAGGGGGAGGGCTATCACGTTCCACCATCAACGGCTCCGCAAACGGATGCATCACCGAAATCTTTCGCACATCAAAGCCGTTGTGCACCATGGCATCCTTCACAAATTGCGAATATGTCACGTACTGATCAATAACGCCGTCGTACATTCTCAATACATGATGCAATTTCAAAATCATTTCCAACACCAACGTCGCCGCAAACGATCCTTTAATATATTTCGACTTCGCCGTTGAAAGAACACCAATATCATTCATCGCCATCGACCGCATCCTCTTCTCGTCCCACAGCGAATAATTCGCACTAAGCAACGCATAATCATGCACCGTCATTACCATTGGAATTCCCCGCTTCTTTGCTTCATGCAAAATGGACGGTGAAAGATGCGTATAGATGTTATGTACATGAACGATGTCAGGCTTAAACACGTCGCAAAGCTTTCCAAACTTTTTCGCGGCCTCGATCGACCATAACGCACGACCAAGCTGTTTGATCGCAGAAAAACCAAATGCAAAATGCTTCGTTTCTAAATTCGATACAAAATATTCACTCCACGGTGTTGGCTCGTTTCTCTCGTCATGCATCGCAAACGGTGCCACCACGTGCCCCGCCTCCTCCTGCAACCGCATCAATCCGCGTTCATAGCGGCTGGCCCCGTCACGGGAATGAAAGTATTTATGAGCGTGAAGTATGCGCATAGTGTATTTCCTTTACTCAAGTTGTCCTAGATTACCGCATCGTGATTACCCTCTTCGCAAAGACGAAAGGATCGACTCCTACACCAGTCATTGCGAGGAGAATGTAATCATTCGACGTGGCAATCTAGGCTAAATCATGTAGTAAATCCTTCCAGGTTGGATTCAGAGCAGCAATCAATACCTCCTTCTTTTTCCTCGAACCGGCCTTCAATTGTTTTTCCCGAGTGATTGCATCATACGCCGTTTCGAAAACTTCGTAATACACAAGCTTATAACAATGATATTTCTTCGTAAAACTCGCCACCGATCCTGATTTGTGTTCTTCGATTCTTCTTGAGATATTATTCGTAACTCCAATATACAACACTGCATTTGAAATGTTTGTCAGAATATAAACGAAGTATTGCCGATCGAGCATAAACCTAGATTGCCACGTCGCGATTACGCTCCTCGCAATGACGGAAAGAACGGAAAGATCGGTTCGTACATCATACAATCCCCTCCTTCTTCCCCATCCCCACTACCGCTCCCCCCATAATCCATAAGTACGGAGCAAGGGTTCGCGCTTCAAGGAACGTGGCGAGTAATGCGTTCACTGCAACGGCCAGCATAGTGGCAGCAACACCAAGCGCAAGGGCACGAATTTCGGGATCGGAACTTTCACGATAGATCCGCATGCACGCTGCAAACAAACTCAGATACATCACAAGGTACGCACCAAGTCCGAGCGTTCCAAGCTCGCCCCACATACTAAACCAATTGTTGTCGATATACCCCTCTGTGCCATACACACCAAACGGCAAACCAAGGCGGTCGTACACCTCCGTATTCCCAAGCGCGGCAACAGCTCCCCCGCCATACGTTCCCGGACCATGACCAAACAATGGCGCAGCAGGCACCACACTATATGCCGTTTGCACCAACCAATACACACGACCTAAACCATAATATTCCCCTTGCCAACGGGCATACGAAAACGCTTCAAAAAAACGATCAGTGAACGACTGGCTTCGCGAATCAATAAGTTGGTTAACAACAAGTCCTGTAACCGACAAATACCCAAAAATCATGAGTGCACCAATTCCTGTAGCCAAAAACACGCGCTTGTCGCGTTTCACCCACAGCGCAATAAAAAAGAACGCAAACGCAAAACCAAACCAGGCCGATCGGGAATACGCCAAACCGACCACAGGAATAGAAAAGAAAAGAATAAGCCACGCTGGAAGCTCCCGATGCTTCTCAATCACCCGTTCGTACAGCAATGCAACCAAAAGAATTAAGAAAAATGCCATGAATGTGCCAAGCTGATCGTATCTGCCAAGCGTACCGAACACCCGTTCACCAGGATCCCAAAATTGCGTGGTGCCCGATGTAAGTTGTAGCGAACCCAATGTGTGTTGCGACGACGGAATCAAAAACAAATCCAACGGCTCGCCAATAACCCGTTGTGCATAACCAAGACCAGCCTGGATAGCAACAATCACGAACATAATCGTGAGCAGCTTTTTAATCACCGCCTTACTTGGTGCCAAATATGCCACAACAAAAAAAAGCAGAACAAAACGGAAAATTTGCCGCAGACCAAGAATGGCAAACCACGGATTTACCGTATTCACCACACAAGAAACCAGCGCAAGAAACACCACCACACAAAACGCAATATCGAGTGGCGTTCGTTGAAATTTGATGGATCCGGAAAACATGCGCCACATCACCACCGAGAGAAGAAGATACACAACGAGTTCGGATCCGTATCGTGCAAACACATACACGTCATCCGGAATCCACTTCAGTAAAAACGGTTCAAAAGGAAGATACGCCGCAAAAGCAACCAACGTCCACGTAGGCTTCGCGAAGGTAAAAACAATACCGATAATCACAAGCACCGCGGCAACAACGAGCGTTGATGAGAAAAAGATTGTCCCAAGAAATCCCAAACCCAAAAGCACTGTTAAACCAATAAAGGCCAACCGCGCCTGCTCTTCAGAAGCACGATACAACGAACGAAAATTGGGAATCATGCGAACAGTATAACATTCGAATATCACCAGACTCGAATGGTTTTATTTTAGACCAGTTTCGGTGCGCAAGGAGCAAAGTTCGTGAAACGTACTTCTTGGTACGTTGAACGAATTTGCGAAACAGCAAGCCGAAAATGGACAAAATAAAATCATTCGAAATGCGAAGATCCCCCCGACTCAGCTTTCGCCAAATCGAGGGGACCCCGTGCGTTCGTATCGTACCCGAACCCTCAGATCAGTCGATGACGCTATCGCAGTCGTTATCGATTCCATCCACGACTTCCGTCGCATCCGGGTTGATCGCTGCATCGGTGTCATCGCAGTCGGCGTCACCTTCGACGTACCCGTAGGTCTCGTAGATTGCCGTCTCCAAACACGACATCGGATCCGTGCACCGCGTGGGATCACCGAAGGTGTCCCCGTCACCATCGACACACATGAGAACCAGATCCTCATCGACACTGCCATCGCAGTCATCGTCTGCGCTGTCGCACGTCTCCGGTGCGCCAGGATACACGCTCATACTCGTGTCATCGCAATCCGTGTCGTCCACCACGTATCCAGCCGGAGCCGAACACGCATCGTCCGTCACGGAAGCATCGCCGTAGCCATCGCCGTCGTTGTCCAGGTAGAACGTGAGCTCTACGCCTTCATCCGTAGCGCCGTCGCAGTCGTCGTCCATGCTGTTGCACGCCTCGGTCGCTCCGGGGTAAACCGAACCGCTCGAGTCGTCACAGTCCGTGGAGTCAACCACGTGCCCAGCCGGTACTCCGCTGCAGGTACTGGTCGAGCTTGCGCTGTTCCCGTACCCATCGCCGTCGTCGTCCAGGTAGTAAGTGACGCTGAGGCCGTCGTCCACCACGCCATCGCAGTCGTTGTCGTCGCCGTCGCAAACCTCGGGTTCGCCAGGATTCAAACTGGCATCACCGTCATCGCAATCATCGCAGACCTCGTAGCCATCGGCATCGTAGTCGCCGTCGTCCGAGGCGCCCGAACAGTCGTTGTCCTTCCCGTCGCACCATTCGATGTTCCCGGGGTAGATGTCGTTGTCCGAGTCGTCACAGTCCGTGGCGTCTGCCGTGTAGCCCGAAGGCTCCGTGCAGTAGGCGATGCTGATGGATGCGTTGCCGTAGCCATCGTTGTCCGCATCACGGTACCAATCCAGCGCATCCACGGCACTGTCGTCCACGCTGCCATTGCAGTCGTCGTCCACGCTGTTGCAGATCTCGAACTCGCCCGGGTTGACGCCCGAGTCGCTGTCGTCGCAGTCCGTGTTGTCCGCCGTGGTACCCGAAGGCGCCCCGTCGCACGTGCTGCTCGACACGGTCGAATCCCCGTACCCGTCGCTATCCGCGTCCGCGTAGTAGCTCGTGAAGGCCAACCCTTCGTCCGTGCTGCCGTCGCAGTTGTCGTCCACATCGTTGCAGCTTTCGCTTTCCGACGGGTTGACGTTCGCGTTGCTGTCATCGCAGTCCGAGGAGTCGGTGCTGTAGCCGGCACCGGGATC
>CALRAI010000010.1 GCA_943350635.1 Candidatus Uhrbacteria bacterium
AGCCCCTTTCCAAACGACAACGTCATGATGGCACGTAAATCTTGTCCTTGTTGCATGGCAGAAAGCACAAGCAAAATAAGCATCGCAATAATATCTTGTACGATAAGCATTCCCACCGCAATTCGTCCGTATAATCGATCAAGATCCTCCTTATCCGTCAGCAGCTTCACGATGATAATTGTGGACGAGAAGGAAAACGCAACACCAAGAAAAATCGCTGTCGGCAATGGCACGCCAAGCGCCAAGGCAATACTCGTTCCAATGATCGACGTAGCAATCACCTGCGCCGATCCGGCGATAAGCGCAACTCTCCCAACGTCACGAACATTCCGCCAATTCAAATTGAGTCCAACGATAAACAACAAGAACGCAATACCAATAGAGGACATCGTTTCAAACACCTCCACCGATTTCGTGAGTCCAAACAACCCCGGCCCCACCACAATCCCCGTAGCAATATACGCAATAATCAACGGTTGACGAAGCTTATACGCAATGAGCGAAAATACTCCCGCCGTCATCATCACCGCTGCAATTTCAAGAAAGAGGGAGTTGATCATATATTTCCATAACTCCAATCACGATATTCATTCTTATACGCAAATTGCCATTCCGGATCGCGCCCATACTCTCCACCATACGTTAAAATCCCACCGGAATGGAATATCGCCTCAACAATGGTGCTCGCTTTTTGTACGGCAGGATTCATCATTCCAGCTCCTGCTATTGCTCGCTGTATCGCAACAAGATCCGGAACAATACTTGGTCGTGGCCCATCGGTAGAGATACTCAAAATTTCTTTTCCTCCAGCATCACCAACCACAAAATCACGTTCTTGTTCGAACATGGGCGCCTTTTGAATCTTTTCCCGCAAATCTTCGTCGAGTGCGCCAGCAAGATCCACGGCAATACATCGACGATCCTCAGCTTCAGATATTGTGCGGGTTCGCAAGAGTTCCTCAGGAAAAATACCAAAAAACTGCAAAGAACGGATCGCAGCGGTCGCAGCAGATAGATACACCGGATCCTGTTCCTCATCGATAAGTTCTGCTCCATTGCCTGAAATATACTTTTCTAGGAGTCCTCGTATATACCCATCATCATCGTAACCTTTGAACGTTCCGCTCCGAACAAAATTCAAAAACGCACGATCAAAAGACTGAAACATGCTATCAGCCATTCTTTGAGCACCTCCCCGCGTACCTGGGAATGTTTTGGGTAGAATATTCGTTACAAATTCCTTACGCGCAATCCTCAGTGCTCCAAGCGCACGAACAGACTGATCCTCATGCAAAAGATTTCTCACGGTAAACAACACATCATTCACTGCCTTTGTTGGTTTTCCGTGTTCGGTGCGCATTGCTGAAACAGCCTGTAGCATGTTCTCAAGATCACCGTGAAAAAACGCGTCTGGGACTTCAGAATTCTCAATAAGTGCATTCCAAATTGCGTTAATTTTTTCCCGCTCTTCACTGCGCTCTTTTTCCTGAATACTCCGATCGTCCACCGGAACCTCAACAGGAACAGATCCATCACGCTCGAATATTTTCTGCATCGCACCACGAACACCAGTAATACGCGATTGAACAACCGCATGAACTTTCTGATCAATCTTCAACGATTCTTCAACCAACTTTTGCGCTTCTGCAGGAGTAAGAAATCGAAATTCTGCTTTTTTGTAGCCATCGTCGTCTTCAACTTTTTTATACAAAATACTTCCATCTGGCATGATCTTTACTTCGTCATCGCCACATCCATATACTCGCAGTACCGAAAGCGCAGGAATACGTCTCGTATATGGATGGTATTCGAAGAGTGTTTTCATCGCATGCTCATCGGTAATATCCGGAAGATTTTCGACCGCCTCCTGCAGCGCCCAATATTCCTTCTCCTCAGCATCCGTTCGCGCATCCTCCATGCGCTCCAATCCCGCAAGTCGACGCTTCGTCCGCTCAATCGCTTGTGGATCAGAAAGCTGACGGAGTGTTTCCAGCACTTCCGAATTTTCTTCATTTGGTGCATCGGTATGATTCTCGCGCTTATACGCAACAAGCGTTTTCAGCATGGCAATTCCGGCTTGCGTACGACGATCAATCACTTCTCGTGCGGCAGTATCTTTCGTTTCCGACTCCTGCAATACACGACGTGCTTCGCCAGGTGTCAGCGCTCGATACACAACCTTGTCAACATCGTAATCCATGGTGACTTCTCTCGAAAGCACCAAACCATTTTGAACAATTTTTATGCCGTCACGATAATAATTGCCTACATTCGCCAACTCAACGGTTGGAACTGCGTCATCAATTTCATTCCACAACGATTCTCCAGAAACATTCTCCTCCATCTGCTCAATACGCTCCGCCAAACGGGCACATTCCGCAATTTCCTCCCGTGTTGCGTCCTTGTTCAACGACTCTAAGAACGCGAATCGCTCTTGCGCATCTTGCAATTCACGCAACGCAGTAAACGAAGCATATCGTGTGTCATTTTGATCCTTTACCGGACTTTGTGTAAGCGGAATCTTCGGAAGATCAAAACGCGACATACATCAACAAAGAAAAATATATTCAAATCATAACACAAACACGCACCCGAACCGCTGGCCCGGATGGCGTTTGCGGTGCAGGTGCGTGGCGTTAGGAAAAGCTTGCAAGCTCCTCCTCCGTAGTACCGATGTAACTTGGCGGAAGATCCCAGATACGAAGTGCCTCCAGGATCTCTTCACGCTGGCTTTTCGCGGAGAACAGAAACTCGTCGTCCACGTATTCGCCGTACTCTGGATCGACGAGCGGTTGACCGAGCTCCTTCTGCAGTTTGCGAGCCCGAAGGCGCGTGAGCAGACCGTGGCCGTACGAGCATCGCGATCCCGCAGCACACGAAGCGCAAGGCCTTGCGCATACTGGATCTGACTCGCCCGAAAGTCACCGCTGTCCGTGAGGGCATTCATCATGCGGCCAAGGCTCCGTCGATCCTCGTCCCGAGAAAAGACTCCCCCGCCCGTACCAAACCTTCCTCGCTCGAACCACTCCACATAGTCATTCAGCGTGCGCGGCTCCTGAACCGATTCGGAACGCGGAACCGCAATCGCTGCACTCGAGCTTTCGCTCTTCGCTTTTCCAGTACCGAACCCGAACATTGCAGAGAAGAAGCGGACGAAACGAACCATGAAGACTCCATGAGGGGGGAAAACCGAACGCCCAAGATTAGCACAAAAAATACAAAAGCGCCAGGATTAGCCGACGCTCTTGGAACGATTGAACGTTCTGAGCGACGGATCCTGGCGCTGCGTGACGTACCGACCTAAAGGCCTCTATCCCCGGGCGTCCATGAGGAGCCCCACACCCTGCGCAGGGCGCTGGCCGCGCTGCGTCCAGTTCCAGTTCAGGTACACCATGGACTGGCCGCCGTAGAGGCTGTGGTGCACTTCCCAGCGCGGCACGTCATTCCACTCGCCGTTGCCCCTAGGCGAGTACTCCGCCCCGGCACACTCCATGCTGAGCGTGGGAATCTGCTTGTGACAGGTGTCGCCAGACGTGCGCACGGCGTGAAGGAACTGTGTGAGGACGAGGAGCCCCGTACCCGGATCGATCAGCTTGGCCTGCGGCATGCCGCTGCGGTACATCACCTTTCGCACTTCGTCGGTGGAATTCCCGATGGTGATGGCGCCCAGGCTAAAGTGTGCTGGGATGAGCACGTCCTTCTTGCCCTCGAACAGAGAAGCGTAGTGGGCGTTCGGGATGAACCGGTAGTGCTCCGGATCCATCACGCAGTCCGTCCGCACCACGAAACCAAGATCGGCAAGCACCTCCCGGCACACGGCGATGTCGTCTGCGAGCATCAAATACGGCGCCTCAACCTCGGCCGCGGTGCGAGAAGGAACGAACACGATACCGTCCCAGTTCCCCTTACCAGCCAAGGCACGCTGCACACCAAGATGATGCGGGTTCACCGCCATCCCCGGGAACATCTGCCCCAGGAGCTTGACGGTGCTCGGCTTCCCGAACAAAAGTCCGGGAACGAGATACCGGTAGTAGGCGGTCTGCACGAAGGTAGGGTCGACGGGATTCGGGAACGGGTGCATGAAGTCTCCAGGAAATACGAGGTTATCCAAAACAAAACAGAAACAACGAACCAAAAAGAGTACCCGAAATTAGCAGATTCGTCCAGCTCGAAGTCCCTGAACCGTGCGCATATACTGAGAAATCTCTGCAGCAGAAGCCTTTGCACGAGCAACAAGCTTTTCGAGTTTTCGAAGCTTCTTTTCGTAATACACTCCCCCACGTGCTTTGGCGCGCTCGAGTGCAAGAATACCCTTGGCAAACCTTGCCTCAAACATTCCACGATCAAACACGCCTTTCACAATTCTTTTCTTCATTAAGGCCTCAATCGGAGGCTTTCGAATTCCCCGAACAAGCCCAAAAACACTCAATGCTTTCAATACATAAAAGCTTACGTCAAATTCCCACCAATAAAATCCTTGATTCGTACTAGATCGATAATGATGGTGATTATTATGCCAGCCTTCACCAAGCGTAATCATGGCAAGCAACCAGTTATTCCTGCTGGTATCCGTCGTTGCAAACCGACGATTCCCAAAAACATGGGCAAGAGAGTTGATAGTAAACACTCCATGATACAGCAAAATTGTCGACAAAAAGAATCCAACGACGAGTGCACTCGGCCCACCAACGAGAAAAATCCCAAGCGCAAGAATTGTAGGAGGAACAAGTGAATACCGATCAAGCCACACCAATTCAGGGTACATCGTAAAATCCTTAATCCTGTCCTCGGGCGTTGCTTTAAATTTGTCGCTCAAAAACCAACCTATATGACTCCACCAAAACCCTTTGCGCGGAGAATGAATATCCTGTGGTTGATCGGCATACAGGTGATGATCTCTATGATGACCCGCCCACCACAACACCCCCTTCTGCGCTGCTAAGGATCCTCCCAACGCCATTACGAATTGCATCCCTCGGCCAAGCTTGTAGGATCGATGCGCAAAATAGCGATGATACCCGGCAGTAATAAAAAACATGCGCGCAACGTACAGCACCGCACACAACACCACGCTCCCCCAAGTAATACCAGTAAACACAATCAAAAACGGTA
The DNA here is from genome assembly GCA_943350635.1 of Candidatus Uhrbacteria bacterium. Lineage (GTDB taxonomy): Bacteria > Patescibacteriota > Patescibacteriia > UBA9934 > UBA9934 > CAIKHN01. The sequence continues at coordinate 5,113 of CALRAI010000010.1, forward strand.
CAAGATGCATGGCGAAGAATGGTATCGACGCAATCCAATTCACACGTTCATCCGCGTTACGAACCATATCCATTGCCATAGACAACGAGTGTAACACGGAACACTCGATTCGATCTTTGACCATTTCTCTCCATTTTCGTATACTACCTCCGTTCATCTTCACCCGGCTCTATCGTCTAACGGTTAGGACAGTGGCTTCTCAAGCCATCAATCCGGGTTCGATTCCCGGTAGAGTCACCAGAAAAAACATCCACTTTTGTGGGTGTTTTTTCTTTATATTTATGCAGGAGTGAGTGTGTAGTGATGTACCTCTTTTTCAATACGCTTTCCTGATAAGGCGTGCTCAATCAATAAATCATATCGTGATTGCAGGTTTGTCCAAAACTCTGCCGACGTTCCAAAATATGCAGCGAATCTCAACGCAGTATCAGCAGAAACCGCACGATTGCCATGAACAATTTCGTTGATTCGACGTGCAGGAACATGAATATCTTTCGCAAGGCGATATTCCGTAAGAGTAAGCGGCTTCAAAAATTCCTCAAGAAGAATTTCCCCTGGATGAATTGGCGTTATTTTTGCAGTCATACATTGGATTAATGATAATCTTCAATTTGAACATTATAGGCATTTCCGTCTCTCCACATAAAACACACTCGCCATCGATCGTTGATTCTGATACTGAAATATTCCGCTCGCTTTCCTTTAAGTTTTTCGAGCCTGTTTCCTGGTGGCACCTTTAGATCAATAACTGAAACTGCTGCATGAATCATTTCCAATTTCCGTAATGCAATGCGCTCAAACTTCTCAAAATGCTTACTATGGTCATGACGAAAAAGTAATTCTGTTTCCTCACTTCCAAATGTTTGAATCATAGGACGAAACACGTATACTATAAATATGATAACGCTATACGTTACTACTGTCAAAAATATATGCCTACAAGCACATCATTCACAGTTCCCGAATACGAAATTTCCTTCGATACCATGCGAAGCAGTGGTTCTGGCGGACAAAGCGTGAACACTACAGATTCGGCAGTGCGGGGCACGTGGAATATCAGCAAAGGGTTTATCGGTACACCTGATGAAAAAGCTCGTGTCATCGATTTCCTCCAAAAACATCGACCAAGCCACATAAAAACCAACGACGATGGTGATATTCTTCTCGTCGCAAAGTCTCAAACACAAAAATCACAGCTCCAAAACAAAGGGCACGTGCTTGATCGAATGCATGCGCTGATGCACGAGGCGCTCGCGATTCGTGTGAAACGAATTGAAACTATACCAAGGCGTGTCAAACGAAAACTGGACAGAAAAAGACTCGACGCAAAGTCGCACACAGCGCGCATCAAAAAACTCAGGAATTCGTCAAAAATCGACTAAGGGCCGAAGAAGGGTCCGTCAACTTATCCTCAGACAGTATTGCATAATGATCCACTCGGCTTTATCGTAAGTGGATCATTTGCTATTCAATACAAGAATATGTGTGGAATCATTGGGGTGGTTGGTGACGCAAACAGTGTCAATACAATTATTGACGGGTTATCGATACTTGAAAGCAGAGGCTACGATTCTGCCGGAGTCGCCACCATTGGAAACGACGGAACAATCATCACCACAAAATTCGCGAGCGGCGTAGCACCAGATGCAATCGCCAAGCTGCGAGAACACGTCGGCGACCATGCACAACATCAATTCGGTATAGGCCACACCCGATGGGCCACCCACGGAGGAAAAACAGATCAGAACGCACACCCACACTGGGACGATAAAAAACGCATTGCCCTTGTACACAACGGCGTCATCGAGAATTCGCATGCGCTGCGTTCGGAGATCGAAGCCACGGGAATTACATTCCGATCGCAAACCGACACGGAAGTTATTGCACAACTCGTTGGAACATTTCTTGACCGTGGCGAAATGCTCGACGTTGCCGTTAAGCACGCTCTCGCACGACTCGAAGGCACGTGGGGAATCGCAATCGTGTCGTCGATCATGCCAAACACCATCATCGCTGCACGAAACGGTAGTCCACTCGTTATTGGCGTTGGCAAAGGCACAATGTACGTAGCCAGCGAACCAGCCGCATTCAACAATCACACGCGAGAGTTCATCGCGCTCCAAAATGGCGAGTTTGCAATGGTTACCCCAACAGGAACCACACTCGCCACATCCCGAATCGAGCTCGCTGAAGAAGAAGTTATCGAACTCTCCCCCGCACCATTTCCTCATTGGACTATCAAAGAAATCATGGAACAACCCGAGGCGCTCCAGCGAACACTCAATCACGGAGCCCGTCTCCCATCCGATCTAGATGTAAAGCTCGGAGGCCTCGATCGAAACAAGGATGCATTGCTCGGCATCAAGCATCTCGTGATTGCTGCATGTGGAACATCACTTCATGCGGGAATGTATGGCGCATTGGCCATGCGGGCACTCAAAGCATTCGATACCGTCCAAGTGGTCGATGCCTCAGAAATCACTTCACATCATTTTGCCCCGATCGGAGCCGGACTTCTCGTAATTTCTCAGTCCGGCGAAACCAAAGACACGCATCGTGCCGTGATTATCGCTCAAGATTGTGGCGTGCCAACATTTTCTGTAGTAAACGCCGTTGGATCGCTCATCGCTCGATCGACCAAGTGCGGAGTGTATCTCAACGCTGGCCGTGAACACGCGGTAGCATCAACGAAGGCATTCAGCACCCAAGTTGTTGCACTAGAAATGATTGCCGCATGGTTTAGTCAACATCGCGGAACAGAAGCAGACCGTCGACGAAAACTCATCGACGAACTTCGCCGCTTGCCAACACTCGTCACCATTGCACTCGGAACACAAGACGCATGCGCACGAATCGCCAAAACCCTCATCGACTCAGAACACTGCTTCGTTCTTGGAAAAGGCCCGTGTGAGGCAATCGCCAAGGAAGGCGCGCTCAAAATAAAAGAAATTACGTATCTCCACGCCGAAGGCTATGCTGGTGGAGCACTCAAACACGGACCTTTTGCACTCATCACTGAAGGCACACCAGTAATCCTGTGTATCTTCGACGATCAACACGGCCAGCTTATGCGCACGGCCGCCGAAGAAGTCCGAGCTCGCGGAGCACGAACCATCATCATTACCGACAACCCAAAACTCGCCGAAGGCGTTGCCTCCGAAACAATTCTTGTCCCAAAAAACGGCGTGCTCACCGGCCTTGTTGCCAACATCCCCATGCAACTCCTTGCCTACGAGCTTGCCGTGCTCAAAGGCATCAACCCCGACCGCCCGCGAAATCTTGCAAAGGCAGTAACGGTGGATTAAATCTCAATCTCCCCTTGTCGCAATACCACAACTTCCAATAGCGTATCGTCCCACGCAATAAGCGTAGACGGTGCGCGTTTTGGTAATTCGCCTGCATCAAAAATCACATCAGGCTGAAGCGACTCATCATTGAATCGATCGTAAATCTCTTGAGCGTTATACAACTCCGGCTCGCCGGAAATATTCGCACTCGTGGAAACCAGCGGAACGTCAAGTGCATCGACGAGAGCATTCGCAACGTCATGACTCGATCGACGAACCGCGACTGTTTCATTCGTGAGACATTGCTGCGCGATCGATGAATCGTTACGCACGGGCAAAACGATATTTAATGCCCCAGGCCAGAACTTCGCCGCAAGATCGCGGAGCTCCGATCGCCACGTTACGACTCGATCGCCAAAGGAATCATTCGTCGGCAAAAGTACCGTTACACCCTTCCCTTCTGGTCGATGCTTGATTGCAAACACCCTTGCAACAGCCTCTGTGTTTGTAGCATCACATCCAATCCCATACGACGTTTCTGTGGGATACACCACCACGCCACCAGATTTCAAAACAGAAATTGCAAAATCAAGATCAGATGTGAGATGCATACTCTTCTACTGGATCCCCGCCTTCGCGAGGATGACGGAAATGAAATTAATTCTTTGACCAATATTCCTCCTGACGAACAAGAAGTTCGGAGGCGCGCAGTGGCTCAGCAATAACATCTTTCACCGCCTTCTCCATTCGTGCGCTTTGCGAACCTTTCACAAGAACGATATCGCCTTCTTTGATATTCGCATCAAGCCATCTGCCCGCTTCAACACCGTCGTTCACACGAATAACGGCGGGGCTCTTCATACCAAGTCGCTCAGCCTCATCGGCAGCGGCTTGCATCTCCGATCCTGCTGCAATAAAGATATCGGCAACTTCGGCAACTTTGCGACCAACTGCGGCATGTTCTGATTCTGAATATTGTCCAAGCTCCGCCATTTTCCCAAGTACGGCAATACGCCTACTCCCAGGCCTATCCGCAGTAAATAACGCAAGCGCATCAATCGCGGCAATCGTCGATGCTGGCGCAGCATTATATGTGTCGTCCAAAATCAATGATCCTTTAATCCCAGAAAGTGGCTTCAGTCTCCCCGGAGCCGGCACAAACGATTCGCTCAACGCTTTTGCGGCAGCCTTCAAAGGAACATCACAATGTTTTGCAACGAGTAATGCCGCAGCACAAGCAAACACCGGAGTATCGCCCAAACAATTTTTGAGCTGAAGATTCACGACTTCTCCCTCGATATCGATAGATGCCTTCGTAATAACTGCTACATCTTCAACCGCGTAATGATCGTCGAGAATCGTTTTCACGTAAACGTCCGTAATCGTCGCCTGCCGACCTGACTTTCCATACGTTGCCACCGGCGCGATGAATCGACCGCGCATGAGATTAATTGTTTGATCATCTGCATTCAAAATAACCAATCCATCTTCAGAAACATTATCGCCAAGCGTTGCCTTTTCCTCTGCCAACGCACCAAAATTTGCATAGTTCGATGCGTGCACCGGGGAAATCGCTGTTAACACTCCCACATTCGGCTTTGCAATATCGCAGGAAAGCTGAATATCTCCCGGTCGATCCGCACCGTATTCTAGTACAAGATGCGTTGGAAACGTTTTCACACGCAACTGTCGCGCAAAAAGCTTTGCCCATTCCCATGCATTCTTTCCTGGACTCATTTCTCCCAGAATCGCCAACGGCACACCAAACTCGTTATTATAATTCTTGTTCGCCGTTCGCGCGTCACACGCGGACGAAAGTGCAATCGCGATTGCATTTTTTGCGCTCGTTTTTCCCACCGATCCGGTTACCGCAATCACCACCGGATGAAACCGATCAATCTGACGTTTCGCAAGTTTTTGCAATGCCTTGGCGACGAGAAGCTTCATATGAAACAAGTGTAAACGAACTTAGCGAGTCGGTGCAATGCGATAGTATCGCATCAAAAACTTGGCAATATCACCAAAAATTGGCGCTGCAGTACTTTCTGCCCATGCCACACCAAGCGCAGACGATGTTTTTGGGTTTTCTAACTTGACGATCATGGCAAACTTTGGATCCTCCACCGGACCAAAGCCAGAAAACGATGCGTTAAACGCTGTTTCCGAATATCCACCATCTTGAGCGATTTGTGCAGTTCCAGTTTTCCCCGCAATCCAATATCCCGGAACCTTTGCGCGTTTTCCGTGACCGTTTTCCACAACAGATACGAGCATCCCCGCTACAGTCACCGACGTTTTTGCATCAATAACCTGACGAACCTTTTTCGCGGACATTGTATCAATCGTGCCATCTGCATACCGCATTTCATCCACCACTTGCGGCACCATAAGCGCTCCACCATTCGCAAGCGCTGCATATCCCATAGCAATCTGAAGCGGCGTTACCGTAATACCCTGACCAAAGCTTGCCGTACCGGCATACACCAAACCAGACTGATCCAAACTCGCCACCGTTCCCGGTACTTCTGTGTTTAACGGAATTCCCGTCAATGTTCCAAATCCGAAATTTTTAATATATTGCGCAAAGGTATCTTTCCCCGTTTGTTTCATTGCGTACACCATCGCCGTGTTCACAGACTCTTCCAATCCTTGCGTTATGGTGATTCTTCCATACGATTTATCCAGCGCGTTTCGAATGGTTCGATCGTCTAATTGCACAAAACCAACGTCTTCAAAAAAAGTGTTCGGCATAATAACACCAGTATCAACACCAGCCGCAATAGTAAACGGCTTAAAAATAGAACCCGGTTCAAATGGCGTAAAAATAGCTTGATTATTGTACGTGGAAATTTCATCAATGTTTGAATATTCGTCAGGGTCAAAATCCGGTGTACCACACATTGCCAAAACTCTTCCCGTTGACGGTTCAATAATGACCAACACTCCACTATCAGCGTTATATTCTGCCACACCGTCGCGAAGCATTTTACATGCGGTGTATTGCACTGTGCGATCCAAGGAAAGTACTAACGATCCGCCGTCGATTGCCGGAGTATACGCTCGATTCCCCACACCAATCCACGAACCATTCACGTCTGCTTGCGACGATATCTCTCCCGCTTTCCCTGCAAGAAAATCGTTAAAATACGCCTCTATTCCATATTGACCAATAGGATTATTTTCCGCATCTTTACCCAAAAATCCCAACACCTGCCCACCAAAACCTTTTTCTGGATACGAACGCGAATCCTTAAGAATATAGGAAATGCCAGCAATCTTCTCTACAAGCAAACGATCCAGAGACTCAGCATCTACACCTTGCGCAACAGGCTCGTAGGGATCGTCGTGCTTGCCCAAACGTACAATAAGATCGCCGATCTTCTTTACTGCAGCGTCCTCTGCTACACAGGCGTCAGATTCAACGGGAACAGGAACGCCAACAATAGAATCAACGATGCCCTCAGTCATGACATCTGGAACAGTGAGTACTACAGAATCCGCAACAGGTGTTGGCGCAGCACAAGTATTCAATACCCGAAGCGATTCTGCTTCGTCATGCTTTCCTTGCGACTCAAGACTCGCGATAAGCGCATATCGATCATACGCATCGACACCATCCCAACCCAACGCTCGCGCAATCCGCTTTCCCGCATCAGTTGCATCCACAATATTTCGCGGATCTGCGGTAACCACAGCACGCGGCTCATTCGTCGCAACATCGTAAGCAATATCGTCGTCAAAGTCGTACACCGTAATCTTTCCCCGCTCTGGAACAAGCTCCTCATACAAAGAGTATTTTCCATTCGCAATGTCCTGATAAAACTGCGCCGAAACCACCTGGAGTACGAATAACCGAATCCAAATAATACTAAATGACGCAAAAAGAACTCCGCGGAGGATGCGAAGTCTTTTGCTATACACACTTTGATCGCGATCATGGCGGGAAACCATGACGATAGTATACCTTATGCCTCCTGAATTTCCTCTTCGGTAACTACCATTCCAAAAGAAACTGTTGTATCGCCATTCCCCTCGTCCGTCGTTAAACGAATGCGACGACCATCGGAATTTTCAAACTCACGGAATACATATGTCGTTGCAGTTTCATCGTCCTTCAGAGCTGCCGAACCTTCATATGAAAATTCGTAATCATTTCCACCGTACACCACAACATCATCTTCCGGCTCCAATTCTTCATCGATATCCTCAAATTGCATAATTTCTTCACTCCCAGGATCCACCGAAAGCCACATACCAGCATCGCCGTATGCCCAAAATACATTCTCCCCCGTGTCTAGCACTGCTGTTTCCAAGGAACGCACATGAAATGTTTTATCACGAACAATAATGCCAGAATCAGCCTGTAATGCAGCAACAATCTCGGAAATCATCATAGAAAGGATTAGTGGAACATCAGTATCCGAAAACATTATACTCGGCGTTTTACTGATCAAGCCCCGAGTATCCACAGAATCCCATTAATAATCAAGTCCCTCCCGTGCTTGTACGCCAGAATAGAAGTAATGTCGCTGTAATTGCATCTCTGTCACAAGATGAGCTGCATCGATGAACTCTTGCGCCGGATTGCGACCAGTAAGAATAATCTCGACATTCTCGCCCTTCGCCTGTAGCGCTTCAAGAACCGATTCAACCGAAAGCATTCCAAGATTCTGCGTGGAATTGATCTCATCAAGAATCACCAAATCGTACTCCCCCGACATCATCGCCGCTTTTGCAACACCGATCCCTTTCGCGGCTTCGACACGATCCTCATCCGTAATAGAAAAATCAAACCGATTCGTCACCGGATCAATCCTATCGCGCCCCGTTGCAACGTAATCGATTCCTTCAATCTGATCGATAATACATCGCTCACTGTAGTGCGTCGTGCCACCCTTATCAAAGTACACGATCAACACCCTCTTCCCCGCCCCAGCACATCGCACCGCTTGTCCAAGTGCTGCCGTCGTCTTCCCCTTTCCATGACCATGAATGAGCTGAATCAACCCATAGCCTTGCCGTCCCTTAATCCGCTCATCAAGAATAGGTTTTTGGGAATCGGTCATACGAAACACAGACCCTAGACGGAATTCTCTATGGAAGTCCGTCATTATACTTATGGAGGAACGTAGCGAACTATTCAACGGGTGGCATCGCGGGAGGCCCCCATACGGCGCGCAGCTCGCACAGCACAAAGACGATGATCTCGCCTAAACCCCACGTGCGAGTCGAGCACAGTAATGGGGTCCGCGGTGACAGGACCCGTTGAAGAGCGGAGCGAAGAGATATTTTTACCCGAGTCGCCACGAAGCGGAGCTTCAGGAGCATCCACTAGTTGACCCACAGTTCAAACATTTATAACACGCAGCGTTACGCACCATAATGTTACCGCACGTGTCGCAGGCCGGAGCATCAGCGGTGTTATTGAACGTCGATGTTAACGACGTTTTTTGAGGCGCAGTGCCAGGGGTCATTGTAGGATTTGCATCGGAGGCTGTAGCGAAAATCGTAGGTTGAAGTTCTGTTGTTACTCCAGAGTCAACCGAATGATCCGCAGTAATCGCATCGCTGATTGCCGGCACAACATTAATCCCAACCGCGATCTGTTCTTGTGGCGAGAGGAACTTCAGCGCCATCCAGCGGAAGATGTAATCCACGATGGACTTTGCAATGCGGATGTTCGGATTGTTCGTGAATCCCGATGGTTCAAAGCGCATGTGCACGAACTTATTCACAAGCACCTGGATAGGCACGCCGTATTGCAAACCAATAGACACCGACGTTGCGAACGCATCCATCAAACCGCTAATCACCGATCCTTCCTTTGCCATGGTAATGAACATCTCCCCCGGCGCACCGTCGTCGTACAAACCAACGGTAATAAATCCTTTGTGTCCACCAACCAAAAACTTATGGTTAATCGCTCGACGTTCATCTGGCAATCGGCGACGACGAGGCGCGTTATCAGATACTGATGCAACTTTCACCGTAGGAATTACCGTTTCGTGCGCCTTTCCAGAATCCTTCTCCTTACTCGTCGTAAGCGCTTGCTGACGCTTGCTTCCGTCCCGATAAATCGCAATCGCTTTCAGACCCATTTTCCAGCCCTCCATGTATACCTTTTCAATCTCCTCGACACTCGCCTCATTTGGCATGTTCACCGTTTTGCTGATTGCTCCAGAAATAAATGGCTGCACTGCGGCCATCATACGAAGATGTCCCATATAATGAATCGAGCGAACGCCATTTTTTGCCTTAAATGCACAATCAAATACCGGAAGATGCTCCGGCTTCACCAATGGTGCGCCCTCAATAGTGTCCTGCTTGTCGATAAAATCAAGAATATCCTTTCGCTCCGCATCGCTATATCCCAATCGCGTTAGCGCTTCAGGAACCGTCTGGTTCACCATTTTCAACATACCGCCACCCACCAACCACTTGTATTTCACAATGGCAATATCTGGTTCAATTCCTGTGGTGTCACAGTCCATCAAGAACGCAATGGTTCCCGTTGGAGCCAACACGGAAATTTGCGCATTACGCAACCCATGATTCTCGCCACGCTCTATCACCGCATCCCACGAAGCCTTTGCTGCTGCCGCAATATCCGCCGGCAAGCTTTCCATGTTCATAGCGTAGCTCGCATCACGGTGCATACGCATCACCTCCATGCATGGTTGCTTGTTCAGTTCAAAAGCCGTAAACGCGCCAAGTTTTTCTGCAATCTCCGCACTTTGCTCATACGTGCATCCCGAAAGCAGCGACATAATTCCTCCGGCAATATTCCGACCCTCATCCGAATCGTACGCAACACCACGGCTCATCAACAACGCACCAAGGTTTGCGAACCCAATACCAAGCGGACGGAAATCATGGCTATTCTGCTCAATGGCTGGCGTAGGGTAGCTCGAATTTCCTACCGCAATTTCCATAGCGGTAATCATCACCTTTGCGGCATGAATAAACGACGGCACATCAAATTCCATCACACCATTCACCTCTTTGCGGAACTTCATCAAGTTTAAGGAAGACAAATTGCATGCCGTGTCGTCCAAGAACATATACTCCGAACACGGATTGCTCGCATTAATACGATCCGTATTTTTGGACGTGTGCCAACGGTTCACCGTCGTATCGTACTGAATACCAGGATCCCCACACTGCCACGCGCATTCTGCCATTTTATGCATCACCTCACGCGCCTTAAACACCAAAGAAGGCTTTCCCGTCGTCACCTCATGTGTTACCCACTCTCCATCATTTTCCACCGCACGCATAAAGTCGTCTGTAACACGCACGGAATTGTTGGCATTCTGGAAGTAGATGGATCCATACGCCTCACCATCCATGCCGCTGTCGTAACCTGCATCCACCAATGTCCATGCTTTACGCTCTTCCTTTGCCTTACACTCAATGAACGTCATGATGTCTGGATGTCCAACGTTCAAGATAACCATTTTTGCGGCACGACGCGTTTTCCCACCAGACTTCACAATACCCGCAAAAGAATCGAGACCCTTCATGAAGCTCACCGGCCCAGACGATTTTCCATTGCTGCCTCCAAGGTATTCCTGCGACGATCGTAAGTTCGAAAGGTTCGATCCTGTTCCAGATCCCTGCTTGAACAGCATGCTTTCCGTAGCAGTAAGATGCAAAATGGAACGCATGTCGTCCTCCACACTATTAATAAAGCACGCAGAGCATTGTGGATGCGGATTAATGCCCACATTGAACCATACCGGCGAGTTGAACGCCGCCATTTGATTAACGAGAATCCACGTGAGTTCATCCTCAAACACTTGCGCGTCCTTTGCAGTTGCAAAATACCCATCCTTCCGGCCCCAGTTCGCCATGGTTACCGAAACACGACTCATCAATTGCTTCATTGATGTCTCTCGTTCTGGCGTACCCACTTTTCCGCGAAAATACTTCTGCGCCACGATGTTGACCGACGTCTGGCTCCACGTACTCGGTACATCAATATCTTTTTGTTCGAAAACTACCGCACCCTTTTCGTTGGTAATACTTGCAGTGCGCTTCTCCCACGTAAGTAAATCGTACGGGTGAACACCTTCTTTCGTAAAATACCGATTCATCAGAATTCCTTTCCCATACTTTTCACCAACAGTGACAACATCCGCTTTTCGATACTGCAAATATACTCGAGCAACATGCACCAAATTATTATCAATCAACGCAACAGCAGTCATTTCGCGAATCATGCTCGTGGTTGGCGTACTATGACCATCGAAGCGGCGTTGAATACGGGAAAGTACATGACCAGTAATGCGGTCAACATAGCGCGGAAGATCCTTTTCCTTAAATCCCGCAGCAAGCAAGGAATTCACAACAGACAAGCGCAGCGCATCAGCAGAAAATGCCGCATGAGTTCCGGAACGTTTCACTACTTCTTTTACCGATGTCATGTAGCCGTACACTGCTCCAGCGATATCGACAGAGCGTTCCTTTACCGAAGCAGTTGCAAGAGTTGCTGGCATAAAGCAAAACGAAATTAAAGAAGAGTTCACGTCGAAATTTGAGATAAAAAAATCCCAGTAGAAGAATCTGGGCGATTCCTCATATCGACGACGCAACACAATCGCTTGTGGTGCATTTGCGAGTATAGCACTACATCTAGTGGTGCGACGTTTTCCGAACAGTAAAAAAGTGGATAACAGCCTTGCAGTTTTCTGACGGAAAAAAATACAAGAAAAATCACTCTGCCCGTCAAAAATCTGCGCAGTCAAGGGAAGATATCCCCGGGGATAACTCTCTAAAAACCCATCGTCAAATTCACCACAGTCTTCTCTGGAACCGGAGTGAAGTTCACTGGAACTAACTGTCGTTCTCCAGCACGATTATCAAAAAGCACATATCCATTCTTCAGTCCAAATTCGTACACTTCCTTTGTTACTTTCACATCTTGCTGACAATACTCTCGAATTTCTTCTATCTTCCCCTCTTTCCACCACGCAACCGCCTGAAGTCCATGAGCTGATTTTCGTGTACCAATCGTGGCAGCAGCAACGTCGTCCAACTTAATACGATATCCCAAAGATTTCTCAATCTCCTTCAAAATATCCAACTGCGGCAACTTCAACAAATCTCCAGCATAATAATTATTCAACACCAGCATATCAAACCCAATCGAGTTGTACCCAATAATCCGACCTCCTGTTTCTAGTTTTTGGAATAAAACCGGGAGATCGGCCTCCAAATACGATTCATACGTATCAGTCGAATAATAATATGCAACGAGCAAAGAAACCTTGAGTTTATCCGTAAAATATCCACCAACCTCTTCAAAAGTATTCTGAGTTTCAATATCCAAAACGATCTCATTGCTCATAGATTATGCCGCGATTCCCACCTTCAATTCTAAAACCTCGACCCGTTCTTCAACGCGATTGAATTGTGATTGGGCTGCAACCAACTCAAGATCAAACTTCTGATTCTGATGTGCAAAACCATCAATATTTTTCATAACACGAGATTCAGTTTCCTGCAGATCTTCTTTCGTAGCCATGGTATCTTTAATAAATTCAACGTCTTCCTGAAGCGCAGCAATACCTCCGTTTATCTCACCGATCTCACCCTTCATTTCCGTGATCTCACCCTTCATCTCACCGATCTCACCCCGAACATCAGCAATATCATCCTTCGTTGCCATAGTCTTCTGCATCTCAAGCATCGTTTTCTGCAAACCAAACATACTTTTCTGCATGCCAAGCATATTTTGTTGTACAACCACAAACGCGTGTTCAATATTTTGAACAGTATCTACAATTTCTTGCATATGCTTTTGCTAGCCGTTTGTCATATTTCCCCATCGTACCAAAATCACCCCATCAACGCTATCGATTATTCACAGTAATCCTAAACAGATTTACCACGTTGCACGAATAACAATCCCTGTTGGGAGCTCGAATCCACGGGGCGATTCTTCTTTCAAAGTCAGTTCAACGGCTTTCATATCGCGAACAAAAGGGATTGATGTTTGGATGAGATTTTGGATCGCTAATGCTGGAAAGCCGAGAGAGTAGGCGTTCATCAGAAGCATGCCAGACCCTGGCTTCAAGAGCTTTGCACAATCTGCCAGCAAAAAAGGAAGGTGCGTCTCAAACTGCCACAATTCTCCTTCTGGACCGCGACCGAACGCCGGCGGATCCATGATAATGACGTCGTACGTGTTGCCACGACGAATCTCACGCGCAACGAACTTCTGCACGTCGTCCACAATCCATCGGATCTTACGATCGCCGAGGCCAGAGAGCTCGGCATTCTCTTTCCCCCACGTCACCACCGGCTTACTTGCATCACAGTGTGTCACATCGGCTCCAACACTCGCCGCAGCAAGCGTTGCTCCGCCGGTATAACCAAAAAGATTCAACACCGTCATTCCTGGCTTCACATGTGATCGGATCCACGCCCAATTACTCGATTGTTCGGGAAAAAGACCCGTATGTTTAAACGACGTTGGACGAATACGAAATGTTAAATCTTCCCACGAAACATTCCACGATTCTGGCACCGGCTTGTTGAATGTCCATTCTCCCTCACGACCTTGGCGCTTGTACGACAAATGAGCCGAGGGCCAAATTGCGGAATCGCCAATATCCCAGAGCGCCTGAGGCTCTGGTCGAATCATCACAACGTCGCCATACCGCTCGCACTTCTCAAAATTCCCAGAATCGAGCAACGCAATATCCTTCCACACTGCCGCTTCGCGAGTAAGAGGGCTCAACATATTGGGCAACATTACTGGAAAAACCCTTACCGAGCAAAGAAAAGAAGAATAACAACTCCAATAATAATGCGATAATAGGCAAACGGTGCAAAGGTTTTTGTTCGAATATACTGCAAGAACAATCGAATCACGATAAGCGCAGAGAGAAACGCTGTAATAAATCCAATCGTAAGAATGACGAAATCACTCCCCGACAGCGCAACCGGATTCTTTATAATCGAATATGCGGATGCTGCCGCCATTGTTGGAACAGCAAGAAAGAAAGAGTACTCAGTCGCTGCAGTTCGCGAAGCGCCAAGAAGCATCGCGCCGATAATAGTTGCCGCAGATCGCGATGTTCCTGGAATAAAGGCAAGACACTGAATACAGCCAATGGCAAATGCTTTTACGTAACTCAATTTTCCAAGATCTGTGAGCGTGGTTTTCGGTTTTCGGTGCTCGACAACAAGAAGAATTACACCACCAACGATAAGTGCGATCGCGACAACAACAGGATCAAAAAGTGCCGCTTGAATCTTCGATCCAAAGAGTGCGCCAAGAACCAGTGCCGGTGTCACCGATACCGCGAATCGCTTCCAAAGAGCGAAGCTCGAGGGAGATGAAGGTCGAGGAAAGAGTTTTTTCGCAAACACCACAAGCACCGCCAGAATTGCGCCAAACTGGATCACGACGTCGAACATTTTCGTGAAGTCTGGCGCAAACGAGAACCATTCATTGAAGAGTATAAGGTGGCCTGTTGATGAAACAGGAAGAAATTCCGTAATACCCTCAACCAACCCAAGAACAACCGCAGAGAGAAAATCCATACATCTTAAGCATCAAAATGGATTCTTTCTCCTGGGGCAACGGGAGTAGGAAGCTTCCCCGCAGACATTGCTGCTGCAACAGGATCCTTCGTAGACTCATGGTGAACAGCGGTCGCCAAAGGCACCGAAACAGGTCCAGAAATACTTGCAGGTTTCTTGCGTCGTCGACGCTTTTTCTTCGCCGTTGATTCCCCATGTATCAAAGGCGCCGATGAAGCAGGAGTAGCCGCTAAAACCATTGGAACAGCCGGAACCGAAACTGGTCGAGGAACCACAGGAGCGACTGAAGCCGATGACATAGGAGCAATCACTGGCTTCACGACTGGTGCTTGCGCAGCAACGTGAATATGAGTTTCGGATACAGGAGCTGGAGCGGTAGGTCGGGGAGGCAATGATTCTAAAGAGGCGGCACCAGGCGTTGGGATCACAATAGCAGTGCTGTTCGCAATCTTTGGTGGCTCTGGCGGATATTGCTTTCCCTGCGGCGGACGAACGGAGCTTTTATTCTTCCGTTCCTCCACCATAATCGCATGACAATCGTCGCAATATACCGGGCGACTCTTATCCAATTCCACCGGCAAACTAAAGAGCTTTCCGCACCGAGCGCATGTATATTCGTGAGCAAATCTCGCCTTCTTTGCCTCCTTCTTTTCCGTAGCAACCTTTGCAAGAACATCGGCGACATTCACATTCGGATCAAACCCACTCCACGTCATCACATGGTCCTCGATCATCTTTCGATTTCCTCCCAACCGTTCACGTGATTGCTCAATAACCTTTTTCTCACTGCCCGTGCGCTGAGCAATTGGTGGAAGCGTCATTGCGGAAAATGGCTGACTCGTAACCCCATCAATCATGAGCTTTAAATAAATACCATATTTCGGAAGATTGATCAGATCCTCCGGTAAAAAACGCGGCATAAACTCACTTTCCATAAATTCAGCATCCTTCGCACCAATACGGAACGTAATCAAACTTCCAACGTTACCAAATACCGCATCACGAACCGCAGTGGAGGTCATGCTATCCAGCTGCGCAATATATTGATGAGCAAGAATAAGATTCAAACGATATTTCCGCGCTTCAGATAAAATATCCGCAAACGATTCTGTTGCAAAGTTCTGGAATTCATCCACGTATAAATAAAAATCTTGTCGTTCATTCTCATCGCGAATATTCACACGTTCCATGGCGGACATGTAAATCTTCGTAATCAACATACCCCCCAAAATACGCATCGCATCTTCACCAATCTGACCCTTCGATAAGTTAATAAGAAGAATTTTCTGGCCATCCATCACTTCACGAAAACTGAATGATGATTTTGATTGTGCAACAATATTTCGCATCATGGTTGATGCTAAAAACTGACCAACCTTGTTTTGAATTGGCGCAGAAGCCTCTGCAGCGAATTTTACATCGTACTGCGCAAATTCCTTCAACCAGAATGATTGCACCATCGGATCCTTCACATTTTGAACAATTTCCGTGCGATATTCCTTATCCGACAACATGCGGTTAATACCAAGCAATGTGGTGCCAGGAGTATCCAAAAGTGCAAGAATCGTATATTGCAAAATATATTCCATGCGCGCACTCCACACGTTTTCCCATACCTTTTTAAAAATAGAAAGAAGACTGTACATCACCTTCGCGTTGTAATCATTGACGCTTTCCCATCCTTCCGTTTTTTCCAGCATGTTAAATGCAATAGGAAAATCGCTATCAGCCGGATTAAAATAAACAACGTCATTAATACGCCACGACGGAATATAATCGAGAATTTTCGTTACCGTATCACCGTGAGGATCGATGTAACAACACCCATGACCAGCATAAATATCCGCAAGAATCATGTTCTCCAACAACGTCGTCTTTCCCATTCCTGTTTTCCCAACCATGTACATGTGGCGTCGACGATCGTCTGTTTTAATACCAAACCGTCGCAATTGATTGCGGAAGTTTGTTTGTCCAAAGTAGACAATATCTTTTTCGTGGTCGTGTTCGTACCGCATAACACATTACAGAGGAAGATTCGAAGGAGCGTCGTCATCAATAATAGAACGATCCGCAGTCGGCACGCGAGCATCGGTTGGCGAAAGTGGCGTTGGCACACGAAGAGGCTCGTCTAAAAGATGCTGCACACGCTCATCTTCTTTTGCATCAACACTATTCTGCTTCCAATTCGGCAACTGTGGTTCGTTATGCATTGCAAGCTGCAAACTATCCGGAGCTTCCGCGCGACGTGCACCAGTCTTGGTGAGCACTGGTGTTCGAGCATCCGCCGCAGGGAAATGAAATAATGTCGCAAGCTCAACAGTAGTAAGCATCTGCCAACTTCCACCTTCCCCACCACTTCTACGCTGATATCGTGACACAAGATTCTTCTGCTTCTTGGGCATGGACCACGCCTGCCAGAAATAATCGTCCTTTGGAACCGCAGGGCCATGAAGGCTTAAACCATTCAAGTTTTGATTCGTAAACGTGGCCCACATACCCTTCATCGAGCTTGCCATTAAACCTTTTCGGAACGTTGCCTTTGGACCGGCATACAAAAAGCGAATCTTCGTTTTCCAACCATATTTGGAAATCTTTTCCGCAACAGCATCGAGCATCACTTTTTCCTGTGGCGTCATGCGGAACATACGGAAATCGTCTTTCTTTTCCTCCTTATGCCCTTCGGCAGGCCCGCCAAGACCAATAAGCTGTTGTGCGATACCCTTCGGCAACCACAGAGCATTCTCAGAAAGCGCGTCAAACATCCCCGGTTTGTGTTTCTCTTCCTTTCCCATCATTTTATTCAAATACGCAATACCATCGTGCGTCCAATGCTGATCGTTGGGCGGACGAATAATAATTTGAATCCAATAGCGTTCACCCTCGCGCATTTTTCCCATCATTTCAATAATTGGCAACAATGGATCCTTGAAGCGCATGTCTTTTTCCCCTTGATGTTCAAAGTCTTCAAATGTTCGAATCGGAAAGTATGACTTATTCGCAAGCGCAAGTTCGCCACCAAAAACATCAAATTCACTATTTGGATATTCCTTTGGAATTTGCGCAACATAATCAGGAACCTCGGTAATCTGTGCCTCAGGATACTGTGCATATAACGCGGCCTCAACCAAGTCTCGATACTTCTCGATGGTACGGATAAGAAACTGGATCTTCCCCTCGTTACTCACAATTTCAAAACTGAACGATGCCTGTTCTTTTCCTATCAACCACTCCTCGCGCCACGTAATACCAGATTTTACGCCGGAAAGATTCATGAAGAAATTCTCCATTCCCTTTGGTGTATTGATCGCGTCCTGAGGAACGCTCACCTCTAACAGCTGCCATTTTAACGTTTTACTGTATTGACCCTGTTTATGATCCACCCAAATATGAGTCAAACCCCAAATAATCACGCCCAAAATAGGCACCCAGCCCACCAAAAGCAATCCTTGGGACATCATGAGTGGGAACGACGTCACATGAAGATAGTGAACAATGGAATTTGGAAGTTGGATGGCGATGCCAATCATAGGCGGTAAAATCCTTCAAAGTATAACACGGACAAAACATGGATAGAGAGGAATCAGAATATGATTCTTTGGAGGCGTCGAGATCCTCGCCAGGTAAGATGCAGAGTAAAGTGGCTTTTCGAGACTGTCGCTTTGACTTTACACTTTGCATGAAAAAACCCCAATGATTTTGAACATCAACTGTCAAGTCAAAGCGACAACCACGAAAACACAAAATAGACAGCCCCGAGAAGGCCATTCGCCGCCCACCACCCTCTAAAGAATCATGCACAACTCAGATGACTCATTTCAAAAAGAGCATTTCCGAAGAAATGCTCTTTTTATATGTTCTCAATACTTACGCTCTCCGAGCACGATACTTCTCCCACTCCACAAGCAATGGACTTGCAACGAAAATGGAAGAATACGCTCCGGAAAGCATTCCAATAATAAGCGCAAGAACAAACGGACGTGTAGTAGCGCCACCAACCACGAATACAGCAATAAGTGGAAGGAACGTTGCAAACGTGGTGTTCAAGGATCGAGCAAGCGTTTCCATAACACTCGTATTCACAATATCTCCAAATGATATATCGCCGTGACGACGACGGAGAAGATTCTCGCGAGTTCTATCAAGAACCACAATAGTGTCATTAATGGAATACCCTAAAATCGTTAACGCTGCAGCAACAAACGCCAAGTCCACTTGGTATCCCAACGTATGACCAAGAAGCGCAAAGACGCCCAAGGGAATAATCACATCGTGAAATGCCGCAACCATCGTAACCACACCGTACTTCCAAGAAGCTACCGGACGAGTTACCTTCCGAAACGCCCATGCCACATAAACCATAATCAGTACCAACATAAGTCCCGTCGCTTTCAACGATGCACTCTTCAATTCTCCACCAATCACCGGACCAACCGTGTCGAAACGAATTTCTGTCGCAGTAGATGATACCGACTGTATTGCTGCAAGAATCGTCTGATGCTCCGCCTCGGTTACTGGCGCAAGACGAACAAAGTACGTATCACCCTCACCTTGTTGAACCACAGGCTCAAAACCTGAGTTCGTAACAACATCACGCAGCGCTTCCACTGTTGTTGCAGGTGCTTGAATCTGCAACAAACTTCCACCGGTGAAATCGATACCGAAATTCAGACCATACGTAAAGAGCGATACAAAAGCCAAGGTAACAATCGCAGCAGAAACTCCTAACCAAAGCTTCGAATGACCGATGATGTTCAATGAGGATTTCATAGAATTTAGAGGCCAAGAAAGAAGATTTTCTTTCGCAGTATCGGCACACGAGCTAAACGACGAAGAACAAAGCGTGATACGACGAATGCACAGAATAAGGATACGAGCACACCGATTGACAATGTAAGTGCAAAGCCCCGAATCGAACCTGAAGTCATTGTGTACAAAATCATTGTTGCAATGAGCGTTGTAGCATTTCCGTCACGAATCGATGGCCATGCACGACGGAAAGCTTCCTCCATCGCTGTAGGAACATCTCGGCCATTCCGAAGCTCCTCCTTTAATCGCTCAAAGATAAGCACATTTGCATCTACCGCAATACCCAGCGAGAAAATGAATCCCGCAATTCCAGAAAGGGTAATAGTCACTCCAAGAACCTTAAAGAGCATAAGGTTGATCAAGACATACACACCCAATGCACCAACAGCAACCACACCAGGCAACCGATAATACAAAACCATGAAAATCGCCACAAGCAAGAAACCAACTAATCCCGCCTTCACACTTAAATCAAGTGAAGCTGATCCCAACGCCGGACCAATGGTTTGCTGACTCACCACACTGATCGGTACTGGCAATGCTCCAGCATTTAATCGCTGAACCAAGAGTTTTGCTTCAGAAATCGTGAAGTTTCCCGTAATCGATGCTTCGCCACCATAAATCGGCTCCTGTACTACCGGAGTAGTAATAGGCTGACCATCCAAGAAAATACCGATAACTTTTCCGACGTTCTCCTTGGTAAGATCACCAAACAATCGTGTTCCCTCCTCATTGAATTGCAACAATATATATGGAGCACCAGTGTTCTGATCGAACGCTACCGTTGCATTCTTTACATCTTTTCCGGAAAGCTCCGTATTCTTCCAAGGATCCACAACTAACACATCAGACGCCGTCGTCCATGGCATTTCGATATGCGCAATTTCATACGTTCGTGATGGACGGGAACCAACACGATAGAGAATATGATATCCGAATTCTGTTTCAATAACTTCTGAAATCTTTGTATCACGATTGCTATACGCTGCATCCTCAAACGCCTGCACCATCATACCGCGAGCAACATATCCCAAATCTCCACCGGCATCCTTGCTTCCACCGTCGTCGGAATTTGTTTTTGCAAGATCCGCAAAGTTCTTTGTTGTCGCTTCAGCCATTAATTGATTGATAAACGCTAATGCCTCCTCCTTTGTACGAGACTGAGTACAGCTTGTCGCGCCGGCGTAACAAATCAAGATGTGAGAAATCCGTGGCTCAGATTCCGTTTTCTTACTGATATATTTCACCACGTGCATCCGGCTCGTGCCCTCGTATAATCCATTGACGATACCAAATCGTGTACGATTCTTTTCAAGTTGAGTGATAAGTCCGTCGTATTCCTTATCATCCGCCGCAACAAATCCAATGTATCCTTCAGAATCTTTCGTGGCGGCATCAATAGAATATTCCTTTACAAGTGCAGAAAAATCTTCTCCAGCAAGTGCTTTATTCATCACCACAAGCGCGTCTGCACGTTCTTGAGTTTGTGCGTCAGTAATTTGCTGTTGCTGTTCTGGCGTTGGTGTTGTGCTCACGTCAGTAATTGGTGTTCGAAATGCCAAAACCGGCGTTTCACCAATCTGTGCAATAGCGTCCTTCACATCAGTAACTCCTGGCAAATCCACCAATACACGATAATGCCCATCGGCAATATTCGTTTGTACAATTGGTTCAGCAACACCAAACGCGTTCACACGTCGCTCTATCACATCACGAACGCCTTCGAGTGCTGCAGTACGTTCAGCGTCATCGATCGACGTCATGTCCGCCTCATACACCAAGTGCGCACCACCCTTCAGGTCGAGTCCAAGCGTAAAATCGTTTTCCGGTACGTATGGCAAGTGGAAGCCCGTCTTATCCTTCATTGCAACCATTGCGCTGTTCCATTCCTTTGGAAACGAGAGAATTCCCGCACCAACCGCAAAGAGAACAAGGAAAAAAGCACCGATAGCAGTACGATTCATAGTGCCGGTATTCTAGGCAAAAACGAGAGTTTTCACAAGGGATTCGCTGTGCATTCCCGCAATTCCTGCATCATTTGCAGGTAAAAACTCAAATTCTGGAGTGTTGCCAGCCGCAAACCAAGCGTTTCACCGGTCTGAAACAGGTGACGAAGATACGCTCGAGAAAACTGACGTGAGGTTTCCGCAGAGCTCTCGCTATCAATACACCCGTCGTCTGCGGTAAATCGTTCGTTGGTGATTTGGATCTTTTCGTACAGCGCATCCGCGATCCGAACATCAGATTCTCCTGCCTGTGCTCGACGAAATGCTTCACGAACTGCGTTTTTTGGATTTCCCTTCCACACAAACAACGATCCGTGTCGAGCATTCCGCGTGGGTAACACACAGTCGAACATATCAACACCAAACGAAACATACGCAACAATCTCCTCCGGCATGCCGCCACCCATAAAATATCGTGGACGATCCTTTGGCATCTGTTGTGCTAACGATCGCACAATACGAAACGTATCTTCTCGCGACTCCCCCACCGAAAGCCCACCAATCGCGTATCCGTCAAAACCAATATCTATTAGTCCTTGCAACGATCGTGCACGAAGATCCTCATGTGTACCGCCTTGCACAATGCCAAACAGCTGTGGCCGTTCAGCATCAGTCGACTCTCCAACAATCTCATCAAACCGCTTCTTTGATCGCGCAGCCCAACGTAAAGATCGCTCCATCGCCTCCTCATATCGTTCTCGCGTGGAGTTCCCCGCCGCAACATCGTCGAACTGCATGCGAATCGATGAACCAATTGCGTCCTGTATTTCCATCGATCGTTCCGCGGTAAGCCGATGTGTACTTCCATCAATATGTGATTGAAACGTCACGCCATCGTCATCAGTCTTATTCAACTTCGACAAACTAAATACTTGGTATCCCCCGCTATCCGTCAGCATCGGCCCTTCCCAACCCATAAACGGTCGCACTCCACCAGTTCTCCGCAACGCTTCCTCACCCGGTCGCAACAAAAGATGATACGTGTTTCCCAAAATAATCGACGCACCAAGATTCGCCACCTCACTGGGCAACAGCGTCTTCAGCGCACCCACCGTGGCAATAGGCATAAACACCGGCGTCTGCACCTCACCGTGCATCGTGGAAAGCGTTCCCCGACGTGCATCGCCATGCATTGATTGAACGTTAAACGAGGAGTTTCCGGCTTCGTTCATACAAAATAATAGACGTGGCGACGCCAACGTTGAGGGATTCGAGTGAGGCGTGATGGGGAATAAAAATTGACGTACCAGCAACTGGAAGCGTGATGCCACCACCTTCACTTCCCGCAATCAACACACATGGCTCCGGTCGAATATTTTCAGGAAGCAGTGCACCGTCACGAAGTTCCAATCGATACACTGGCCGATGGAAAGAAGAGATCATCGCTCCAGCATCTTCGCGAGAAACCGTCATCCACGGCGTACGCAAAATCGCACTCGCCGATGCTCGCACCACCTTGGGATTCGTCACTTCAGCCGATTCCACAAGTAATACGCTCGCGCCAAATCCGAGTGCCGCACGCAAAATGGTTCCCACATTTCCAGGATCCTGTACACCATCAAGCACAACAATAGTTGCAGATTCTGCAAATCGTTTGAGCGTCATCTTCGGGATTCTCGCGACCGCAGCAATAGCCTGCGGCGTTTCCGTAGAAACATATTCCGCGAATCGAGGTGTGTCGTTGGCTGTAAACGTGAACTCCACCAATCCACCAGCATCGCGCACAAACTTCTCACCCTCAATCACAAACATCTCTGCTTCTCGACGGCCGCGCTTGGTAGTGAGCTGTTGGAGAAGTTTTTCCTGTACAGATGTAAGCATAATTTATTCTGATTCAGAAAAAGCACGACGGGCCGCATTCCACAAGGAATCGTCTCCGTGCATCTTCTGGTAATACCACCATTCCGCACCCCAAAGCAACACTTCGCGTATTCCTGTCTGTTTTGCAAAATTGAGATGTTCCGTAAAATCTGTTTCAGAAAACGGAATTGCAATCGAGCCATCAACCTGCGGACTCCCCGTAAACCACGGTTCCATTTGCAGTTCAGAAATCATCACATCCGTTACAAAAAGCTTTGCGTACATCGCGTGCATGCGGTAATACATTGGTTTGTGCGGAAACGTCACCGGACCAAGCGTATCATTGTACGCAAATCGATACATACTCACGCCAATCGTATCTGCTAATGGAGCAAGATCGAGCCAAGGCTCTTGTTCGCCGCTCACTGTGAGCATTACTGGATGCTGCGTATCGAGTAATCTCACCAGCTCAACTTCGTTCCGCAAACGATTCAACGAAGGCGACGGACAGTTACCATACGGAAAAAGTGGCTCATTTTCCACCTGCCATCGCACAAGCGCAGGATAATGCCTCGCATGATCCGTTAATGCTTGAACATATCGATACACCGCAGCATCAAGTACAGAATCCGATGCGGCATTCAAATATTCTGGCGCAAAACATTCCGGCCAACGCGGAACCTTCATACCAATAGCCAACGTAATACGAGCATCGTATTGCTCGGCTATCGCCATGAATCGATCCAGTTTTTCAAAATTCCAAACTCCAGGCATTCGTTCAATCTCACTCCAATACACCGGCAATCGAATATCGCGAACACCAACATCCGTAATAAGTTCCGTCAACACATCCTCAGCATTCAATCCAAGATCTTCAGCATATCGGGAAGAAAAGGTAATGCCTAGATTCTGCGCACCGGGTCGTGCAATAATAAGCATCCACAAAAAAGCTAACGCAACAAGACCAACACAAATCGCTGCCGCAATACCGACAGTTTCGCGCAGCCCCCACACGCGATGCCTCCGTTGATGGTTCATATTAAATTTCCTCCTTTTTCTCCCGAACAAACGCAAGCCAACTTTCCACAAATTCAATAGCAACCTTTAGAGGCGCCTCCAAAATAAAGTCGAAAAAATAAATGAACACATTAATTTTTGCCACACGAATGGAAAGCCATGCGCCAGCACGAACAATCGGTAACAAAAGAATATCAAACGCTGTTCCCAAGAATCCATTTCTCGCATCTGAAGCGACAATATCCTTTGTAGACGATCGAATACGAATACCAAAGAACGTCACCAATGAAAGGAAGAACAAAAATAATCCAATGGAAAGTGCATGGAATCCAAAGCTATGCAACATCGACCCAATAAACCCAAACACCACCATAAACAGCAACCCATACAACCCAACAAACACATTAAACCACGCACCACGTGCCTCTTGTTTCACGCGAATCGTCAAAAGCTGATGCTGTGCCCCCACCGCAAGTGCACGAACAGCGGCATGATAATCTTCAACGTTCTTCTTTTCAGGAATACTCACCGACAAACCAATAATCGCCAAGAATAGTGGATGGAATGTGATATTGACGAGCAGCGGATACCACGACGCATCTTTCACCACGAGTAAGTCGTATGGCACTTCCAAAACAAGCGCCAACAACATTTTTGTAATAAACAAGAAAAGCACCGTACGCACAACAGTTCTCCGCAATCGCACCTTAAAATCGGATGTGCGATGGTGAAGCGCTTCCTTTACCGCTTCATCGAGCGCGTGAGGATCGTTCAGCAACACTGTCGAATCTTTGGTGTGCGTAAATACGTCTCGTAACACACGGAAAATTCCTGCCTTACGGCGAAGCACACGAGAAAGCCGATCCGTTAATGGATGGAAAATCTCAGTTTCTACAGTATCAATAACACGAACAATATTCGCCGCAAGCTCATCGCTCAACGCTGGAGACGCTTGTACGCCGGCCCACGTAGGATAATACAGCGTCAACAAACGAAATCGCAGAGTTGCGGCATTACTTTTTAATAACGTTCGATGAATCGCAATATACAATCGCAAATCCTTCGTCTCATCGCTGAGTCCAAACCTTGGATCCCAATCAATGCGCGTCCGCATTTCCTCGTACATAAAGCTCGCCAAGGATTCGTCGAGCATTGGTGGAGCAAGCGTATATTCAACCTCTGTTGCAACAACATCGAGCAACCAGTTCTGCAGACGCTCACGATTCGCCTTGAGCGTATACACCGCCGCAAACAAGGGTTCGTATTTCCCCAAAATAATCGCCAACGTTTTGCCAAGCGACAACGGTACCATTTTGTTTGGTAAATATTTTGCCCAGACCAGTTCCTTCAAAAGCTCACTCGCCATACGCTCTGGCGATTCTCCACCACCACGATACCGACGAAGAATGCGTTCAATCGCATTCCGACGAAGCAAATGTTCTTCTTGATAATCCAACGTGTTTCGAACTTTTTCGTAGATGGACGCCGCAGTGGATCCTGGAACGCTCACTTCGATAGTTTCTTCCCCATTTACCGCAGCAACAACACTTTCGTGATGCTTCATTCCAGCCGCAAGTTTTACGAATCGTTCGTACATACGCTTCAAAAAAGATGACGCTCCGGTGAGCCTGCCACAATATCGTACGCTTCTTGCGCAGAATCCACCACCGTAAAGAGCTTCAAATCTCCAGCATCAATCGCGTCTTGTGTGCCGTAAACACTGGATTCTAGCCAAGAAACGAGCGGCGTCCAATGATCCTTTCCAATAAGCACAATCGGAAATTTTGACGACTTTCCCGTTTGAACAAGCGTGAGAATTTCAAAAAGTTCGTCGAGCGTACCAAAACCACCCGGAAAGAAAATGTAGGCTTGCGCTGCAGCAGCAAGCATAACTTTTCGTGTGAAAAAATAATGAAAACTATGAGTGAGCGTAATATACGGGTTCAATCGCTGCTCTTGAGGAAGCTCGATGTTAAAACCAATCGAAGGCGCACCAACTTGATACGCCCCTTTATTCGCCGCTTCCATGACTCCAGGACCTCCACCCGTCACCACCGTAAATCCTCCTTCGCCAAGCAATCTCCCAAGCTTCTCGGATTCCTGATACCAATGCGTAGAGGGCGCAAAACGTGCAGAACCAAACACAGAAATTTCATGCGATGTTTTGGTAAGCATTTGGAATCCTTCTACCAATTCCGCCATGATACGAAACACACGCCAGGTAATTTCCGACGCATGTGGAACAGTGCCGTGCTGTTCACACAAAGCACGTTCGTGGTCGTTCAACGGGAAACGACATTTTTCCAAAGCTTTTAACTCAGAGGTGCGACGAAACAACGCCATAGATGTACGCATTGTATCATGAACATCTGCAGTGCTTATCGACCACCATCAAGCAACGGACTATGCCCTGTTTCCACTTCAATCCAGTCGCTATATCCATCATTATCCGTGTCCGCATCGTATGGTGATGTACCCCACGCAACTTCCAACCATGTTGCAGCACCATCGCCGTCGGGATCATTCACCGGATCGGGATACATAAGGTGCCATGAATTCGTGAGGTACCCAGACGCCGCCCAATCTGCAAGTGAAGTTGATGTATGATTTTCGGAAGCAACGGAGTAATACGCAAAAGCATCAGTCTCGAGCGTAATCATATTATCAATCCAATAATCCCCCATCGCGTCAACTAACGTCGCTTCATCGGAAATCGGTCCAAGTTCCACAGCACCATCGGCATCTCGTTGTACGGTATACACGGAAGAGCTTCCATCAAACTTCACCAGAATGGTTCCAGGATTCACTGGCATAGGATCCCCGAGCGTAGAGAGATTAAATGTATCTTCGTCCACCGTAAGCACACCATCAAAATTCGTTTGATAGGTAAAGAACGTTTGTGCGTCAAAAAATGCATGACGAACCAAAGCATGATCAACTGCGTAAATTGTCGGGGAGTCTACGAGCTTAATAAAGATACCACCAGTGAGCGTTGATGTTGTAACAATCGTAACCTCCGGCTCAACAACAACCTCTTCAACAACAACACTATCGATGGCTCCAGTATCGGTAGGAGAAACTGTAGTAACAGGGACGGTCGTTGTTACGCTATCTGAGGAACCACTCGAAGAGGTAGAGCTTGATGAAGAAACAATACTCAACACCGCATCGCTTGAATCATCATCCGAAACAGTGACAAGATCCGTACCTTCGACCTTAATCATGACTGTAGACGAAGCAATGCTCGGAACCGCCCAGGAATACATACCGTCATTCTGTTCATTCGTTGCAATAGATGTCCATGTTGAGCCACTATCCACCGAGTAATAAAGATTCACATACGAAATTCCCGTTCCAGTAGATGCCCATGCTACAGATGATAGAGAACCGGCCACCAACGACTCACCACCATTTGGCGCAGAAAGAGTAATCGTGTTCGCGATAGGAACACTAACCGTATCACTACTGGACGTATGTAAAGTAACGGTGTTATCCGTATCAACATAATACATTCGCGTCGCAGAACTGGCGTCTGCACCAATCGTAAACATTCCCGATGTTCCGGCAGTTGTAGCATTTCGTACTCCGGACATGGTACACACAATAACAGAACCAGTCGTCACCGTAGATCCAGAAGCGTTCACCCCACGAAACGACTGTCCCGAAATGCTCGCAGTCATAGCAACAAGAACACCATCTGCCTTACAGGTAACCCCCGTAGTCGCGATATTGAATGATGCTGGGAATGTCACATCAAACAAGCCTTTACTATTCGCGATCGGATCTTCTGTAAGGGTATAAGTAAATGTGTACGTAGCAGTTGCTCCAACGATCGCATTACTCGATGTCATAGTTGCAGGAAGGAGAACAGTAAACTGAACAGGATTCGACGTTACCGTAAAATCGCTTGTTGGCGAAGTTCCCGTTGCAAATGTTGCGCCATTAATTGGAATAACAAGCTGCCAAATTTTTCCATGAACACTGTTGTTCACAATATCGGCATACACACATAACGTTCGACTCGCAACACTATCCGACGCCGCATACGCTGCCTTCGTCAGCGTAATTGCTTGCGCAAGAAAGGGAGATGAAGCATCGGTTCCCAAAAGCGTGTCTGTTCCAGTACCCACGCACGAATTACCAACACGTTCGTAAATCTTTACAGCGGAAAGGTAGCTATTATCAATAACATCACTTGCCGATGCGGCGGCGACTTGTAACGAAAGAATATCGTCGGCATTATAATATCCAGAAGCATCAACATCAAGAATAACGTCGTCACCGTTTGCATAAGAGCCACTTGTATCGTGATCAAAATATTTCGTCGCCGCCGGCACAGCCTCAAGCACACTACCCCCAGAAAGTACGCGATCCGTACCAGTTCCATCTAAGGCTCCAGCAGTAAGATGAAGATCGGTCGAAAGAACAATGGAACCGCTCGTAGCATTAAAACCACTCACCGGAGTTCCTGGACTCATCATGATGCGCTCTTGAGCATCAAATAATCGCAGCGTTTGACCAGTCGCGGTAACAGCAGTTGTACCAGCAACAGCAACAGTAACAATGTCTTCACCATATGAATAAAGAGTGTCCGCATTTGCATCAATATACACATAAAATGGTTCGCCTCCGGCAAACAAAGTACCGGCGTTCACTACTTTTTCCGCACCGCCAGATTCATCCCAAGCTATACCCGTCGTGCGAATACCGTCAGTGCCATCTGCAGAAGAGTCAAAAAAACGTTCGCAGTATTCGTTTGGGCTCCGGTACCAACATTCGTTCCATCGACTCCAGAATAAAATAACGGCTCACA
>CALRAI010000011.1 GCA_943350635.1 Candidatus Uhrbacteria bacterium
CGTAGCCTAAAACGTACGTTTTGTCTTGCGATACCAGTTCTCTACATTCGCAAAACGATCGGAAGGGGTGGTGACGTTCGTAACGGCTGTTCCCTGAAGCTTTGGACTGAGTGCGTACAAATATTTTGGCTGGTAGAGCATAATTGCAGGCTGCTCTTCATTGAAGGCGTCAACGAGCAATGCTCCAGCATCAATCGCTTTTTGTGGATCCGCACTGGTTCGAGCAATTTCGATAGCAGTGTCTACCTTGCGATTCACGAATCCACAAAGATTGAGCCCGGGATACGTGGTTTGTGACGAATGCCAGAATGGATACAGATCCGGATACGCACCATAGCGCTCTCCAGCAAGAAGCACATCATAGGAATGATCCTTGATGATATCATTTTGCAACGTTCCTTGATCAACAGGAATAACACTGACGCGGGCACCAATGGTGGTCCATTCCTTTCGCAGTTCATTTGCTGCAGCAAGAAGCTCGGTGGAGTCGAGCGTGGTAATGGAAAATGCAAGCTCCGCTCCAGATTTTGTGCGCACCGTGGCTCCCGGAGCCAGTGTCCAGCCACTGGTTTCAAGGAGCGATGCGGCAGCTGCAGTATCCGCGGCGGGTACGAGAATGGTCGCATCAAAGCCGGGCATTCCAGAAAGCAGTGGTGACACAATTGGTATTGCAGAATTTCCGGTTGATACTGCGGCGATTGCAGAACGATCCGTCGCAAGCGCAAGGGCTTGTCGAACAGTATCGTCGGCAAGAATAGGGGAAGATTGCTGAAAGAATGCAGCAGTGAATTGAGAAAGCTGAGGCGTGCCAAGTGCAATCACACCGTCGCGCGCAAGGCCTTGTGCATCTTGTGCGGTAAGTACGGAAGCGCCTTCTACATTTTTATTCCGAACAGCATCGGTAAGCTCCAATAAATCGCCATAAAATTTCATGGTGATATCGTTTAAATACACAGTGCCACGATAGAAATTGGGATTCCGCGCAACGGTGTAGCTTCGGAGCGAACCTTTACTATCTTTGACGAGTTTCGAAAACATGAAGGGTCCACTACCAACAGGTTTGATATTCAGTTGTGCGAGTGTGGCATTTTGGGGCGCCACGTCTACCCAAAGGTGCGCCGGAAGAATGCCGACGGTAAGCACCGCAAGGAATGGTGTGAATGGTTCATCAAGGGTGAATATCACCGTATGAACGTCCGGAGCATCCACGGTTACTCCACTAAAGCTTGCGGCAAGAGGGCTATGATATTCCGGATTTTGAATAGCATCCACCGTAAAAAGAATGTCGGCACTGGTTACAGGCTCACCATCGTGCCATTCAGCGTTGTCACGAAGTGTGAATGTATACACTTTTTGATCCTCGGAAATAGTAACGGTGTTTGCAAGATCGGGAACAAGTCCGGAGACACCGTCGTATCGCATCAAACCAGAAAACATGAGTCGAGTAAGATCTGCATTCACGTCGCTCCCAGTAGCGTACAAAGGATTGAGATATTGCGGTGTACCAATAGCCCCCTCGATATACGAGCCGCCAACAGCCGGAGTAAGGGTTTGGTGAGAAAACACGGTTCGTGCGGCAATCGTCGCACTAGAGAAGATACATATCGCCAGGGCAATACTAGCGATCCGTCGCTCTTTGATATTCAAAAAACGGGGGAGCTCCTTCCATTGGTGCCACGTAGGGAAGCGGTTCCCACGAAGGTGTACTACTTGGCGCAGAGCAAGCGTGTTTGCGGAAGGACGCCGCTTCTTTTCCACAAACGAGCGGATCGAGGCGATCCCGCGGGTGCACCAGTCACGAATAACGGAAATGGAAAAAGAAATATGGTCTCGAGCTATTAGAACGAGAAGAGGCTGTTCACGAGTGCAGTTGCAAAGAAGAGCACCGCAAGAACAACGGTGAAAATATGAAGCTTCTTTTCAATGCCGCGACGGGTACGATAAAAACTTCCATCGCCACCAAATGCGAGGCCAACGTTGGTGCCACGAGCCTGAAGAAGGATTGCCGTCGTGAGCAACACTGCGAGAACAACCTGGATAATATCGAGAATCATAGTACGGAAAGCATACCAAATGTGGGTGTTTCGGTAAAGATTCCGGTGGAAAAATGTGCTATGATTCCACCAGATATGGAGGGAATGGAAGAAATCAACATGTTGCCCACAGCGGTGCCGCCACCAGAGAAGCGCCGGTGGTCGATGTCGCGGGTGTTGGGTCTTTTTGCCTTTGTTGGCGTTCTGCTTTTAGTTCTTGGATTCTCATGGCGAGTATTCGGTTTTTATCGGGGTATTCGCAGTGGAGCAATCAATCCCGCATTGGCGTATACCACCACAAGCTTTACGCGAGCAGTGAGCGCCTTTGCGGTGAAGGCAGCAGCAAATGGAGATAGCGAATCCTTGTTTGGCACGAGCGATCCGTCGTTGGGACAAAAAGATGCAAAAATAACCGTGGTAGAATTTGGAGACTTTGGATGTCCGTACTCTCAAGAATCTGCACCAATCGTGCGAGCAATCGCAAAGCAATATGCAAACGATGTTCAGGTGGTGTTTCGCAACTTTCCCATAGAAGAATTGCATCCAGGAGCCACCATTGCAGCGCAAGCTGGCGGATGTGCCGCAGAACAGGGAAAGTTTTGGGAGTATCATGACGCTGTGTTCGCAAGCAAAACGCCGTTGGGCATGGAAATGCTCACAGGAGTTGCTGCGAACATCGGACTTGATACAGAACAATTCATTCGGTGTGTGGATTCGGGCTACTACGAGAACGACGTGGAGTCCGATATCTCCGACGGCGCAGTTGCTGGGGTAACCGGCACGCCAACGTTCTTCTTTAATGGTCAGAAGGTAGATGGATCAATTCCGTTCACCATCTTTACCCAAATTCTCGATGCCATGCGTCAAACGTAAACTTTTTGCCCTCGCC
The DNA here is from genome assembly GCA_943350635.1 of Candidatus Uhrbacteria bacterium. Taxonomy (GTDB): domain Bacteria; phylum Patescibacteriota; class Patescibacteriia; order UBA9934; family UBA9934; genus CAIKHN01. The sequence goes on from CALRAI010000011.1 coordinate 2,923, forward strand.
TTGCTTGCGATAACCGTGTTCCTCCCGAACACTGCGTTTGCGACCACAGCCACAAAAACCTGTGAATGTTTTTGTGGCGCCGACGGAACTGGCGCTGTGGACAAGGAAAAGATGCTAAACACCGCATGTCAAAAAACGTGTAAAGACGAAGGGATGAAATATGTAGGGTGTTACCTCGATTCCCAACAATACCCAAACAGGAATCCAAAATGTTGGACAAAGACGGACTGTGATGCCTGGAGTGGAATGAACGGAGTTACTCCAATTGGTGCATCCTGGCAGGATGAGCAAAGTCCAAAGGGGAAAATGCCGTACGAATGCATGGCGAACAAAACAAGCGGCGACGAGACACGATATTGTTATGCCGACGACGCATCGTATACATTAAATATTCCGGTTGCAGGAACCACAGAAGTAGGAAATCTTCCAACATACATCAATATTCTGTACGCCTGGGCACTTCCTGCAGCGTCGTTGGTGGCGGTGGTGATGATGATGCTTGGAGGCTTGCAATACGTGCTTTCTCGTGGAAAAGAAAAGTACATCGCGAAGGGAAAAGAACGGATTACCAACGCAATCACCGGTCTGGTTTTGTTGCTCAGCGTCTTCGTAATTCTCAATCTCATCGACCCACGCCTTACATCGATGAACGCACTGAAGATTCCAATGATTAAAGAGATAACCATGCTCGATGCGGCATCTTCTTGCGAGCGTTTGGCTGATTATAAATATAAAATTACTACAACAACAACGCCAGAATCCTGTGGCGGAAAGGGAAAGATTGAAAATTCTGATAACTTGGAAGAGGGCGTGCTGGGTTCTTGGAAAGACGGTGATGAATGTGACTACATGAAGTGTCTTGGTGCGGATGCTGGGAAGTCCTGTGTGCGCGAGGGGAATGTAAATGTCTGTAAATCATGTGCAGATTACCCAGAGCCATCAGATTCCGCGTGTTCTGCGCTGGAACAGCTTTCGAAGGGGGCGAATACACAGATCTATTGTGAAAATAGCTACGGTTTATCATGTGTAACGGCGGGTCAGTCCGTGCCATCAAAAGAGGGAATTAATTGTGCGGATTTGAAGACAAAATCAGACGTTATCGATGAAGCTTCTAAGGAGCGGAAAGGGTGTCAGGTTTATGAAGGGCTTCTTGGGGCATTCACTGGTCCACCTCTGCCCGGTTCCAGTACTAGACTGCCGCAGGTAGGATCGCCTTATACATTAGGAGGCGCGAATATTCTTACATCTGTAAAATCTTTTAATGCAGAGTTTTTTAAGCGGATTTGTACAGAGGACATGTGTGAAATTGCAAAACACGTAGGAAAAACAAGCTGTGCATTCGGTGTAGGTTCAAGAGAACCGGATTTTCTCTCTCTATCGGTAAACTTCTGGGCCGGAACAACAATAGCAACTGATGGTTTTTATTGCCGCACATTCTAATATCAGAATTGTCATCCGATAGAATACAAAACTCCGGCTCATCTGAGCCGGAGTTTTGATGATGTGACTTATGCTTTCTTGACGACGAGTTCGCGGAGTTTGCGACCGAAGTCTTTCATGAAGTTCAGCTTGCGCTTACGAACCTTGTAGCGCTTTACGACGTCGATCTTTACGATAACCGGGGAAGATGTTGGGAAAATCTTTTCTACACCGAATCCGTTGCTTTCCTTGCGGACCACGAAGGACTTTGATGCACCAGCACCGCGGGTAGAGGTAACCAAACCTTCAAAAATCTGAATACGTTCGCGTGGTTCGCCTTTGGCGTTCACGTCCTGGATTTTCTCGTGAATGCGAATCACCATACCCGTTTCCACCACAGTTGGGGCAATGACGGCTACAGGAGCGTCGGTTGTTGCGGTTGTTTCAGTCGTGTCGGTCATAGATCGTAGGGTTCAAAAGATGGGCGAAGTGTAGCGGAAAAGCGGTTGAGGGTCAAGATTTTTGGGGGAGAGCGTTGATGATTTCGTTCACAACTTCGGCGGCAGTTCTATGGGTTGTATCCAGCGAAAAGTCGAAATTTCCGCTGTTTTGCAGGGAAATTCCATACCATTTTTGATACCGTGCCTCATTTTGCGCCACACGTTCAGCAAGGACCCGCTGGGTTTCTTGGGCAGAAGTGTACACAGGTTCATCGTCCCGGCCGGTTTCTAGGGAGCGAGCATGGAAAATACGCTCGGCGGCAACCGCAGCATCTACCGTGAGCTGAATTTTGAAGGCATTGGGGATGAAATGCCACGAAAGCCAGCCGTCGACGATAAAATTGTCTTCCGTTTGTCCAAGTTTCGTTTGAAATTCGTCCACCTCACGGTCGGACGCTACATCGTCCATGCCAAGCGCATTCAGCTCGTCGATGGTAATGCCCTTATCGAGCGCCATCTTTCCCCGCAAATCACCCATGGAATAGCACTTCAGCCCCAACTTTTCTGCAAGCAGATTTTTGACGGTCGATTTCCCAGCACCCGGCGCCCCAGACAATGCGATGATCATACGGGCAAAATCAATTATCGATTCGTTCGTTGCAAATGCGGTTCTGCAAGCTTGGTAAGCGCAAGCTCAAGTTCCGGTGGCAATGGCGACTCAAACGTCTTCTGTTCGCCACTCGGAAGCTCAATTCCTAACGATCGAGCATGAAGAAACAACCGGCCAAGCGGAAGAACCTTAATTCCGCGAATTTTGTACAATTCGTCCCCAGCAACAGGGTGACCAAGGGCAAAGAAATGCGCACGAATTTGGTGCGTTCGGCCAGTTTCAATACGTACATCGAGCAATGTAGCGCTGGCGTAGCGATGCACCACATCGTAATGCGTAATCGCTTCTTTTCCTTCTTGGGAATTTGGTCGTGCCGCCATTCGGGCATTGGTGTTGGACCGTGCAATAGGGAAGGTGATGGTGCCGGAATCGTCGGTAACATTACCCATCACGAGTGCGGTATAGTGTTTTTCCGTGAGACGACGAGCGAATTGCTGTTTAAGGTGAAGAAACGCTGCGTTCGTTTTTGCCACAATCACCACGCCGGAAGCCGCTTTATCGAGCCGATGCACAATGCCGGATCGAGTTTTGTCATCGCCGATCGTATCAAGGTTCGGAATCTGATTGCGCAGCAGATCCACAAGCGTTGCTTCCGTGCTTGTTGCTGTTGGATGCACGAGAATTCCAGCTGGTTTGTTCACAACAAGAACGTCGGCATCTTCATAAATGACCTCAAGACGAACCGTGGAAACGGCCTGAGGGATCTTTTCCGGTTCATCGATAAGGTCGACTTTTGACGTCGACGACACTGGCTCATGCGCATTCGCGACGGCTCCGTCCACCAAAACCCGGTCATCGCTGATGATCTTTGCGGCCTTTGAGCGACTTATTCCCATGGCTTCCGCCAAGGCAACATCGAGTCGCTTCTCGTCAACGCCCAATATTTCAATGGTTTTCATGGCCGGAGTATGGCACGGATCCGTCTTTTTTGAAAGCGAGTATGCTTGAGGGAACTACGGATCTGGCGTAGAATTCTCATCGGTTGATGACGAACTTGGACAAAGTTTCCAAGGGTCTGTAGCTCAGTTGGTTAGAGCAGCGAGCTTATACCTCGCCGGTCTCTGGTTCGAGTCCAGACAGACCCACCATAATCGTATGTATTTCATCCCTCCGTTCCTTCTTTTTCTCACCATCGTGTTTTGGATGATGGGAAAACAGCATCATAATCATGAGTTCATTGGGCTGTCGTACATTTTTTTCTTGGCAACATTCGGTTCTGGGGCAGTGCTGTTTTTTGCGCTCAGCGCAATGAATTCGTTGCAATAAATTATGCTCGCAACTCCTCAAAGCATGACATGGATGCTCTTCACCCTTTGGTTTATTGTGTATTGGATTGGGGGAGGAGTATTCTTCTCCATTCTTGCTGCCACGAATGCGATGCATTTACGCAAGGCGCGATTTAGTTGTTTGTTTACCGGCGGAAGTATTGCTGCAGCATATGGCGCCGCGGTTATTGGCGTGCTCCTTGCAGGGAATAATCGTGGCGCGCAATGTCCGCCCAGAAGCCTTGAGGCATTTCGCGCATTCGGCGACTTACTCACTTGTAACATCTCCGCCGTACTCGTGGCTGGTGGAATGTTTTTCGCCCTTCTCCTTACTTCAGGAATGGTAGCGATGCTGTTTTCGCGGGTAGACAAGGCACGATAATTCATTGACAGTGTCGGTATCGAATCGTATCATTTCCGTCGACCTGTGCCTGTAGGGCTGCGTAATTTTAGGCCAGTTTCGATGAAGGAGGAAGAAATTGATGAGGCATGCTCTGATGCATGTTGAGGAAATTTCTGACGAGTACGGTGAAGGTAGACAAAATGAGACTATGAGGATTGTTCCAGTTTAGGCGAGTTTCGGTGCGCAAGGAACACAGTTCGCAAGACGTACATCATGGTACGTTGCGCGAATGTGCGACGCGGTAAGCCGAAAATCGACAAACTGGAGCGATCCTCCCGGGCGCGCATAGCTCAGTTGGTTAGAGCGTCACATTGACATTGTGAAGGTCCGTGGTTCGAGTCCACGTGCGCGCACCATAAAATATCGTCCACATTGGACGATATTTTGTTGTGGATACAGAGATTATTTTCCGAGTAGGGATAGCGATGATAATAGATCTGTTGAACAATAATCCGCCAGCAAAATAGATAGTAGACGCTCAAGCTGCACAGTGGACGTGTATTCCCGAATCATGTATCATTAAAAAATATAATAGAATTGTATTACAATTATGGCTATTCGAAAACCATTTGTCCAGTCGGTGCCCAATTACCAGGAAACTCTATCTCAACAGGCAGAATATTTTCCATCCACCAAGGATGTAGTCAAGAAATTTGAGAGTATTTTATTAAAATATCTCCCTTCTGAATCGATCGGAGACAATGTCGCTGATTCAAAAAAAAGACAATTGAGAATTATGCGTTTATGGTTAGATGAAATTCAACATTGCACAAACGGTAGTGAATTAAAACGCTTTCTTGAATTTTCACCTAACGATCTTGTTGATGAATTGCTCCATGGAGATGATGTGTCTCGTGCAAACAATGCCATCAAAGAAATTCATCAGTCTCCAGAAGCTCTTGCCTGTCTTGATCACGGCCATCTATTGCAGCCCTAATTTTTCCCCCACCTGGCGTTGATGAAGATGGCGATGGAGTTGCTGCAGAAGCTCAGGTGAGTGTTGAAATTGAAAACGATGAAGGAGAATACATCGAACTCACAACAGAAAAAATTATTCTGTAGTATCGGCGGAGGCCTCAAGGAGTAGAGAAGCAGACAACACGGTATACTCCTTACATATGGACGAATCACCTTCAGCGGAACAGGAACGTCTTAGTGCACAGGAGGTGAACTATCTTGAGCACTACATGGACGAGTTTTACGGGTCGCTTACACAGGAGAACGAAGAAATTGGAACCTTTTTGTTTGAGTCGGATCACGCAGGGCGTTTGCTTGATGTGGCTTGTGGGCCAAGCGCGCTGTATTGGGCGATGTTTCACCCGAATGTCCTGGAATTTCATGGGATCGACGCCCGTGAAGACTCGATTACCCATCTCCAGCGCCTCATCGACGAGGCCGTGCAAGGAAAGGTGGACGAAAAATATGCGGAGATTGCGCGATGGCACGGTGCGACGGGTGCCGATGCTGCAGCACACGTTTCAGGAACTGCTCGGCGATTTTCCACGGCTCAGGTTCATGACATTTGTGTACAGTGGCCATATGCTGACGGATCGTTCGAGGGTGTGGTGTCCTGTTTCGGCGTCGATCACGTGGAAACAAGGGAAGAATTCGACTGTGTCCTTCAGGAGGCGAACCGCGTTCTGGTAAAAGGTGGCATGTTCACGCTTGCCACATTGTGTGAAACAAACTCGTGGATTTGCGGGGGAACGCTGTGTGCATGTTTGTATACAACACAGGCAAGTCTTGAACACGATTTGTTGCGTGTGGGTTTCCGTGTGGTGTTCATGGAAGAACGGCGGGCAACGACTGCACTTGAGAACGGTTCTGGGTATGAAAAGATGTTGTTCTGCAGAGCGGTGAAGGTATGAACATTCCGCTGATATTTGGCATTGCGGCAACAGCGATGATTCTTTTCTCGCAGCTGTACGAAATTCGTTCTATTTTTGTTGCGGATACAAGGACGGGCCAGAAAACACGCCCGAGCCGATCAACATTTTGGATTTGGGCGGTGGTGCAAGCAATGATGACAGCAAGTTATATTGCAACGGGAGAGATAGTCTCTGCCGGTGTTGGAGTAGCGTATACGGCAACGATTCTTATCATTGCCATTCTTTCCATTCGATACGGGTATGGAAAATGGGAAAAGCTCGACACGGTGTGTACGATTGGTGCCATCGGGACAATTGCGTTATGGATTGCGTTCCGCGATCCGTTCATTGTGCTTATTGCAAGTATCATTACGGATGCATTTGGTTGTATTCCAACAATAAAAAAAGTGTGGGAAGACCCAACATCAGAATCGCGCCTTGCGTGGAGCTGGACCGTCGTTGCCTGTGTAGTAAATTTTGGGGCGGTCAGTGTGTGGAGCGGCGCGAGTATCGTATATCTTTCGTACCTGCTCCTCGTGAATACGATTATTGCTTCTGGTATTTGGTTTGTGAAGCCGAAGCGCGTTCGACGATGATGTTCATTTTTTGTCATCCCCGCGAAGACGGGGATCCATCATTCAACGAAGTGCTCTGGATCCCCGCATTCGCGAGGAGGACCACTACACAGAAGTTCATGATGTATACTTAACATATATGAGTAAGAATGAGTCAGGATCCCTCCAGGGCATCAGTCCTGTACTAAAAATTGCATTGTGGTTTACCGCAATGTGTTTCTGGTGGCTCATGATTAATCTCAACCAGTGGGAAGATACGTTTCAAAACTACGCATTCGGTCTCGTGTTCGGATGTATTCCGTTGGTTGGTGGTGCGCTCGGACTCATGAATGCAAAAGCATGGGGAGGATTCGGAAGCGTGATGGGCCGAGCAACCGGATTGCTTTCGCTGGGATTATTATCCTGGTCGTTAGGAAGTCTTATTTGGGCCTATTATAATTTCTTCGGCGCGATCGATATTCCGTATCCTTCGTGGGCGGATGTTGCCTATATTGTCAGCTGGCCATTATGGACGTGGGGAGCTATTGAACTTTCCCGAGCAACGGGTGCGCGATTCTCCCTTCGTCACCGCGGGGGAAAACTTGCGTTGTTAACAATCCCAGTCGCCGTTATCGCAGCGTCATACTATTTGCTCGTGGTGGTTGCTCGAGGTGGGGAGCTGGTAGTTGCCGACGGTGGTGCGCTTAAAACATTCTTCGACCTTGCATACCCAATCGGCGACGTGGTGATTCTTTCGTTTGCGTTGGTAATTTTCGGCCTTTCGCTCAAATACTTCGGTGGAAGATTTAAAACGTCCATTCTTATTCTTTTGGGTGGATTCGTCCTCAACTATTTTGCGGACTTCGCATTTTCCTGGACCACATTAAACGGAACATTTTACGTTGCATCGTGGGTTGACGGCCTATTCATGTGCGCCATGACTGCGCTTGCTATGGGCGTGGTTGGCTTGAATCCCAATGTTTCCATTGACGAATCCTAATATGGCAACTCTTACCGCGAGCGACCTCGCCGTCAAAATTATTCACGAACAAGAAGCAATCATCGGACCGTTAGCATGGAACGTTGCCCGACATGTTTCCGGCATGACCGTGAAATCAAAGGATCATATTACGATGATCAAGTCTGGATCCGTGGTGCTCACAAGCCTCGTCAAAAAATACGAAGGACTTTTTGGTCCTGCTTCCCGCGAAGTATGTCGCGACGCGGTCCGATCGATGATCGGAAAAGTTCCGGCAACTGATGTTCCAGAGATTTTGAAATAATTGAGCGTTCTTGCCTTGTTGTATGGTTGCTAAGGATTCGATTTCAACGAACGACGTGAATCGTGAATTATATATTCGCAACGCAGAACTTGCGGTGCGAAATAAAACGTTGTCACTGTTGCACACCATGAGCGATGTAACGGCTCGCGCCCTGGAAACAAAAGAAATGGTGCATGAAATCGTGCACACCCTGCGAAAAGAATTCGCCTATCCATTTGTTGCAATGGCGCTCGTCGATCATGCAGAAAAACATTTGGCATGGAAATCGTTTTCAAGCGCAAAGAAGAAGGGTGAGCACCCGGTGGAAGTTATCGATCTGAAACCGATCGACGTACACTCCAAAACAAATTTATGTGCAAAAGTATTCTCCACGAATCGTCGTCACTCTGCGATACGGGTGAATAATGTATTTCATGATCTCCCGGAAGAGGACCGCAATCGACTCACAACGGAGACGCAACTAAAAAGTACATTACTACTCCCATTATCATCTGCTGAAGGAGTAGTGGGGGTTCTTGCGGTTGGATTGGATCGTTCAGCAACAACGTTGTCAAAATACGAGCGAGAAACGTTTCAGTCAGTGCTGGGCCTTATTGCCATCGCGCTGCAAAAAGCAGAAACATTTGAGCATCTGCAAAACACCACCAAGCAGCTTCGTGTTGCGAATCACCATTTGCGAGACATGGATGCGATGAAAACGGAATTTTTATCCATCGCCTCTCATCAGCTTCGCACGCCACTCGCGGTGCTGAAGGGATACATAGGCATGCTGAATGGCAACATGCTCGATCCACTTTCAGATAAACAAAAAGAAACACTCACTCGCATGGATTCCGGCACCGAGCAACTCATTATGCTCGTGAATCATTTGCTCGATGTTTCGCGCATTGAATCCGATCGTTTGCAGGTTCGTTTAGAATCTGTGGATCTTCGAACGGTATTGGAAGGACTGGTAAAATTTCTTGAAGCAAAAGCCAAGGAAAAAAATGTTGGCCTCGTATATGTAATACCCGCCACACCAATGATGGTGAACGTCGATCTTGAAAAAATCAAAGAAGTTTTCATGAATCTGCTCGATAACGCAATTAAATACACGGACGAAGGGAGTGTGAATGTTACAATGATCGTGGAAGAAAAAAATATTCGTGTGGACGTCAAAGATACCGGCCACGGATTAACCACAGAAGATCTTTCAAAATTGTTCCAAAAATTCGTCACAGGATCAGCATCAAAAAAAGTTCGCACAACCACCGGACTTGGATTGTATGTGGTGAAAAAATTGGTGGAAGCGATGCATGGTACTGTGGCCGCAGAAAGCGAGGGGGCAGAGAAAGGGAGTAGGTTCACTGTACGATTCCCGCAATATGTACCGTAAAAGTGTACGAAGGATTTTTTCGGCGTTCATCATACTTGGATGCATCCGAGCCATTGTTGCACCGACTCCGGTGTTTGCGTTGGGAATGTCGCCGGCAGAATTTTTTTTCGACACGCCACTGGACGCAGACGATACGGTATCCGGAACGGTAAATATCGGTCGTAGTTCCGGGCAAACGGGCGCGCTCACGATAGAAGTGAATCCGCGCGGCCCTTGTAACGACTGTGTAACAGGTGCCGATTATTTTGTGATCCCTTCAGATACGCAGGGTTACAATTATCCGTTTTCGATTTCCGCGCAGACATTAACGGAAGGGACGTATACCCAATACATTACCTTCTATCTTTATTCGGAGGCCGTTGCTGGTGGAGGCACGGCATCAATGTCCATTCAAGAAGGTCTTACGATTATGATTCACTTTAGTGTTGCCGCTGGAACGAATACTTCGAGTTCCGGATCATCATCGTCAGCATCGAGTGGCGGGAGTGGTGACTTCCTATCCTCCACACCGAGCGATGCTACGGTAATAAGCGAAACGACGGAGGATGTAGCGGAAACAACGGAAGAAATTCTTGTTGAAGAAATGCCGAATGAGGTGATAGAGGATACAGCTGATGATATTGCGCTGGTGGAGGAAATACAGAATGAAGAGACTGTTCTTCAGGAGTCTGTTGAGCTGGAAAGCGATTCGATAGCCCGAGTGTATGACGTTGATGCCGAGGAATTTTTGCAGGACACGCAGGATCCTCTCGCGATACCTGATGCACAGGGAACCGCTGGTGTGTTTTCTGAAGAAGAATATGTGTTCGACGCTGCGAACTATGTTACAGTCACGCCGCAGTCGTGTGGATGCGCAAAGCCTGGAATGTGGAAACTCTGTGGGATTCTCTTGGTCGTGATTTTTGTAACAGGAATTGCACTGATCGCATATATTGTGGACTCGCTCAAAAAAAAATAGAATAACGTATGACAAAATATTGGTGCGGCATCGCGCTTTTGCTTGCAGGATGGATGTTACCATGGAGTGTTTCTGCGGAGACTATCGGTATTTCTCCACCAGAAATAACCGTGCAAGTATTTTCTGGAACAACACGGGAAGAGCATGTGAATCTTGGACGAGAAACACGGAATGGAGATATGACGTTTTCCGTTCAGATGACGGACGAACATGGGATACTTGTGCCGGGAAGTACAACGCACACAATACCGTCGGGTGAACAATCAAAAGATTACTTTTTTACCATTGATGGAACGAACATTGCAAACGGATCGTACGAGGCGCTACTTTCCTTTTTGTATGCGCCAACAATCGCGGACGACGGTACGCCGCTGTCCGGAGCAATGGTGGAATATATCTTTAATGCTCGGGTGCGGGTAGAGGTACTCGATCGTCCTGACGCCTCGATTCCATTATCAATAGAATCATTTCCAACATTACTCAAAAAAGTACGCGTAGAAAATATTTCCGTGTTGCAAACGTTGACAGATTCCGGAAGAGATATTCAAATGGAGTGGTCGGTAAAAAATTCTGAAAAGAATCCATTGAATGACGTGGTGTCACGTGTTCGAATCACAAAAGGAGACATCATGGTGTTTGATGATCAGAGTGTGCAATCGTCAACAATTCCCGCAGAAGGATCGGTAAAAGAAACTCGGACATATGCATTGCCAGGAATATACGCATCAGGAATCTATACCGTGCATGTGTGGGTAGAGGATCGTGAAATAACACAAACCTTTTGGGTGATTCAGCCAAGGCTGTGGAAATGCATTGGCGCCATTGCTATCGGCGCGATGGTTGTACTTTTCTTCATAGCACTTCGTCGAAAGCGATCATGATGGTTCACGGACAGCACCAAGAATATCTTTCCGAAGAATAGGGCCGAAATGACGCGAGTCGCCGCTTTCTCGTCTGTTGTCCCCAAGAATAAAGTACTCATCACGCCCAAGGGTGATGTCGCCAGATTCGTTATTCCACATTTGCGTAATAGCATTGAGCGGCAGATACGGCTCCACAAGAGTGATTGTGGTTTTTTCCGGAGTATCGATGGTAATAATATTCTGATGAATATGTACAACGTCGCCAGGAATGCCGATAACCCGCTTGATTAAAAGTTTGTTATTGAGAGGATTTTTACATTGAATAATTTGCTGTCGTGCAGGAGGAGTAAAAAGAAGTGCATATTTATGAACAAGAAACGTTTCATTATCGTGAAACGTTGGCACCATAGAAACGCCATTCACACGACCGGTTTCAAGAATAAATGTTTTGAAAAAAAGCGTCACTACGACGACGATGAGCACGAGTCGAAATGTTTTCCACAAATAGGTGAGCATCATAGGACATGATATACTTCACATATGATACCGCATTGGTATGGATAATTTCTTAGGAGGATTCCACGCTGTAATGCTTGGATTAAAAGACACGCTTGCGCAAGTTACAAACTACCCATTATTTTGGGGGTTTGCGACAGGATTTTTTACGTTCGCCATCGCTTCCTGCGGCTGAGCAGACGGCAATGGTGGCATCGCCGAGTGCGTATTCTGCACCAAATCCAGATGTGACTAGTGGCGATACGACGGTTACAACTTCCGTAAAGATCGGATCACCAGACGATGTAACGACATCGGTCGTGATCGAATAGGAAAGAGTGTACATACATCATCCCCTGCCTCTGTGCGGGGGATTTTGTTTTTTTGTGCTATTATTTGAGCAAAGAGTACGAATGTCTTTTCTTTTTATGAAACCAAGTGATTTTCACGTTCTTGTTACAGAAGATAACGAGGATCTCTCATTGATTTATAGTTCAAAGCTTATTGCAGAAGGGTACAGTGTGGTAACCGCGGGAGATGGGAAGGCGGCGTTCGATAGAATTCGGGAAAAAATGCCGAACCTTATTTTGCTCGACATTATCATGCCAAAAATGGATGGCTTGGAGTTTTTGCGCAAAGCACAAAAAGAAAAAACCGTGGAAGGCGTGCCAATCATTGTGATGACGAATCTTGGACAAGATGAAGACAGGGCGCAATGCGAAAAGCTCGGCGCAAAGAAATTTGTTGTCAAAACGGAGCTGAGTATCGACGAGCTCGCTCGTATTGTGAAAGAGGAATTCAACGCTGCGTCCAAAAAATAGTGTATGCACACGCCACGGTTTCACACGTTGTTCGATCTTGCTTCGGCGCGCGACGATCTTTCCGAACCGTTGCGTCTCAAAGCGATTCTCAAGGAGCTTGCTGCAGTGGTAGAGATGAGCGTACTCGCTGGACCACTCATTGCGGAGGGGCATCCAGACAATCCCGGAACAACGGGATTCGTTGTAGTCGATTATTCGCACATCTCAATTCACACTTTTACAAAGTATAGTGAAGCGTTGATCGATATATTTTCATGCAAGCCATACGATAAGGAAAAAGTTCGAGTATATCTTCAGAAAGAGTGTTGCATTGTTGGATCGGAAATTCGTGAACAAGAAGTTCGGTGGGAAGCGTAATGAAGGGTATGGATGACAAAAGAACGCCTCGCGGCGTTCTTTTGAGATGAGTTATCCCCGCGCAGGCGGGGATCCACTATGATCAAGTACGGATTATCGTGTAACGGAGATTGATGTCGCGAGCTCTGGTCGGCAGGAAGCAGTAGTAACAGACCCGGTAGCATTCTTCACCACGTAGTACAACGTAGTTGCTGCAGCACCAGTGCTTGGATCGAGCGGGAGGGAAGAGATATACCCAGGGGTAACAAGATCAGTCGTAAGATTCACACACGATGCCTGTGTGGTAGTTGCGGTACAAATCGCATTGCATCCACTCGTTGCGGTACCAATCACGTAGGCGCTTCCAGCGGTAAGTGCATTGAGTGTGGTAGGAAGCGTTCCGTCGTTATCTACCTGCGCGGTAACAATTGCAGCAGCGATATTTTCCACATCACTCTGACGACGAGCATCTCGTGCCTTCTTAAAGCGCTTTGCAGGATCGATAGCAACGAACACCACAGAAGCAAGAATACCGATGATGGCAATCACGATGAGCAATTCAATAAGCGTAAAACCCTTGGCATGTTTCTTGTCCATAGAATGCATAAAGAAAATATGTTTGCTCAAAGTATAGCATGAAATATTTTTAAATATCTTGCTGTGGACAAGGTTCTCTTTTGTGTAGTGGTCATCCTCGCGAATGCGGGGATCCATTTCTGCTACGCTCTGGATCCCCGCATTCGCGAGGATGACTGAGGCTCTCATGCTATACTTTCCGTATATGTCGGACGGAGGAGAAATGACCTGGCAGAAAATTTTGATTGATGAAGGGTATCTTTCTGCAGAGGCAATCGCAAAAGCAGAAGCGGAAGCTGCAGAAACACATGCCGATGCGCTGGACGTTATATTGTCATCGGGAATTATTACCAAGGAATTATTTGGTCAGGCGGTTGCAGAGTATTATCACGTTCCGTTTGCAGATCTTACGGCGCATCCGCCAACAGGCGAGCATCGTGACGCTATTCCAGAACATATTGCTCGCGAAGATCGATGCGTGTTGTTTTCGGAATCCGTAACGGAGGTGGTGTTCGCGACAGATAGACCAAGTGTTCCGCTGGGCGCCGACTACGCAGAGCATTTTCCTGGAAAATCAGTGAAGGTCGCGTATGCATTACCGGAGGATATCGATATCTTCCTCAGCAGCTATCGTAAAGCGCTCGATACGCGTTTTGCAAAAATTTTGGAAGGGAAGGGGCGTGCGGCAATGGAAGTAATCGACGAAATCATGCTCGACGCCATGGCGTTTCATACATCGGACATTCACTTTGAGCCAAATGAGAAAAATGTTCTGATTCGATTTCGTGTTGACGGCATTCTTCACGAGGCGGGAAAGCTTCCAAAAGATGTGTATGAGAACGTCGTCAACCGTATTAAGGTGCAGGCGCATTTGCGAACGGATCAACACTTTGGTGCGCAAGACGGCGCCATTCGTTCGCACGTGAATCACGAGGTCGTCGATATTCGTGTTTCCATCGTTCCTCTGGTGGACGGCGAAAAAGTAGTGTTCCGCTTGCTTTCGGAATACATGCGCCGGTTCCAGTTGTCCGATCTTGGATTGTCACCGGCATTTCAACGGCAGCTCATGGCGTCGTCGCAAAAACCATTCGGCATGATTATGGTTGTTGGTCCAACAGGATCAGGAAAAACCACATCGCTGTATGCTGCGGTAAAAACACTCAATCATTCGGACGTGAACATTTCTACTATCGAAGATCCGGTGGAGTATAAAATCGCCGGCGTGAATCACATTCAGGTAAACACTCAAACACAACTTACGTTTGCAAAAGGATTGCGATCAATCGTTCGACAAGACCCGGATATTATTCTTGTTGGTGAAATTCGCGACCAAGAAACGGTCGATATTGCATTGAACGCTGCACTCACTGGCCACATGCTACTCTCTACATTTCACGCGAACGACGCAGCATCAGCGATCCCTCGGTTGATGGATATGGGCGCCGAGCCGTTTCTCCTTTCATCGGCACTTGAACTCATTATCGCGCAACGGCTTGTTCGCAAGATTTGTGCAGCATGTCGATACAGTGTGGAAAAGTCGCATGAAGAATTCGCGAAAGAACACCCATCGGTTGCGCCATATTTCCCCGGGGAAACGGTGACACACTATTTAGGAAAGGGATGCACGGCGTGTGGTAACACGGGGTACAAAGGTCGCATGGGATTATTCGAGCTTATTCCTGCAACGCAAGCACTCCGTGAATGCATTATGCGGAAGCCGTCGGCCATGGAAGTACTATCGATTGCGCAGAAGGCAGGAATGCGGCCAATGTTTTTTGACGGCGTTGAAAAAGTGATGAACGGCGTTACGTCGTTGGACGAATTATTGCGGACGGCAACGCCACCGGAAGCATATGCGCAATCGTAGCCTACGAAAGCTTGCAATGATTGGTATTGGTGCAGAGAAAGATTTTCTGGTGGAGAATCTTTCCGTGTTGCTGAACTCTGGAATGGATGTGCTCGCATCGTTGAGCGCAATTTCTCAAGAGATCAAAAGCCACCGGCTCAAAAAACGTATCACGGCCATGGTGGGCGATATTGAAAACGGTGAACCTATTTGGCGAGCCATGGATCGGACAGAAGTGTTTTCTGGGCAGACCATCGCGCTCACACGAATCGGCGAGGATACCGGGCGCTTAGTAGAAAATCTTCGTGTTGTTGCGCAGCAGCAACAGAAAGATCGACTATTTCGTTCAAAGATTATTGGTGCAATGTCGTATCCAGTGTTTATTGTGGTTATGGGTGCTGGGGTAGGATCCTGGGTATTATTTTATTTACTCCCACAACTCGCGGACACGTTTGATTCGCTCAATATTCCTTTACCGTTCATTACGAGTCTGATGATTGGTGCCGGAAAGTTTGCGCGTGATCATGGCGCGGTCATGTTTCCTGCAATGGTCGCTTCTGCAATAGTGACATTCGTCGTGTGTTTTGTGCTTCCAAAAACCAAGGCAATCGGCCAGTGGTTTCTTCTGACACTTCCGGGAATAGGGCCAATGTTGCGCGACGCCGAAACGGGACGTATTGGATATTTACTCGGATCGTTGCTTTCTGCTGGGGTCGATCTTGTAGACGGATTGCATTCCGTAGCAGACGCTGCGAATTTTTTACGATATCAACATTTCTATCATCGCGTTGCAGACGCTATCGAAGAAGGGCAAACGTTTGAACAGGCCTTTCACGCAAAGCGCCGACAATCCCGTCATGCATTACCAATTCCAATGCAACAGCTGATTATCTCGTCAGAACGCTCTGGAAATATTCCGGCGGCATTTACAAGTATCGGAGAATTTTATCAATATAAATCAGATATCGCGGCAAAGAATATTACCGTGGTGCTAGAGCCAATCATGCTGCTCTTTGTTGGTGCTGGAGTGCTGTTCTTGGCGCTTGCCGTGATTCTTCCCATCTATTCTTTGATCGGCGGCATCGAATAATGGTATGCGCTGGCGCACTCCACAGGGGTTTACAATGATCGACATCATGCTCGCAATAGCGATCGTGACAATTCTTGGAGCCGCAATTACGCCAATGGTGCATGGCTACCTGACTCGCGGAAATCTTTCTTCTACAACGCGAGACATTATTGCTGCAGCGCGATATGCCCAAGCACAATCGCAAGCAGGAGTGGATAACACCACGTGGGGAATATATGTGAATAGTGGCAATATTACTGTGTATCGTGGAGCATCGTATGCTGCACGAACCGCAACATACGATCAGAACGTTTCATATCCTTCTGGAACCGTGGTAACGGGAACTGCGGAGTATGTGTTTGCGCGGCGTACCGGTCGTACCACAGGAGGAACGCTCACGCTCACATCGCCATCGTTGCTCACACAGGTGATCACGGTGAACTCGGTCGGCATGGTCGATTATTGATCACTTACGCAGACGTCATCCCCGCGAAGGCGGGGATCCATTTCCCAGTGCTCTGGATCCCCGCCTTCGCGAGGATGACCGAAATAGAATAGTGCGATTATGAAACTTCACAACGATCATCGCGGGTTTTCTCTTCTCGAAGCCATTATTGCCACGGCGCTAGTTGGTCTTTTTGTTTCGGCATGCACGGCAGGGCTTGCCTATGGTGTGCGTGCCACAAAGGACGCTGGACGCAAGCAGCAGGCAATGTATCTTGCTGAGGAAGGCTTAGCTGCCACTCAAAATATTCGCGATGCTGCATTTACGAATCTCACGAACGGAACATTTGGAGTTACGACCACGGGGAATCAGTGGAATCTTTCCGGTGCTTCGGACACGACGAGCATCTTCACACGAGCAGTAACGATTGCAACGGTCGATGCTTCAAAAAAAAGCAACAAGCACGGTAACGTGGACGGACACCACGGCAAAAGCACAAACACTATCGCTAGTAACGTATTTTAGTGACTGGCTTACCGCAACGACGTCGCCATGGACGGGGGCGGTATTTGCAGGGAGTATCGACCTTTCGGGAAACCAAGACCTTTTAAAAATTGCAACAGCAGGAAATTATGCATACGCCGTTCGGAATGTCAGTGGATCCACAAACTTTTACGTGTTCGATGTATCGGTTCCCGCAACGCCGTCACAGGTAGGATCGATGTCCTTAAGCTCAACGCCAGCGGATATTGCGATATCCGGAAATTATGCATACATCGCGTCGAACGATAATTCGCAAGAATTGCAAATCGTAAACATCGCAACACCATCAGCTCCATCGCTCACCGGATCGTACAATGCCAGCGGCAATGCAAATGCGAATGGTGTCGCGATTTCGGGATCCACAGCATATCTTGTTCGTGCTCAAGGGTCAGATAAAGAATTTTCAGTCATCAGCGTTACAACACCGTCGGCACCAACACTCACAGGAAGCCTCGATCTCAGTGATGACGCGAACGACGTTGCAATATCAGGAAATTATGCGTACATCGCGTCGAGCATCAACACGCAGGAGCTGCAGGTGATTAATATCACAACACCATCAGCACCGGCATTGCTCGGTGGATACGATCTTGGCGGAAGTTCGTCAAACGCAACCACGGTTGCGGTGAGTGGTTCCACGGTGTATCTCGGAATTACGTCAAATCTTTATACATTGAACGACGCGGTGCATGGAACACCAACACTCACATCCACTCTTGCTCAAGGAGGCACGGTGAACGACATCGCGCTTATGAGCAGCCCAGCATATGTATTCGTGGGAACATCATATAATTCAGGAGAACTGCGTATCATCGACGCAACAACGCCTGCCTCACCAACGTTTGTCGCAACGCTAAATCTTTCGTCGGACAGCAATGGCGTTGCATATAATTCCACACTCGATATTGCGGTGGTTGCAAATGCAAGCAATGCGGGGGAGCTCATGACGGTGAATCATCCATAATATGACATTCCAACGGCATACATCACCAAAAGGATTTGTGTTAGTGGAGGTGTTGGTATACATCGGAATTATTGCTTTGATTCTTACTGCGGTGGGAACATTGGCTGCACTCACAAACAATGCACGAGCAAAGCAAACGGTAGAACGCGAGGTAGAGGAGCAAGGCAGGCAAGTGCTTGAGCAGGTGTTGCAAACAGCGCGGAATAGTTCCGGTATCACCTCGCCAACGAGCCGGGCATCAGGATCATCACTAACAGTCACGGTAGATTCAGCGCCAGCGAGTCCAACAGTATTTTCATTATCGGGAACAACGATACAAATCACTGAGGGTGCCGCGGCTGCGGTATCATTAACGAACAGCAACGTGCTTGCATCGGCACTTTCCATTCAGAATCTCACGAGAGCAAGTACGCCAGGAACCATTCGGGTAAGCTTTACGTTGTCGGGAACCATCACGAGCGGAAAACTTCCGTTTATTTACAGTAAAACGTTTTATGGTGCTGCGAGCCTCCGATAATCGTGGTTTTGCTGCTCTCGTGGGCGTGCTTATTTTTGGAGGGTTTGCGATTGCAATCACCTCCGCGATGGTGTATTCCGGCATGCGATCGAAACAGTCATCGTTAGTATTGCGACAGTCGTACGAAGCAAAAGCAATTGGTCGAGCATGCGCAGATACGGCGCTGCGATCGATTCATGATAATACCAGCTATACAGGATCGGGATCGGTAACATTAGGAACAGGATCGTGCACGTACACCGTAACAAACGGCGGTGGTGCAGTGCGAACAGTAAGCGTTACGTCAACGGTTGGGCGTATCACAAAAGCATTCACGATTGTAACGAGTCAAGTATCCCCAACGATCGTGGTATCGTCGTGGCGCGAAGTATAGAACTGATATGAAGATGCCAAAGTTTCATTCTCTCGCTCTCCAAATCGTCGCTGTTGCGTGTGTTTGTGTTAGCGTAGTGTTATGTATTGCGATCATCACCATTGTAATCATGATCGGAAATGTGTTGAAGGACGATCTTGGCGGCAGAACGCAACAAACATTAAATTACAACTATCAACTCGTTCGTTTTCAAGTGAATCGTGCAAAGGTAACACTGGAAGCATTATCGGAGGATCCTGCAATTCGAACAGTACTGGCCAATCCAAGGGACTCCGTAACACGACTGGCTTTGGCAGAAAAGTTTGACGGCGCAATGAATTTAGTAAAATTTCTTGAAAATATTGCATTACAAAAGCCAACATGTGAAGTGCTTGTCGCGGATACGAGTTATGAACGGACATCTATTCTCAACTTTTTCTCATCAGATTACTGCCTTGGGATGGGGCACGAGGGAGGATCTTACGTTTCAGGAATGTATACAAGTGTTTCCACTGCACGTTCTGTGGTGATGATTACCGTTCCTATTCACGACGAGGAGGACAAGCATCAAATAGGACAGATTTCGGCGGTAATCGATGTTGGAGACTTAAGCTTGTATCTTGCAAATCTACAGGAAAATGATGGATTCACTGTGGTACTGGATCGAAATGGAAATGCAGTAGTGGATACGCGCCAAACGAGCGACGATCAGGGCATTGTGTCGCTCAATACCGATCCGGTGGTGACGCGAGTGTGGGGGTACGTGAATGCAAAAACGTACAATGGTTTTTTTGAAG
Organism: Candidatus Uhrbacteria bacterium; assembly: GCA_943350635.1. GTDB lineage: Bacteria > Patescibacteriota > Patescibacteriia > UBA9934 > UBA9934 > CAIKHN01. The sequence continues at coordinate 22,782 of CALRAI010000011.1, forward strand.
ATAATATTAATGCGGACGATGTTATTGTTGGCTTTCATCAATATGCTGCAGATCCTGGATCATTTACGGTGATGAACGTTGAGCCACGATCGCTTTCGTATCGGTTGCAGCAGCAAATTGTTGTTATTCTTTCTTCTGTTGGCGCGCTCATGCTCCTCGCGCTGATCGTTGCGCTATGGATTACGATGCAGTGGTCGACGCGCCGGCTCAATCAGATGGCGGAGACTATTGGACGCATGGCAAAGGGCACGGCCCACGAACGATTGCCGGACGCAATGTTTACGTCTGAGGACGAGGTTGGTGTGCTCGGGCAATCGTTTAATCAGATGATCGACCATATTCACGAAGCACAAGTGGCTTTAGAAGACGCACGAGCAAAGTCGGAAGCAATTCTCTTGGGCATTGGCGACGGCGTTATGGCGATTGATGCGCAAGGAACCATTATTCTCTTTAACAAGGCGGCAGAAAAGATTTCAGGATTCGATGCAGCATCGGTAATCGGAACATCATACAAAGATTCAATGAAGTTCATGCTTGGTGAGGGTGATAGCGCAAAAGAAGAAGACGGATTTATTCAGCAGGCGCTGAGCGGATCACTTGCGGTGATGCCTGACGACGTATCGCTCATCAAAAAAGATGGCACAAGAGTCCCCGTGGCAGATTCATCGGCACCGATTGTAAATGCAGAAGGGAAGACGGTGGGTGCGGTGGTGGTGTTCCGTGATGTGACTCACGAACGCGAGGTAGATCGGCTCAAGAGCGAGTTTGTTTCCGTGGCCTCACACCAGCTTCGCACGCCCCTAACCGCAATTCGGTGGAATCTTGAAGATTTACAATCAGAAGAAATAGGAACGCTGGTGCAGGAGCAGAAAGACAGCCTGGCACAAGCGGCGATGTCCACAAGTCGGATGATCCGTTTAGTGAACGATCTTCTTGATGTGTCTCGTTTGGAATCCGGTCGGCTATCGATCCGTCCACAACCAACGGATATCGCCGAAATGCTGACGAGTATCGTGCAAGAGGATGCGATTCTCGCAAAAGAAAAGGGATGCACGGTGAATCTTCATCTCCCAGAAGCGCCATTACCAGTCATCTCGATCGATCCATCACTCATTCGACAGGTTGCGGCAAACCTTATTTCAAATTCGATCAAATATTGCTCTGCGGCGGGCCGCACACCAACTGTGGATGTAACGCTTTCGCAAGATGGAAAAGAATATTACCGTGTAACCGTGAAGGATAACGGCATGGGAATTACGGGAAAAGACGAGGATCGTATTTTCCAACGGTTCTTCCGTGCAGATAACGCAGTGAAGCAGCAAACGGAAGGTTCTGGACTCGGACTATACATCGCAAAACTGATCGTTGAGGAGTCGGGTGGTATGATTTCGTTCAGTTCAACGGAAGGCGAAGGGAGTACGTTCTGGTTCATGCTCCCAATCGCCGGTAGCAAAGAGCGTCTTGGGGGAAAAACATTAACATCATCACAAAAATAATATGACGGACGAACAGAATGGAAACGGTGTAGTGATCTTGATTGCGGAAGACGAGGGCGCGTTGTCGGGGGTGTTGAAAAATAAGCTTTCTCGTCATGGATTTGTTGTAGAGCTTGCACAGGATGGTGTTGAAGCGATCGAAAAGATTAAAACGGTTCATCCAGCATTGGTATTGCTCGACCTCATCATGCCGAACAAGAATGGATTTCAGGTGTTAGAAGAAGTAAAAGCCGATCCCGCTCTGGCAACAATTCCGATCATTGTATTTTCGAACCTTAATCAGGAGGAGGACCGTGAACGGGCAAAGAAATTCGGTGCCGTCGATTTTTGGGTAAAGTCTGATATTGCAATCACAGACGTAATCGAAAAAATCTCTGGATACATCGTGAAGCCATCGTAATACTCCATATGAAATACCTCATCGCACTTTCCTGTAGTTCATTCATCATTGCGATGATGATGTGTTCGTTAACGCCAACCGTTCGTGCAACAAGCGCACCAACAGTGGTATCGGTGGTAATTGCTGTAACAGCGAACGGTCAATCCGATAGTTTTGGCGGAGGGAGTATCGATCTCAATGCGGGAACCACGCGGACAATATATGTGAACGGTGTAGTAGAAGATCTTGACGGAAAGGCGGATATCGTTGGTGTTTCTGGGGTATTTTATCGTAGCGGTGCACCATCGGGAAACCTATGCGTCGCAGACACTGCATATTGCTACGCGGTGAGCTCGTGCTCGTTGGGGGATAATGCCGACGCAAATCAGAAAACATTTTCGTGCCAGATGAATCTTTTGCACATCGCACAATCAACGGTGTCTGGCGGGCAATATCCTAACGAAAATTGGGTAGCATATGTTACGGTAACCGACAGCGAATCATCAGGCACGAATAATGCGACCACAAAAGAAATGCAATCCTTACTGAGTCTGGAAATTCCTGGAACAATTTCTTTCGGAATGCGAGATTTAAATTCGCAGTCCACGGCTGAGAATAATACAGAAACGGCTCTATTGCAGAAGGGGAATGTTCAAGCAGACGTCGAAGTTTCTATGAGTGCCACTGGTCTAGCGTGTGCAAGTGGAGTGATCCCGCGAGCGAATATCAAATGGTCGATTACCGATGTGGCATATGCAAGTGGTACGAGCCTTACGGCAAGTGCCGTGGATACGAACATCGATATTCCGTACGGAACAAGTGGTAATGCGTCACCGTCAAAGATTTTGTATTGGAATATTGGAATACCGGTCGACGGCGTGGGCGGTTCCTGTAGTACTCCAGTTACCGTTAACGCCATTGCGCACTAATACATCGTGTGTTGTCACCAGCCTGAGGCTTGCCGAAGGATCTCTCGCAGGTTTAAAAATCCGACCACATGTTTGGTCGGATTTAGGTTTGTGCAGAGAGATATCGAGCAAAGTCGAGGGCTGCTGCACGGGAAGAGAGGTGTCCAGAAAGTTGGGCGCTACGAATTTTATCCAGAATAGATCGCAGATGAGCGCCGGGGGAGAAGTTGAGAGCGAGAAGATCACGACCGCGCACGAGCTCTGCCGGTGCAGGGCTACGAAGCCACTGCGCACGCTCGTTACGGAGATCGATCAGGTTCTCGCGAGCAATACCGTGTTCGTGTTTCGCGCTGATAGTGGCATCAAGGAGCGCGAGAAGCTCTGCGCCACGCTGACCACGAGTAAGGCGCTCACGTTCGGCTGGAGAGAGATCGGTTGCGTGGCCCTGCATGAGCGTAACGGTCTTATTCAGCATCCATCCAGCGTCTGTGTGGTCGAAGTGAAGGCGATGGTCGTCAACGCCGTGAAGATGAAGGCGGGTAACGATATCATGGAGCGCCGCTGGAGCACGTTCGTCGAGAAGCGTAAGTAAGCCGGCAAGATACACTGTTGCGCTCTTCTTTACCGTGCCGTATGTGCGGCCGATCTCGTGATGATGGAGGATATCGAACAATCGATTCGTTTTTTGCCAACCGGTTTCACCATCGTCATGCACGGTAGCACTATGAGCCATCAATTCCGGTGCGAGCGATTCCATTGCGCCGCTATCCTTCAAAAGAGCAAGGGCGTATTTGGGGTTGTGAGCCAGCGCCATGAGTACATCGTGACCAAGTCGAACACGAGGAATGCTATAGCGATTATTGCCGTTCTCGTCGTGATCGGTGCGATGTACGGAGGCATGATGACGAGGAATCGCATTCCAAAGCGCTTGGTCGAATGTAAGGCCATACTGACTCGCAAGACGGATGCCTCGGGGAATGAGCGCAGGTTCTTGAGAGAGATGGAGTTCTGGATGATGCAGCGTTCGAAGCGTTTTGCGATTCAAAAGATCGTTCAGTCCGCCATGAGGATCGTGAAGGATGCCGTTCTTGAACGAGTATGCGATAGAATTGATAGAGAAATCGCGACTTGCCAAGTCGTCCTGAAGCGAGCGATCGTGCGCAGGAACGCGTGTTGCTGTGCCGCCGTGGTCCAGGCTACGAATATGAGGAACAGATACAGAGATGCTCTCGTGGGTTCCTCTGGGGGTAACATGCCAATGTCCGGATGAATGCTGAGTGACTGCTCCGTTGGCGTTAAGAAATTTCTGCAAGGTTGGTGGAGCAACATCGCGAACCAGCACATGAGCACGATGCGGAACCACGCCTAAAATAGCATCGCGCACCGTGCCGCCAACCAAATACGGATCAGCAGAAGGAATAGCGTGTGCAAGATGAAATATCAGCCCCATCGGCGCCGTATCCGCAATATATGCCCCTACTCGGCGATGCGCCGGCATGGACTTTGATGAATACCAGAGAGAATCCATGAGGGAATTGTATCATGGAAGAATGTGGTTTTTTATGGCATCATGAAACTATCTATGAAAACTGTTGAAATTCATGCAGTGGTTTGGAAAGAGGGGCGTCAATTTGTGGCGCAATGCTTGGATATCGACGTATCGAGCTTTGGATCTACTGAAGCAAAAGCCTTGGCGCATCTTCACGAGGCGGTTGAGCTTTCGTTTGAGGGAGGACGCGTTCCTCGAATGATAAAAGTAAAAAAGCCGAATTTAGTTTCAATGGACCTGGTTTGTGCCTAGTCCTATTTTGCTCCGCATCATCCTTCGGATTTTAGAGCAGAACGGCTTTCTTCGTATCTCACAGAAGGGAAGTCATATAAAATTTCAAAAAGAAAAATGGACAGTAATCGTTCCTATTCACGGAAAGGAAATTCCATATGGAACGTTTCGATCAATTCTCCGGCAGTCAAACCTCAAAGAAGAAGATTTTCGAAAAATATAATCTATGGAGCTCATTATCTCTGAATGTCCGTTGTGTAGTGGAAAAGAAGTCTGGACCGGTATAACGGAACTCCGCGACGGTCAAACGTATTTTGAAATGAAATGTGCCGATTGCGGCTCGACGGGATTTGAGTGGAACATTGAGTGGGAAAAGCTAAAAGGAAATGAGAAAATTATCCAATGATTTTTGTAGCGATTCCCGCTATTGCAAGTCCAAGGCCGAGAATAAGGCCGGAAATTGTTGCCGCGTACGTTGGCATGCGTTGAACGGCAGTAGAGAGAATGATCGATGTTGAAGACTGCAAGGCGAATATTCCAATCACCGTCATCGATAAGGATCCCTCGGTAAAACACAGCAGAGCAAAGACGGTTGCTATGTTCACGATTGGTACACGCCCAAAGCGATCCGCGAATACTCCGCCAAGAAGCTTGCCGACGCCTGCAGAAAGGCCGAAGACAAGAATGAGCATCGGAACCGTCGTGGCGCTTTCATGAAGCCAGAACATTGATCGGAACGCAACGAAGAGTACGAGAAGCGCAATAATGAGTATCGATGGTAAAGAGTGTAGAGATGGTGTCTGAGGAATTTTCGGAATCATCGGCGCCGACGCTTTGGGAGTGAGACGTGAGAGCGTCGCTATCGTCACCACCGAACTCATAAGAAGAGTCGGAATCATCGGCATCGACTGCAGGGCAGCGAGTGCTCCCAATGTAAGGCCGATCACTCCCGGTGCGGTAAACAATGCAGCACCGATGGACTTTTTTGGTGTTGCGAGACTTGAAAGTGCACCAGCGCCCACGTGGATCATCGATGAGCCGATCGCGATACAGGCGAGAGCAACAATCGGAGAGAATGTGAAGACGATAAGTCCTACGCTCATCGCTCCCATTCCAAAGAGCACCGCGGATCGATGGAACCGATATTGATCAACGACGAGTCCGACGAATGGCTGAAATGCAAACGCAACGATGTTGTACGAAAGAATAATGAGCGAAATATTCAAAAATGAATGACCAACTGCGGTGGATGTTACGGTGAATCCCGAAATTGCGTCGGTAACGAAATGGGTGAGGCCGAGTGTACAAAGAAATTTCCAGGGCGTTTTCGTCATACGGAGTTTAAAAGAACATGATACCAATAAGGGCGCTCACGATATTCATGCTGATTCCTGCAGCAAAGGCCCGGGATCGATACTCGGAGAAGAGCGTCGCGAGAATACTCGATTCGGCGAGTGTGACGATAATTTCAATGGGTATGATCGGCGTTCCATTCAATGCAAAATGCCACGCAATCGGATGCGTAACTATATTTAGTAGGACGACGGCGATAGCAACGCGTTTCCAAGTATCCTTTCCAAAAACAACCATCGCCACCGGAAGTTCGGCGGCGATGGTGAGCGCGAGAAATGCTACTTCTTTTTCCATGCACGGCAAGCAAATCCCAGTCCAAAAATGCCAACGGCGATGAGAATTTTCGCGAGGGTCGTGAGCGTATTTCCCTCCGTTTCCGCCTCACTGATTGGCTCTCCGTTGCTATCTGTACTCAACGTAGACGCAGTGTGTGCGGTAACGCCAGTGTCTGAAACAGCGTCGATGTACGCCGTGGTGTACACGTTGCTCACATCAGAAGTGTTCGGAGCGAAGCGATCAAAGGATGCGGTGTAATTTGATGAAATAAAAAGATCTGCGTTTTGAGGGTCTTGTGTCCACATGTCTGCCGGGTTTCCGCTATCGTTGCCTGAATCATCGATACCGTATTGCACCTTACTCCAATCGGTTTTTTTTATAGCGAGGAGCATATACGATCCTGTAACGCCGCACATCGGATCGGGGCTCGTAATTCTTTCAGACCCTGAAATGCCTCGCCATCCATCAATCTTCCACGCAAACCAGTAGTCTGGATAATCGGAGGTATTAGATACTGCGATACAGTTGGAAATTGAGTGTTCATTGTCTGGCAGAATGTCGGCCCTTGCAATGCTTGGGAGTAAAAAAGCGACAAAGAACAGCACGGGCAAATATCGCATAAATGTAAAATAATGGAGGGATGAATAATTCGATTGTATCACTATCTACGCGAGTTTCGATCTGAGATGAATCACGATCATCTTTTCTGCGGCTACGATATCGGTTTCCGTAAAGGAGAGCAGCGCAATGTCAGAAGTGCCGACGGGATGGAATGGAGAACCAAGCGCCAGAGCATCATGCGGACGAGTGGCGTGAAGATGGGCAGCAATGGTGCTGTCGTGATTCTCGAAAAGAATAACCGCGATTTTTGCAGAAGGCGACGTCATCAAAAGCTCGTCGGCAATGTCGCGTAATGCATCGGCATTGGCGCCGGCGTTTACAAAATCCTGTTTGGTAATGAGTGTCCACACAAGTCCGATCGTTTCATCGGCTTTTAATCGCGCCAATGCTCTGCCCCATAGGCGAAGTGTTTCCACGGACCGTGTGCGATACAGGTGCTCCACGATGGCCTCGCGATCCGCCTTCTTTTCCATGAGCTTTTGTGCCACCTCGAGCGTTCGTGGTGTTACGTTCGGCGCGCGGAAACTCTTGGTTTTGCTCATCATGCCGGTAAGGAGCGCGGTGGCAACGGTGGAGTCCACAAACGCAGGATCGATCGTAGTAAAAAGAGAAAAACACACTTCCGCAATACTTGTTGCGGTAATATCGACGACGTTGATTGCGCCAAACTGTTCGTTCGCAGGACTGCAATCAAGGACGATGATTGGCGTCGTAAGGAAAAAATCGGAGTAGGTTGAAAAAAGTGTACCGGCACTGAGTCGATCCGCGGTTCCAATCATGATGATGCAGTCGTAGCGATAGTCGTTGGTGGTAATTGCAACATCGCTTGGCCGCCAGCTTCCTGTCTTTGGCGTAACCGTCACAACAAGTTCGCTGCCCTCAATGGCGTACACAAGTCCATCCACCCGTGCATGTTGAAGATCGATGCGAAGCGTAAGGGCATTGATTGCGCCAAGATCGCTTGCGACGTCCTGAAAAATGGAAAGAAATTTGAGCGCACGTGGGGATTCTCCGTGTTCGGTAACGATGTCGCAGGGAACGTTAAAGGTCTTACAAAACGCCACCACAGTAAACGCCGCAGTAAAATCGTCGATTGTGGGATTCGCGGAAAGAACAATTACCGGGCTCTTCGCTCGCTTGAGTGCTTCATGGAATTGTGGGAAGAGCGCCAAGGACATGCA
>CALRAI010000012.1 GCA_943350635.1 Candidatus Uhrbacteria bacterium
CAGTTGGAATTTCGGGGACAATTGGATCCTCGTCCTCCTTGGGAAACTGATCCTCGAATCCCCGCTTCAGATCGTCGGCTATTTGTTGATTGTATGCCCGCTGGCTCACCGCTGATTGATACGAGATGAAAACGTATATGCTCGAAAGCCCGAGAACGATGCCGAGTATAGCGATTCGAAACATCACCGCAGGACGCATTCCCGTTCGCAATGCAATCTGCTGGAACACCCGCGCCATCATCCCGACAGATACGGAGAACAACACGGCCCCAAGTCCAAGAAACTGCGAAAGCTGAGAGCCGACACTCGAAATAACGTCCGGTGGCGGGATGGCGTGAACGGCATAGGTACGAAAAAAAATGCCAATCAATACCGCACATCCCACCAAAATACCTTGTGCGCGATTCTCCCACATAATACTCACGATTTTACCACGGGAATTTCTCGCCTTTAAACCAAAACTGTCCGGTTTCGACCTGGGAATTCGCGAGTGAGAAGATATCTTCGGCAGCTTCTTCGGGCTCGATATCGGCATCGTCCCCACCCATATCGGTCTTTACCCAACCTGGATGAACGGAAGAGACGGCGATGGTGCCGGCGAGACGACCAGCGAGAATTCTCGTCACCATATTCAGCGCACATTTCGATATTTTGTAGTCCGGCCAATTGATTCCGCCCTTCTCGCAATATTCCAACGATCCCATTCTCGAAGAGATGTTTACGATGTGTCCGCCACGGTTCATGATTGGAATTATCCTTTCCGTGAAATCGACAGTGCCGAAGAGGTTTACTTCGAGCACTTTTCTGAGGAGTGAAAGATCGATGGTTGGATTTTCATCGATACCGGACCAAATGCCAGCGTTGTTGATGAGAATGTCGATTTTCTTTCCAGAATCAATGATAACTTGAGTACATGCGGCAATGCTATCGGAGTTTGTAAGATCAAGCTGCACCGTCAACAATCGATCGTGCTTGGTCGGAGCATTGCCAGACGTTGATGTTCCGATAACGAAATCTCCGTTTTTAAGAAATCGCTCAGCGAGCGCAAGACCGATTCCGCGACTGATGCCGGTGATGAGGATGGTTTTCATAGTGATTGGGCTTCAGAAAGTAATTTTTTGAGCAATTGAATTGGCATGCCGCAAAAACTATCAAGATTTCCTTCTATATGGTCAGTATGAGCGAGCATAACTGGGTCTTCTGCCTGAAATGATCCAGCGCACGTCATCACATCACCCCTTTCTATTAACTCATCAATAACTGAAAGCAATGAAGGCTTATAAAAAACTTTTGCACGGTCGATTCCCTCAAATCGCTTTCCGATAGAGGTATTCGTAATAACCAGGCCATTAACAACTTCTGGAGGTTGTTTAATATACGATTCCAAGAAACTCCGAGCTTCATTTTCATCCTCTGGCTTTTCTCGAATCTGCCCATTACAAACCACAACCTGATCTGTGGTGATGAGCAATACAGGCTCGACAATATTTATTAAAAGCGCGTCTGCCTTTGCGTGAGCGAGCGCAAGAGTTAATTTTTCTGGATCATCATAACGAATCGCCTTCTCGTCGATATCCGCACTCATCGTTGTAAATTGGAAACCTGCTTTTTCAAGCTCTTTTGCACGCCATTTTGATTGCGAACCGAGAATAATTTTCATACTTGATGAATATTTTACTCGACAAAACAAAAACGAGCCACTGGGGCTCGATTTGTTTTGTACTTGAAAGGGTTCTCTGTCCTGGCGGCCACCTACTCTCGCCAACCTTGACTACCATCGGCCCGTGCAGGCTTAACGACCGTGTTCGGGATGGGAACGGGTGTTGCCCTGCCGGAAGTGCCACCAAGACGGAGGATCCTTTCGATCAGTTTCTGCAAATAGTGATAAACGTATTGTCTTTTCAGGACGTCACTATTTTAGACTAGTTTCGATGCGTGTCAAGAAAAGTTTCCGAGACGTACTTCTTGGTACGTTGAGGAAATTTTCGCAGACACAAGTCGAAAATAGGCAAAATAGTGACGTACTGATTAACAATCAGTGAATGGAGAGCCCGACCTATTAGTACCGCTCGGCTGAACGCATTACTGCGCTTACACCTACGGCCTATCAACCTAGTAGTCTCCTAGGGGTCTTAGTGAATATTCATCTTGAGGTCGACTTCGCACTTAGATGCTTTCAGCGCTTATCCGAACCAAACTTCGCTACCCGGCGATGCCCTTGGCAGGACAACCGGTACACAAGAGGTTTGTCCATCCCGGTCCTCTCGTACTAGGGATGAGTCCTCGCAATATTCGACGTGTGTAGTAGATAGGAGACCGAACTGTCTCACGACGTTCTGAACCCAGCTCGCGTACCGCTTTAATTGGCGAACAGCCAAACCCTTGGAACCTTCTCCAGCTCCAGGATGCGATGAGCCGACATCGAGGTGCCGAACCTGGTCGTCGCTATGGACGCTTGGACCAGACTAGCCTGTTATCCCCGGAGTAGCTTTTATCCGTTGAGCTTCCGCCGTCCTATGTCGCACGGTCGGATCACTAGCTCCTACTTTCGTATCTGCGCGGCGTGTCGGCCTTGCAGTTAAGCATGCTTACGCGCTTGCACGTCCAGCCCGATTTCCATCCGGGCTAAGCATACCTTTGTGAACGCCTCCGTTACTTTTTGGGAGGCGACCGCCCCAGTCAAACTACCTACCAGCCACTGTCTCAATCACCCGATTCAGGGCGACCGGTTAGAATTCACACAACGTAAGGGTGGTATCTCACTGGCGCCTTGCGGCTCCCACCTATGCTGAACATACGGAACATGAACCCAATGGCAAGCAGCAGTAAAGCTTCACGGGGTCTTTTCGTCTAACTACACATAGAGAGCATCTTCACTCCCCTCGCAATTTCGCCGAGTACCTCTTCAAGACAGTCAACAACTCGTTATGCCATTCGTGCAGGTCGGAACTCACCCGACAAGGAATTTCGCTACCTTAGGACCGTTATAGTTACGGCCGGCGTTCATCCGCGCTTCAGTTAGAGGCTGCCGTCCTTGCGGACATGACCCCCTTCTTTAACGTTCGGACACTGGCCAGGCATCAGCCCCTATACATCATCTTATGATTTCGCAGGGACCTGTGTTTTTGATAAACAGTCGGTTGTTGTCTTTCGCTGTGGGTCGCTCCCTCCCGGGAGCAACCAGGCCTTATCCCGAAGTTACGGCCACTGATTTGCCTAGTTCCTGAAAGAGGTTTCTCTCGTACGCCTTGGTGCATTTCGCACCTATCAACCTGTGTCGGTTTGCGGTACAGGCACATAACGGTTAGCCCTAGAAGCTTTTCTTGGTTCACTGTCCTCCCCCCTCTCTTCCCTTGCGGGAAAATTGCGATGATACAAGGACTTGCGACGGGCGGATTTGCCTACCCATCATCCTCATACCCCCAACGTCATAGCCATAGGACGCGGGGAAGTTCAACAAACGTCACTCCATTGGAACCGTTACATGGTGCTGGAATATTAACCAGCTGTGCATCGACTACGCATTTCTGCCTCGCCTTAGCTCCTGACTAACCCACAGTCGATTTTCGTTGCTGTGGAAACCTTTGATTTTCGGCGGGCACGGTTCTCACGTGCCTTTCTGCTACTCATACCAACATTCTCTCTTCCCAACGCTCCAGCATACCTCACGGTACACCTTCAGTGCAGTTGGGAATGCTCCGCTACCGCTTTATCCTATAAGGATAAAACCCTCAGCTTCGGTACATGATTTAGCCCCGGTATATTTTCGGCGCAAGGAAACTTGACCAGTGAGCTGTTACGCTATCTTTAAAGGATGGCTGCTTCTAAGCCAACCTCCTGGTTGTATAAGTCTCCTCACCACCTTTTACACTTAATCATGATTTAGGGACCTTAGCTTGAGATCTGGGCTGTTGCCCTTTGGACCGATGGAGCTTCGCCCCCATGGTCTGACTGCCGGGAACACATACTGGCATTCGGAGTTTGGCCGGGTCGCCTACCTTGCGGCGGCGTACCCAATCAGTGCTCTACCTCCAGTATGTTCTTTACCGACGCTAGCCCAAAAGCTATCTCGCGGAGAACCAGCTATTACCGAGTTCGATTAGAATTTCTCTTCGAACCACAACTCATCCCCAAGTTTTGCACAGCTTGTGGGTTCGGGCCTCCATATGGTTTTACCCATACTTCACCCTGGTCATGGTTAGGTCACCCGGTTTCGGGTCTTTTGTTTGCGACAAACGCCGATTAAGGCTTGCTTTCACTGTGGCTCCGTCCCAAAGGACTTAACCGAGCCGCAAACAAAAACTCGTTGGTTCATTCTTCAATAGGAACGCTGTCACCCCGATTGCTCGAGGCTCCAACTCCTTGTAAGTATATGGTTTCAGATTCTATTTCACTCCCCTTCCGGGGTTCTTTTCAGCTTTCCCTCACGGTACTAGTTCACTATCGATGAAAATATGTATTTAGTCTTGCCACATAGTCGTGGCTGATTCCGACAAGATTTCTCGTGTCTCGCCGTACTCAAGTTCAAACACCGCATGTTCATGTGCATCTTTCGCGTACGGGACTATCACCCTCTTTGGTTATGCTTTCCAGCATATTTCACTAGTTGCCACAAATGCATGCCACCAATCACCAGATTGGAATCGCGTTTCACTTACAACACTTTACATGCAACGGCTGGTGCCTTTCACAATACCTTGGCGTTCCCGAAGGAACGTTACAGAGTCGTTTCACATGATAAAGTTTGGACTGCTCCCATTTCGCTCGCCACTACTTTGGGAATATGAGCACGATCTATCATCTCGCCCCTCGAAGCATCGAGTGTCGAGATGAAGATCTTACCCGTTCGTTTCTTTTCCTCTAGGTACTGAGATGTTTCACTTCCCTAGGTTCCCTTTCGCCAGCTATGAATTCACTGGTCGAATAATTAGGCATTACCCTAACTGGGTTTCCCCATTCGGACATCTCCGGGTCAACGGTTGTTTGCCACCTCACCGGAGCTTATCGCAGGCTACTACGTCCTTCTTCGGCATATTTTCTCGAGCCATCCACCATATACCCTTAATGCTCTCCATTCACTGATTGTCGACAATGCGTCCGTCCTCATTTGGGCTATTTTCGACTTGCGGCTTCACAAACTTTTTCAACGTACTATTAAGTACGTCTCGAAAGCTTTGCTCGTCGCGCATCGAAACTATCTCCAAATGTGAACGTCCGATACATTATCGTTATCAGTACGTTTTTCTCTATTTGCAATCTTCAGTTGTGAAAGTTCGGAGGTCAGAGCTCAAGAAAACTTCAGCGCTGCATCTCCAAAGCGGACGTTTCCGCACAGGCTCAATGTGGGCGAAATGGTATAGGACTGCAGAGCGACTGTCAAGAAAAAGCCTGTGTATTCTATCCACTGTTGTTCCACATGTCTTTCTGCGCTAAGATTCGCCCTTATGATCAAACTCACCTTCATCACCGTCGGCACCCTCCCCCGTGGCCCTTTTTCCACAATTGGGGATGAATTTCGCCTTCGCCTCAAAAAATTCGTCATGTTAAGGGAAAAAATCGTCAAATCCGCCGACGACATCGATGCCGCCATTCCCCGCGGCGATATCCTCATCATTCTTGACGCCGTCGGCCCCAGACACACCTCCGAATCCTTCGCCACCTTCCTCAAAGCCCACGAAGACCTCGGTAACCACATAACAGTGGTCCTCGGCGGCCCCCACGGCCTCCCCGAGCCCCTCAAAGCCCGCGCCACCCTCCGCCTCTCCCTCTCCCCCATGACCACCACCCACGACCTCGCCCACCTTTTCTTTTTAGAGCAGCTCTACCGCGCCTGTACCATCAACCACGGCGTGACGTATCATTACTAGGATCAGTCGACTCATCGCTATCTATGAACACTTACGATCCCAACTATGTCTACACTCCAGCATTGTTTACCGTTGGCGTTAAAGTCGTCATCATTCATTCCGTGACGCAAAAAATTCTTCTTATTCAGCGCTCAGAGAAATGTAGTCGCCCACATGGTTGGGATTTTCCCGGTGGAGGCGTGGACACAGGCGAGGATCCGGACGATGCGTGCGTTCGTGAGGCACAAGAAGAGACAAACGTATCGATCCACAACATTCAACCTATAACGACTTCGATCTTTGCTGAGGAAGGGAAACCTACAGGTCTCGTCATCGGCTACAAAGCGAATACAGACTCCGAGAACGTTGTGCTTTCATGGGAACACGAATCCTATCGATGGGCGAGTTTCGAAGAAATTGCGGACATCGATTTACCGACTTTACATAGGAAAATCCTTGAGGCGATAATCATCAAAGAATAACATCTCTATGCCCCATCTCCTCGCCGATATTCCCGTCAAAGCATGGATCGAGCACGACGGAAAAGTGTTAATGATTCAAGAACTTGATGAATTCGATGGACAATGGTGCTTGCCGGGTGGACGGATTGATGTGGGGGAAATGCCAAGGGAGGCGATGATGCGGGAAATACAAGAAGAGCTGAATCTTGATGCAACCGTTGGTGATATTCTTGATTGCAATATTTTCACTGGTAAAACCGGGAAAGCGCATTTCATTGTCGTGTTTGCGGTAACGGTCGACCCTGAACAACCAATCATCGTCGAAGATGGCGAGGTATCGAAAGCAGAATGGATCGCGATCGACGACGTCAAACGTCTCAAACTCAGGCCTGAATATATTCCAATCGTAGAAAGGCTCACAGCAAAATAACATTATGTCTCCCGAATCAACATCCTTGGTCCCCGAACTCCCCAAGCTTACGTTTCACGATCAGCCCTTCACTTTCATCAAACACCGTCGAAATGGCACGAAGATCTTTGGTGCCGATGATGGCGAGTCGTTTCTTCGTTTTGGCCCGGCGAATGGAATGATGGCGATCGGTACTATCTTGAAACGTCAGCCGGCAAAGAAAAGTTTGGCATGATTTTTCGTGACGAGGCTGCAGAATACGGCGCTATCTCCCAAGAGACATTCGATGCATTCGCCGCAATCATTCAGCGATATATTCAAGCGCAAGAAAAATTTGAAGCGCAAGAACGCGATTGGGATGTCGTATTTTCTGCAATCCAGTTTGAGGCCCTTCTTGAAGAACTCCCCCATGAAAAAGACCGCATCATGGCCGTATGGCAAAAAGTGAAATTTGATCTCGCTAACGTCCCTTTTGTCCTTTGTCATGGCGATTTCAATGCGCACAATATCCTTCCTGGAGGCGTTATCGATTTTGAAACAGCATTTAACGGACCAAAAGGATACGACACTGTTAGCGCTGCGGTATCAATTGAATGGTTTCCAACAGAAGGCAATTTTGAAATTCTCGGAAAATACGCGTTCACTTTGGAACAAAAACACTCGCTTCTCAGCCTCCGATCAGAATCAATCGAACAACTTGATGCCCTTTCCATTCTCCGCGCCATCTGGCTCGTCGTCCGCATGCATCAATTCCCTAAACTTCAAGCATGGCGATACGCGAAGTTTGAAACATTAATGAATGAGTATCTCAATGTATGATCTATCTCCTTGGTGGTGCACCGCGGGTTGGCAAAAGTATTATCGGTCGTGAACTCGCGAAAGCGACAGAATTTAACTATGTTTCGACGGATGACGTGACGGAAAAGGCTTTGGCTGCAATATCGAAGGAACGACAAGCAATCCTTTTTCCTGGTCCGAATTTTTTTCGAAATCCGGAGGAAAATATTCTGTCACCAATGGAACGTACAACGCTTCTTATGATTTCCAATGGATCACTGCGGCCAGATATCGATGCTATCGTTCGTAACGCGATCGCTGAACACAAAAATCTTGTCGTTGAAGGTGCGCATCTTCTTGCGAGTCATGTTCGTGATTTGGAAGACGAGTTTGGATCGGAACAGGTTCGATCGCTGTTTGTTGGTTGGAAAGATGTCGATGCAATCGCGAATGGCATTCATCAGGACACTGGGGACATGAATTGGCTCAAGCATGGGAGCCCAGCGGTTGTTCAGCAAGTGGCAGAGTTTGTGGCGGCGTATTCTACAAGGCTTCAGTCTGATGCTGAGCAGCACAATGTGACTTATCGTGAACGTACTCCGGACTTTTCCGCCGACACTGAATGTGTTTTGGAATATTTCAATCGATAATTTTTTTATGTTCGATCTCCACTCCCCCGTTTCCCAAAAAACCTTCGTCGCTGTGCTGCCGATTGGGTATACGCCGAACGAGAAGGTGCCGTATCCTGTTGAATGGCGATTGGATTTGTTTGATGCACCGAATCCGGAACGTGGGGCGGCGGCAAGATATTATGCGGATAAGATTCAGCCTGGAGAAACGGCGGAATCGGTATTACAGCGCGTGATGCAAATAGAATTTCACGCAACAGCGTGGAAACCGTTGAGCATTGTGGAGGAAGGAAATGTCCCAGACAACAAAGGAAATTCCACGCCACGCATTCGTGTTGAAGTGCAGATGAATCCCAGTGAAACTGCTGGGAAAAAAGTGAATGGTCTTTGGCCTGTGTGGCAGCCAAACAATCGATCGCTGTACCAGCATGAAGTCGATGTGATCGCACACTGGCATGCAACATTTCTTTCAACATCGAAACAGATTTTTGGAAAAGACTTTAATGGATCTGTTGCGTCGCTCGCTGAAGTAGATCGCATCATCACCGACTCTTGGGGCGCGAATCCTCCGCAGGCAATGCAACCCGTGGTTTCCTCTTTTGGCGCGTACGTTGGCGAAATTCTTATCAAAGAAACTGGCGGACGTTGGGTGATGAGTGACGGCGTGTTTATGGTGCAGATTCCCGGAAAGGCCGATGAAAAAATCCACGCCAACGTGTTTGCAAAAACATGGAAACGATTTGTGAATGGCGAAGAAGACTCGCTGGCGTATTATGTTTCGTCCACCGTGGCAATGATCAAACATGGGATTCCTCTATAAAACAGAACACCCGACACGCAGCCGTCGGGGCCTGTGTCGGGTGGCGTGGTTGTGATCTCCGAACGTCACCCGATGGACCAATCTATGCGCCAGGACCGCAGATTTCGTTGTGCTCGCGCATGACGCTGCGAACCTGCTCCAGATCGCTCGGCGCGCTCATCATGTACTGCAGTGGCACCTTCTTCCCGATCCACCAAATTCCGTCGTGACTCGAGATGCCGTTGCAATTCGACTTGGTGAGCTTGTACCAGTGACCATTGTCCACCGACAACATCATCGCGCGGTTCGGATCGTCAGCCGGTGGAGCTTCGACCGCTTCCACATCGATGATGCATGAACAGATCAAGTAGGGCTCCATCTGTTTGACTGCCGCATCGATAGTCCCGGTGGGATACCGACGAGACTCTTCGAGACCAGCGGGGAGCATCTGCTCCCAGATGAACTCGATGTTGTCATGACGGATGGACTTCAGAGTGCCAGCAACGTAGGAGGAAGCCCATTCCGTTGTTTCAGAAACCTGAGCAATCGGCGTCGCTGGTGGTGGCCCAAGAGCCACAACTTGGTTGGGGGTGGATGACGTGCCGCAAGCCGTGAGGCAAGTAGCGAGGAGGGTGATTAGCGCGTTGTTGCGCATGGTCGGTAGCCGGGTGGCGGGTGAAGGCACTGGGAAGCCCAAAAAATATAAACCAGTTGGTTCATCTTACTGGAAAATAGCACTTTTGTCAATAAAAAGCGCCGAAAATATACCTCACCACCGCCTTCGGCAGATAATCTTCCTTAGGATTCATGAGATAATTACCTTCGCAAATCCCAACGTCGCCGAACACTATCTACTCCCCCAGTACACCAATGCTACGCCTGCGAAAGCAAGGATGCCTCCAAGCGCAATAGTGAGGTTGATTTGAAGTTCCCGGAAAAAAAGAAATGCAAAGATGATGATGAAAACGGGATATGTAATCTCGATGAGCGACGCCAGAGCTGCGTTTTTTTCGTGAATTGAAACTGCGATTAACCAATCAGCAAGGATGAAAGTCACTGTTCCTGCTGATGTTAACCACATTGCGCGACGAGAATTTATGAGCGTATGCATGTCTGGAAGAAAGTTTCCTTGCGATATAGAGAGCGTCATCATTGCAATACACCCAAAAAATAATCCAATAGCCAACGAAGTCGGAACAGAAATGTATTCGAACATCTTCTCATTCAATACATACGTCATCCCCCAAAGCACGCTCGCAAGCAAGGCAAGAATAAGCCACATAATTCAATTTATTTTATCATCGCCTTCAGCACATAGTCAGCCTCCAGATTTACCCGATCGCCAACGGTTTTGAAACCGAGTGTTGTGAGGGAAAGCGTGAGGGGCAGAAGCGAAACGGAGAATTCGACTCCCCCATTTTTCGAAGCAGGATCACACACCGTCAAACTCACCCCGTCGATCGCGATGGATCCTTTTTGCACAATATATTTTGAAAAAAACTCTGGGGCAGCAATCGTCACCCAGCAATTCTCGCCGTCGATATCCTTTCTTATAATCGTGCCAACACCATCGACGTGGCCGAGCACCATATGGCCGCCGAGTTCGTCACCCATTTTTAGTGGCTGTTCGAGGCCAACGCGATCGCCCACTTTCCGATCGCCGATTGTGGTTTTCTCAAGCGTCTCTTCCATCACGGAGAACTTCAATTTCGTCCCATCGATTTCGATGACGGTCAAACACACGCCATCGACTGCAACACTGGCTCCGATATCGGGGATTGATAATACGATCCCAACGTCAATCGTTATATCCAAAAAATCTTCGCGACGATCTATCGCGACAACAGTGCCAAGGCCTTTGACGATTCCAGTGAACATAGCTCGTTCTGTTATTTTCGGTCATCCCCGCGCAGGCGGGGATCCATTCCTGACGATGTTCTGGATCCCCGCCTGCGCGGGGATGACTGAGACTGAAGGGATGGCTGAAATATACGAAATGATGACTATCGAATATCCGTGTAGTCGTCGGCGAGTGACTTCCCTGGTTCGTAAATGATCGGCTCTGCGGCAACGTCCAAAATCGACTGGAGAATGATGGGATATTCTTCGCCTTGGAAATGTTCCCCTATTTCTGGGGTGACGAGTGTGGCGTGGAATACCGATGCGTATCGCTTTGCGTGGTCCACGGGAATAATCGAGTCGTTCTGCGCGTGGATGACGACGAATTTGCTCGCACGCCACATCAGCACTTCAAAGTCGAGTTCTGACATGAAGAAACCACGGAATTTGTCGTCCTTAATCATCCATGGCGTGGAAATCATCACCATGGCATGCGGAGTCGATCGTGCTTCGGCGGCCTCGAGCATGCGCAATGCCGCGGCACCACCAAGGGAATGGCCGACAATAATGTCTGTCTCTTTTAACGACGCGCATGTTTTGACCAGGGTTTCCGTCCATACATCACGATCCGGCTCTTCTGGCGCTGGCAATTCCGGAATAATCACATCAAAGTCCCTTGCCCGCAATTCGCGCTCAAGCCACGGGAAAAATCCGCTTTTTGGTGTTGCTTTATATCCGTGAATGAGAATAACGCGCATATTGAAGCACTATAGCGATCTTAACCTCCGATGGATAGTGTTATACAAGTCGTGAGGGCCAACGGAAAGAAAATTATACATTTTTTTCAGCAGAATTCCAAGCAAGATTAAATAAAATTATCGCCGCAGAAACGGCCTGCTCCGAACGAATCACTACAACAAATAAAGGATCAAATGAAGTAATTGCAAGAATATTGTCTGAAATCCCAAAATTCATCTGATACTGAATTCCTTTAGGCAGAAAGCGAAATGTTTGCCTTGTATTTCCAGCCATTTTATTCATAATATCCCGTCCTGACGGAGAATCGGTGATAAGATTCTTTGTTTCATTAGGATTTGTCAATTTTGCAGCATTAATCCCCCAACGATGTACTTCTTCAGGAAATGTTTTATAAAGCATTTCCCAATTCGTCATATAATACGACAGTTTTCCTTTTTCCATCATTCGATACACTGGAAGAATTGCCTCTTTACCCTCATGAATTTCCACCGTTGCACGTGAATTCGGCCCCTGAAACAGGCCACGCAATAAAGGGAGCATCATACGAAGGTTTTCGGTATTTGCTTGAACTGACTTCAATAATCGTGCGGGTTCTACCGCAACAAACCGCTTTACTTTTTCCCCGGGAACCTCCTGAACATACCCACGCGCCATCAAACTTCCTAAAATAAAATACGTAATCGATCGCTTAATCTCTGCGCGCACCGCAATCGCGGAGACTGTTCCGGTTGGCATGGATAGAAGCACTATATACACTCGAGCTTCCTTTTCTGTGAACCCTACGGAGACGAGTGTTGAAAGGATTGGATCTTGCATATTTTGTTAACAATATTAACAAAAGCGTACATGAAAGTCAATACTTATAATAAAATCACAAAATATATATGAATATAACGTTGATAAATTTATCAAATTCTGCTATTCTTCCCATGTGCTTGCATAGGGCAAACACAAATAAACACTAGGGAGAAATGATGACTCAAAATCTTAGAACGTACCCGATCCGCGAAATTCTTGTCGCACTCGTGATCAATGGCGAGTTCGGAGAGGAAGGAGAAACGATTCAGCAAGAAATGAAGGGTGAGGTTCTTCGCCGATATTCCGTACCCGTCCTCGATGTTCTCGAAAACGAAAAAATGCGGGAATACTGCCGTGATCGTGGAGTCGTTTACGTTGGTGAGTTCCCATACCTCCGTGGACTCCGTGGTCGTATGCACACGCGTATCTCGAACATTCTCGGCTTGCCGAAATGCTGTAATCCATTGAATGATGGATGGGTTCCGCCATATTGGTCTGACGCGGACTTCATGAACGCGCTCGGCTTCCCGTGTCTCACCTACTTTGACGATTATGGCAGACGAGACGGCTCGCCATGGGACCGTGAGTCCGCGGAGAAGAGAAACCGAATAAACACCCTTGGGCGTTGGCTGCACAGCCACCATGTGCATTACCTGGGACAATTACTGAACACCGAATCCACGTTTCTTTCGGAAATATCGAGAGACTTCGAGGATCTTGTCGCGGTCACCGAATCGCTCTTTGCATTCCGAAAAATACAGCCGTTGCGTGCTGGAATGATCGTGCCCCGATCATGGAAGCCAGACGTCAGTATCCCCCAGGTGTGGTTGCACGAACTCGAGTGCATCACGAAAGAGATAGAGCAATACGAGACTCCTTGCGCATGGGTTGTTTCTTGGTCGGTATCTAATGGATACTATTGCCATATCGATAGGGCCTTTGTGCATCCCGTTTTTTATGAAGATCCCAAAGCTTCAGATGAGAACGAACGGTGGACACGCAGTCGGAAATTCATCTCGGATCTTGAAAAGGAGCTTGCGGCAGGGGAGACGTATTCTTGTCGGTCATGGGAAACGGTTCACCGTACTGATGGCATTATAGGTGGACACGATCTCGATCGCGAAAAGAGGCGGTATTTTCCCGGAATGAATCGGGTAAATATTACTACGCATGCTCGCGGGAGACGTGTATTTTTGCGGAAAGAAGATGCCGAATTGTTCAGCGCCCAGATGAAGACGAAGGCTGGAGAATCCCTCGACGATCAGTAGCATCTGACGATCGGACCACAATACGGACACGAACGCGCGGTCGCAGGAGAAATCCTGCGACCGCGATGTGTTTATATTACACGTATCCGATCAAGAATTTCTGGATAATTAATCTTCTCAAAATCTGTTGTATCAACTTCGATCAACGGTATATCGATGGAAAGCGGAATTCGCTTCTCCCCTTCTAAATGTTCCTGCGCCTGATCTAAATCATGATGTCCCGCATGACGATTACCAGACATCGAACGATCACGAAAACGCTCCGATCGCACAACTTCATTACAATGTAACACAACCTGCACCGCTCTCGCATTACATTTTTCGATCAATTTCTTCATCCTTTCGCTGTCGTACTTTGCGATAAAATTGCTTTCGATGATGAATCCAGCGCCAATACTTAACGCATTCTCCATGACATAATCGATAATTCCATAACTCGCCAAGCTCAGCTTCTGCGACCACTCTTTCGTCGACCATCCTAATCGATCAAACAAAATCTCCTTCACTTCATCTTTACACATCACCGGCAACTTCAACTCCTTCGACAGCCGATGCGCAAGCGTTGTCTTTCCTGTTCCAGGATGGCCATTTATAATTATCAGCAATGGACTCATAGATCTATTTCATCGAAATTCCAAGATCCCTGCAGATCTTTTTCACAAGAAACTCGTCGGTTTCATTATGACGAGGGATCGATGACGTGTGACTCGACCTTTTGGACGTTCTTTTGCAAGAATTTCACGATTTGCTTCAAGAACCATCGCTAATGCCTCCTTGAGATTCTCTTTCACTTCTTTTGGTGTTTTTCCTTGCGAGTTCACGCCGGGAACCTCCTCAACCCAGCCGATATACCACTCTTTGCTTTTCTGAATCACGGCAGTGTATTGCATATATATTGAGGATATCAAAAAAATACTGAATGCGCATTATCGACGAATCCTTCCGCGATATTGTTCGCGGAGAAATACGCCGCACACCATGCCGGGAACGATCTGTGCCCAGGCGAAGAAGGCATCGAACAGGGTTGCACTTTGTTGGGAGGAAATTGCCAAAACGTACAGAGTGATGATTCCGCCGAATACCCACGCGTGATGAATGGGTTTCGACGGCGCAATTTGTGCAAGCACCCAGCCACTCGCCATGGCGAAAAGAATCGTGACCACGGCGATAGCATTTTCGTATCGGACGAATGCGCCGTCCTCAAAAACGCCGTGTGCGTTCGTAAAAAATATGGAAAGGTAGAACATTCCGTTCAACACGGAAAAGGTGAGAAAAGCGCAAAGAAAAGAAAGGATGGACTGCAAACCGTTAGCGATGCGAACTTTTGTTTTGTGGGTCATAAACGACACATACTAAATCCCGATTTCAAATTTCCATGGTTCAGGAATAAGTGTGAGATTGATTGGATGATGAAACCCCGATGTCTTTTTCCACGCAGCAAGGGTTTCTTTTAACGTGTTGAGTAGCACGCCAACATCTTCAATCTTGTGTGCACTCATCGAAACCCAGATCTCAATCGGATGAACATTAATCTTGATCTCCGATGTTCTTCCGTACACCATCACGTCTTCAATTTTTGTTACTTCAGAAACAATCGTCCGAATTGCCCCCCAACTGCCGTAGCTTCCTCCTTTGATACCACTGCATCGTCAAACTCCAAATGGATTACTGGCATAACAATATTTTTATTTTTGGTGGGCGGAGAGGGACTTGAACCCTCAATCCTTGCGGAACATGCTCCTAAGGCATGCGTGTCTGCCAATTTCACCATCCGCCCGAGGGAAAAACTGCCCAAGTTCGCCATCTACTGTGTCAGATTTCTGCGAGCCTCGTCAACGCACAACGAAGTGCGCCTCCTCGGTTCTCGAAATCTTCCTTGTATATGGCGAACTTAGCAATTTTTCATAAGTCTCACTCTGATCCTCGCCGCTCCTAGCATTCGGCAAACTTAGCCAGTTTTCCCATTCGATTTCGGTATTTATATAACGTCCTTGCGATTGATACCGATCCACTCAACGGTTCGTGTGTGTTCTTTTTTGTCCTCAGTATAGTATGCAACGATCAAGCGAGTATCAACATGAAACGATATCTCAAACCATGTATTGAGCTTCTTTCTTCCTAAAACTACTTCAGATTGGAGTCTTTTATGTATTTCAATTGAAAACTGATAACCAAGATCCGTTGCGGCAATACGATATTTCTCAAGGATAACGTTTTCGGACCAAATACCACTATCATGAAACAAATCAGCAAAACATTGTTCATACCGAATAACAAAGCTCCGAATGCCCTCAGTGGCTTGTTCTCGAAAAAGAACATTAAACATACATCCGATCTTTTTGCTTCTTCGACTTTTTCAGTTTCTTTTTGAGAGACTCAACAGACTCATCAACGATCTGACTAATTCTCTTTTTAAATTCTTCGAGGGTAAGGATGTCTGCTCTTTTCATATGCCAAAACCATATCACGTTCCATTCTTCCAATAAAGTTTTCCCAGTTTTTTCCATTTCCATTCCCTCATCTCCGAATTCGCTTGAAACTGATTTTTCTGACGACAGTTGGTGTTCGTCAAAAATTATTCGCTGATTTCCGAACGAAAATGCATGATTTGTCCTCACCGTTTTTCTTTTCTTTGAATACATTTCGTGGCACAGTGGAGGCACAAGCAGCTCCCCACACCCCTGAACAAGGGCTTGTGGGGAGTTTTGTTTGCCGCGGGTACCTGTGCTTATTTTTGCAACACGATGGTGTTCGGCCAACACCATACGCTGCGCTTAACCCTTTATGAACCACAAATATGCCTTGGGACTCCTCCTCACGATGTCCACTTTGTCTCCTGTATCCGCAATCCGAGCAGCGGAGCCACCGAACGTTCTCCTCTCGGAGATTGCGTGGGCGGGTTCGGAGAAAAGCACCGCAGACGAATGGATCGAACTCCGCAACCTGGGATCCGGAAGCGTTGACGTAAGCGGATGGTCGCTCACAGGCGTTGGAACGAGTGGATCAATTATCACCCTTCCTCCTGCAACATCGATTCCATCAGGGTCGACATATCTTATCGCGAACTATGCAAATACCAATGAAAAAACAACGCTCGTTGTGACACCAAATCTTGTAACCACCGCCGTAAGTATTCCGAACACAGGTTTGAACGTAACGCTTCTTGATTCCGCCGGGGCAACGATAGATTCCCTTCTGGATCCTGGCGTACCAAATTTTGGGTCATCGAGCACCTTCTCTACGATGAAGCGTGATCTGGCGTCGCTGGCGTGGCTCACGGAAACCGCATCGAACAATGTGAGTCATGTGAGTGTTATCGCCGATGTTACTGAAGCTCCGGTCGCGCCCTCGTCACCAACCACTACCACAATCGCCGAGTCGCCCGTTGTTCCGTCGTCACCAATGATTAATGGGATCGCCGAAGTCGTTGCTGTCGAAATCATCGTCACCGAAGTCCCGACAACGCTATCGATACCGGGCGTGACCTCCGACACCTCGGCGCCAGTTGCAATCCCGATCACAGAAATCCCGATAGTCCTCGATCCGGTCGTCTTGAGCGCGCCAGTAACCAACTCGACTACCACCGATATCACTCTCACAGAATCTTCCTCGGTTATTCTTCCCGGTGATATTGCTATTACGAGCATTCTCTCCGCGCCGAGCACAGGAAACGACGAGATTGTTGTGCTCACGAATACTACCGATCACTCCATTGCTCTCGAATCGCTTACCCTCGTTGATGCTTCTGGAAAAATCACCGAGCTTTCGGGCACGATCGCTGCTGGCACAACACAACAGATTCTGAATCCAAATGGAAATCTGAACAACGACGGCGATAGTGTTGCCGTTATGAATGCTGACGTTATTATCGATGAAGTTATTTATGGCACGGACGACATTCCTGCACCGAAAAAAGATGCATCGCTCGTGAACATCGATGGTATATGGACGATGGAAATAACATCATCACCTGTGTTGGAATCGACTCCAGATGTTCCTGCGAGTGAATCGATCCTCACTACTGATATTCCAGCTTCGTCGGCCGTTGCTTCCACTGCATTGATCGAACCGGTGGTGCCGATCGTGAATACCGCTCCTGTTGTTATTCCGATCGTGAAGGAAGCAGTTGCGACTTCAGCAGTATCGGCGACCGCGCCCACACCAACTGATGCGACGTCGACCACAACAACACTTCATGTTGGCGATATCGTGATTCATGAAATTCTTTCGTCGCCAAGCACAGGATTCGATGAGTGGGTCGAGCTCAAGAACACGACAAGCGCTCCACTCTTGCTTGATGGGCTCGTGCTTGTCGATGCTTCAGGAAATGAAACGTTGCTTAGCGGTACCATCGCCGCACAAGGATATTCAACGATCATTAATCCAAACGGCAAATTGAATAACGATGAGGATTCCGTGCTTCTGATGAGTAACGCTGTCGTCATTGATTCTGTCAGTTACGGTACGGTAGAACTTCCTGCACCAAAAAAGGATACTGCACTGGCGTTGATCGATGGCGTATGGATCGCACAGCAATCCACACCAGCACGCGCAAACACCACCACTCTTATTCCCACGCTTTCTCCAACACTCTATGCAGATACCGCAACCCTCGTGGCCGCTGAACAGGCCGCAATCACAGCCAATTCCAGTTCATCTCCTCGTTCATCAGGCGGTTCAACGGCTCGCAAGAACAATGTGGCTTCCGCCACACAGCGCGTCACAACCGCTGATTCGATCGTCGCATCTGCAGCACGCGTAAGTACTGCGTCGACCGCTCCGACCGTGAAGACTGCCGCAGTATCATCAAAGAAGACGTCTGCAAAACGCGTTGTGGTAACACGATCAATTTCGGCAGACGAAATCGCGAATATTGCAGATGGCACGCGTGTGAGCCTCGACGGCGTCGTCATTGCATCCACAGGAATTCTTGGAAAACGATCGTTCTTCATCGACGGTCTCGAGATCTATCAGAGCACCGGAACACTTGCCGATGTTGCTGTTGGGGACCGCGTCCGAATCGTTGGAGCGGTGAGCGTGCTTTCCGATCATCGACGGGTGAATATTCAGGAAGGCGGCGTAACACACCTTGGTATATCAACACCTATCGTGCACGATTATGCCGCATCGCTTTCGTATGGAAGTCTTATGCGAATAACCGGCACCGTGAGTGCACGAGATGGGAATGCGGTGCTCCTCAAAACCGATGAAGCGACCTTCAAGGTTGTTCCTGGCACTGGAGTGAGCATTGCGTGGGCCGATTTCGCGGGAGCAACCGTGACGGTTACAGGAATTCTCAAACACAGTGAACAAGAAACCCTCGTGCTCCGATCTGCCGATGATGTCGTTACGATTTCTGTTCCAGATTCGACCGCAACACTTGCCGGAACGTCTGCAGCTGCGTCGACATCGTCGTCGTCTGAAACATCGTTCCTTTGGGAAACTGCCGCGCTCCTTGCATTTGCAAGCGCAGGATTTGGAACATGGGTTTGGTATACACGACCAAAAGCAAAAACATCAAAACTCACTCTTCATGCACAAAACGTATGAGCAACGAACAATATCAACAAAAATGGCTTCAAGTTGTTTTGGATAATTTTCAAAACCTCATGAAGAAACACGACATGCCCGAGGATATCGCCATCGAGCTTGAACGATTCGTGGAATCCACGGCTCGGGATCAATTCCGTGCCGGAAGTAGCGGTGCCATTCGTTGGCATTATCAACAAAAAGCACTCGCAGCAAAGGCGGCAAGAATGGCACCAGCGCGACAACTTCACGCGGTATGAGGAGCTTGATATAGTCTGAGTATATGGAGTCCAATGCCATGCCAATCACCAAACAGGAAATGACGGAACTCCTCAATGAACATCTTGGAGGCATCCACACCAAACTCGATTCCCATGAAAATCTGCTCGAAACTCTCACAACAGAGATGAGTGTTGTACAAGATATTCTTCGTCAACACGACAAGCGATTCAATCATCACGATGATCTTCTCGAGACTGTCGCAAGCGAAGTACACGCCACCCAAGAAATTCTTCATCGTCACGACAAACGGTTCGACCAGCTTGATACACTACTCGATCGGTTTGATACACGGCTTAATCATTTCGATGATCTACTCGAAACAGTCGCAAGCGAGGTGAATACAGTCTCCACGATTATTGAACCCCTTGTTCCGGTTCAGCGCGATCATGAGGAACGTATCAGCCGCTTAGAACGTGGGTATACGCGAATGCTACTGAAGTCATAGCCCCTACAAACGCCGCCTTTCCTGGGCGGCGTTGCCGTTGACCCAAAAAATGGCTCATGCTATAGTTTTGCGGCAACACATGAGCGAAATGCGGTAGTAGTTCAGTGGTAGAACGTCTCCTTGCCAAGGAGAAGGTCGCCGGTTCGACCCCGGTCTACCGCTCCAAAAATTCCCGACTCCGGTCGGGTTTTTTTGTTGGAATCTGCTATCATTGCGATCATGCTCCCCCTTCGATCCATCGCGTTCATGACGCTCCTCCTGGCCTGCATTTTTTCGAGTATTGCTGTTGCTGGAGCTATCGTAATGCCCTCGGCGTTGCCAATTGGAAATGCGTTTGTGGATACTGAATCGATTTTGACAGATCCTGAAACGATACGGCCCGCGGTCTCTGAAACGGATGTTCCCGCAGTTGCGCGTCTCCTTTTTGCTGGCGACATTATGCTTGCCCGAGGCGTTGAGTACAAAATCGGGAAAACGTCACTCAACTATCCGTTGAGCGATATTACCGAGTACATTTCTTCCGCCGATCTTGCAATTGCGAATTTTGAAGGAACGATTCGCGACGAACCGAATCAAGAACTTGATGGATTTACGTTCGATACCACACCCATGATCGCTGGCATCGTTCCTGCTGCAGGATTTGATGTGATGTCGCTTTCAAATAATCATAGCGATAATCATGGACCTGCAATCGTCGAATACACGCGACAAACACTTTCCGACATCGGAATCACACCGTTCGGCGATCCGTACGACAGTAAGAATTTCGTCGCACACAAAACTGTGAATGGAATATCGATCGCGTTTATTGGCTTTCACGCGTTTGGTGAAGATCCCGAATCGATTCTTGAGACGATCACTGCCGAGAAAACTGCAGGAAATTTTGTTGTCGTGCTACCACACTGGGGGAATGAATATCAGCACACACCAAGCCCCGCACAAACCAGCGCTGCGCATATGTTTGTGGAGGCAGGAGCCGACACTGTTATTGGCGCTCACCCACACGTGGTTCAAACATACGAAAACTACAACGGCGCTCCCATTATCTATTCTCTTGGCAATTTTCTTTTCGATCAAGATTGGAGCGTGCCGACACAACAGGGACTTACCTTGGGATTCGATATCGATGCAACATCAATCACGATGTCGTTCGTTCCCGTGTCCGTTATAAAGGCACACGTGACGCTGATGGATCATAACAATGCTTCAACAATCCTTTCTGAACATAACCTTCCAGCTATCTTGAAAATTCCACGGGTAACAGTTCAAAATACTGTAGTGCGGCAATAATTCCTTGCCGCTTCATTTCCCAACTGCCTTCGATGAGTTGTTGTGGCGTTCCCCAGAAAACTCTCACGAATTCGCGATGATGCGCATCAAGGTTCATTGGTGTTCCCGGTTCGATCTGACCAAAAACATATTGTTGCTCTTGACCAACAAAGCCGCCTGGAAATTTTGTGATATATGCATCGTCCCATCGATATCGAAACTTTTCGTCCATCACACCAAGAATAGTAATAATCGATGGATCGATGCCGAGTTCTTCCGACGCCTCACGAAGTGCGGCATCCAGTACCGTTTCCCTTGGATCGATACCGCCTTGCACAATTTGTAGTGCGTCACCATACATTTCATCATGCCGTTCACAACACAACACACGACCGTGACCGTCGGTGAGAAGTAATGCAGCATTTGATCGATAGCGCTCTTGAGTGTCCATACGTGAATTATTCACCTATCGTTACTGTCTGACGTGCAATCGATCCATCCGTGGCGAAATGGAATGCTCCGTTACATTGTTTTCCTGCAAGACACGATGGCAACCAAAACTCGTCGTCTGGCCACATTGATGCGTAGGGAATTTCGTCGATCGAAAACCATTGCGGCTTCATTTCTTCGGATTCGATCATATCGCCACTCCATGCATCCACCAGAAACAGATGAACTTCGAGTACTCCGTCCTGGCCTTCGAACGTAAAATTCAAAACTCCCATCGACTTCATCGATTCAACGACGAGTCCACATTCTTCGACGACTTCGCGTTTTGCCGCAGACTCGATTGATTCTTCGGCGCCGACTTTTCCTCCGAATCCGTTCCAGTTTCCTGCGCCAAATCCACGCTTCTTCATGCCGAGAAGAATACGATCTGACTCGGCGATAACGCACAAGGTGAGAATCTTGTTCATAGATGCTTTCTTTGACAAGAACGGTATCACAAGGTGGAATATGTTTGGAGATAATCATGAACACTCGCATTATTGCACTCATCGGTGCAAGCGGATCCGGAAAAACCACGCTCATCGAACGAGCGGTTGCAGCACGGTGCGATCTGCAGCAAGTACAGTCCTTCACCACGCGCCCGCGCGAAGCTCGTGACAGCGCGTCCACCTACGAGTTCATCGATCGCGACGAGCTCAATCGGCGACTTGCCGCTGGAAATGTGATTCAGTTCGACGAGTACAACGGGAATTTCTACGGCAACGATCGTTCTCACTTCGACGCCATCGGGGACCGGATCGGTATCCTTGCCATGACAGAACGTGGCGCGAACGTCCTCGTCGTTCTGGGATACGCTGTTCGAGTGGTGAAGGTTCTCTCAATCGGGGCACCCATTCGCCCTGGGCGTGAAGACGTCGACCGCGGCCGGATTGACCACGTGGAAGCCAGTATCACTGTAACGAATGTCTTTGAGCCAGGTGGATTAGACTGCGCCGTTCGTGAACTCGTGAACTCCATCGATACGGCGTTTTGAAGGCGACACAGATTCCAACGCAACGCGTCCCGGCTTCGCAAGAGGCCGGGACGTTGATATTTTCTGAGAAATGCGCTAGTATTGTTAGTTCGTTTTTCACCCCTTCCTGGATACACAATGACTCCGCTGTTCCTCTTGCTCCTTGCTTTTGCTTCCTGTTCCACGCCTGTCACTGCCCCGGCTACCCCGAAGCCTGCTGCGGAAGCCACGCCGCGACGCATTGTTGGGGACCCTGGGCTTCCGTCTCCGTACGACGTGCAACTCCACAATCCTCCCACCGCGGAAGAAACGCAGGAGGTGTACAAGCGGTATTTCGACATCACCGTCGCTCGCATGCAACGGAATGCGACTGCTGCTCAGGCGTTCGACCCTGTGGTTGGCGCAAAGGCACAACAGATCGTGGACGCGTTCCGGCAGCTCTCGCCCGCGATGCTCACCGACTTTGCAGCGGATTGGACTCCGATTTTCTCTGGGCATGTTTGTGCTCGTCCGGGGGAAGGCCACTTTTCCCTCATGATGATGGACGATCCTACGCAGACGGAGTCTCCTGCGGCGGTGTGGAATGCACAGCAAAAGCTCCTCGTGATGAACCCGCGGTTCAGTCCGTACGAAGCGTATCTGCCGTACACTGCCTTCCACGAGGGATTCCACATGCTCGACCCTCGTGCGCACAACGTGGTGAATCTCGACTACACCAACCTCGAGGAGCCGTCCCCGTTGGAGGATGACGCAATCGCATTCGAATCCCGCATGTTGAATGCGGTTACGAAGGGGCGGTACGACAGGCTCATTGCAGGATGGGCGATTGGCGTGCAGCGCGGGGTGTATCCGGCGGTAGTCTCTCGCGAGATCATCGTTCCGGAAGCGCCCATCGACTTCGCGTCGATCATGACAGTGAGCGGCGATATGCAACTCGAAACGCCAAGCATCATGTACCAGGTGATGCTGTACGACGTGAACATTGCGCTCCTAAAAGGCGTAAAGATCAGCGACGCGGATCGATTGCGCATGGATGCCCAACGATACAAACGTGTGTCAGCTGCGCTCACCGATCCTGCCGCGCTCCAGGTTGTGCAATACAGTCTTGGTGACTGGCTCACCCGCTGAACACCCTCGAGACCGCCACAACGCACGAAGCCCCTTGTCTCTCCGGAGATGAGGGGCTTTCGCAATGCAGTTATCTTCCCTCAAAAGAAAAACACCGTTTTACAACGATGTTTTTCTGGTGCCGGGAGTGGGACTCGAACCCACGATCTCTTTCGAGAAGCAGATCTTAAGTCTGCCGCGTATACCAGCTTCGCCATCCCGACGTAGCTATAGTTTGCCGGATTTTTCGGTTTGGGGCAATGCCCAGAAAATGCAATGACCGGCCCTCTTTCGAGAGCCGGCCACCGTGCGTCGTTGAACCTGACGAACTACTTGCGGCTGAAATCTTCCTCGTCGTCCATGATGGTACCCAAACGCGTTCCCGCGATCTGCTCCACGTTCACGCCCTTCTCAACGAGAGCCGCGCGAAGCGCCGGATCCTCCCACAGAAGCGACGCGTAGCTCGCCACTGGCCGCTTGGCCAACTCCGCCACATCGCGTTCGACGACTGCGTGTTGCTTCGCATCTACCAACGACCGACGGACGACTGTGAGCGATCCCTGAGCTCCCCCCTCCGAGTCCACGAGCCGTTCACCCGTGCGATACGCGGAGAGGCGCGCGCGGTTGAAGGTCCACCACCACATGAGGAGCATCACACGCCAAAGGTCGAAGTACCCCTGCACCTTGCGATACAGTTCCTTGAGTTCCTCTTCGCGACTTTGAATTGCCTCGAAGGTGAGCTCTGCACGAACCGGCGCACGGTTCACGCCCGCACGAGCGGTGTATCCCGCCATGTGCATTTCCTGGTCCGTCATGGTAGGCGGCCCACCGATGAGGCGCAGCACAAGGCCGCACACAGGCGTGACGGTGGTGAATGCACATGCGATCGCGGCTTCGAGCTGATGCATGCGCTCCCGGCTTTTGGACCGAAACTTCCGTTTGAGCACGCCGTTCCCCGGATCCGGGCCATAACACACGGACACGTACACCGTTTTCTTCCCGGTGTGCAGGTCCGTTTCCACGGAATCTACAATCACCGCGATGGTGCCGGCGTAGCGCACGTACCCGAGACCGGGAACATCCATTGCCGGTACCATGCTCCCCACGCGCTTCGGCATCGCCCACGATTTCTCGTGCTGCTCGACCGCGCGGAACTGGCCGATGATCACCGTGGGCGGCACAGCCTTCGCCACCGTCGGCTTCGGTCGTTCCTGTTCCGGAACCGCAGTCGGGTGTGGCGGAGGTGCGGGAAGCGCCTGCGCACGCGGCCCACGAGG
Organism: Candidatus Uhrbacteria bacterium; assembly: GCA_943350635.1. Lineage (GTDB taxonomy): Bacteria > Patescibacteriota > Patescibacteriia > UBA9934 > UBA9934 > CAIKHN01. The sequence continues at coordinate 24,957 of CALRAI010000012.1, forward strand.
TTCCGGCTTGAACGCGATCGGTACACGACGACGCAGCGGTACTGCGCGCACCGCGGGAGGCGACTGCGTTGCATCGGTATCCGGCTCGCTGACTTCGGCGGTCTGGGCTGGAATGAGCGGCTCCGGCTGATGACGAGGACACTCCGTGGTTGCGGTGGGATCCGGAGGCGGAATTGGTGGCGGGGGCGTTGGCGAGGACGTGATACTCGGATCGTACACGCTCTGAGCGTTGTTGGGCGGCTGCGCACCGGGGCGCAACACAACGGGAGGAGGGGGACCTTTTTGGGCCATGGTGGCTCCTGGGCGAAAGAAATTGATCAACATTCCGCAAGGGCTGCGGCATTCCATTGGAGCACAGAAAATGGCTTGAAGTCAACAAATATCGTATCATTCAGCCAGATATGCTCAACGAAGAAATCCTTGATGATTCTCCGCGAATCGTTGAAAAAATAGCGGATCCGGAGGAACAAAAAGCGGAACATGCGCTGCGCCCATCGCGGTTAGACGATTTTGTTGGCCAAGACGACCTCAAAACGAATCTTTCCATATTTATCGATGCTGCAAAGGCACGAAATGAACCGATTGAGCATTTGTTACTCTACGGAAATCCTGGACTTGGCAAAACAACACTCGCTCACATCATCGCCGCAGAAATGGGAGCGAACGTTCGAGTAACCAGTGGTCCGGCCTTAGAGCGTGTTGGCGATCTTGCAGCGATTTTGTCGAATCTTTCCAGAGGTGACGTGTTGTTTATCGATGAAATCCATCGGATGAACCACAATATCGAGGAGGTTCTCTACCCCGCCATGGAAGATTTCGCGCTCGATCTTGTGGTTGGCAAAGGCCCGTCAGCACGTACGCTTCGACTCAGCCTGGAACCGTTCACGATTATCGGTGCAACTACTCGCCTTTCTCTTTTGTCGGCACCATTGCGCGACAGGTTCGGCAGCACGCTGCATCTTAATTTTTATTCGGACAGCGACATGGCGAAGATCCTTCATCGAAGTGCGAAGATTCTGAATCTTGATATGGACGATGAGACCGCAAACACTATTGCGTGTCGTGCGAGAAAAACACCGCGTATTGCAAATCGCTTACTGAAGCGTGTTCGCGATGTTGCTCAGATTCGTCATGAAGGCGTACTGACGCCAGCTGTAGCGCATGAAGCTCTTGCTCTGCTTGCCATCGATGAACTCGGGCTCGATCCGGTCGATCGTCATCTCTTACTGACGCTCATCGACAAATTTAATGGCGGGCCTATCGGACTTGGAACACTCGCCGCCGCAACACAAGAAGAAACCGAAACTATTGAGGATGTGTACGAACCATATTTGCTTCAGCTTGGATTTTTAGAGCGCACGCCACGTGGAAGAGTCGCGACATCACGCGCATACGATCATTTAGGGAAGAAAAAATAATGGTAGAATAGTGGATATGGAAATTCCCCTTTGGATTCTCCTCATCCCATTGGCGTTTGTGCTTGCATTTACGTTTTTGTTTTTGCTCTTTAATATTTTTCACCTTGCAAAGTACGGCATTGTTGGACGAGGAGCTATCGGTCTTATTCTGGTGTATATCGTGAGTTATTGTTTTATTCTTGTTGTTGGCGCAACGGCAATTCTTGATGTGACGTGGACGCAAAGTGTGCCCATCAAAAATCTTCTTCCCTTTACGAGCGGAGGATCATCTTCCTTTGGCATATGATCAATCTCAGCTCGCTCCCCAACGCACTTCCCGACGAGAAAATTGTGCTCTTTCTCCGTCGGCACTGGATTGATTTGCTGCGTATCTTTGTGTTTAGTGGCGTACTTTTTGTGCTGCCGGTGGTTGCAGGAACGCTCATTGAGCTTGCGAATCCCAACCTTATTATTCATGCCTTTTGGGGTCCGGCACTTATCGTGACTCTTCTTGCGTATCTTCTGGTTATTCTTGTCCTCACATTCACTGAGCTTACCGATTATTGGCTTGATGTGTGGATTGTTACCACCGAACGTATCATCAATACCGAGCAGAACGGACTCTTTAATCGCGTTGTTTCGGAAATGGCGTTGTATCAGGTTCAAGACGTTACCAGTGAAACGAAGGGTGTGCTTGAAACATTTCTTACGTTTGGGGACGTCTACATTCAAACTGCTGCTGAGCGAGAACGATTTGAGTTTAAGAATATCGACAACCCAGACGACGTGAAAATTGCGATTACTGGTTTGGCGAAAATGTGCAAAGCGCGTCGTGGAAAAGAGATGCTCCAAAATGCTACCGACGGAATTCCGGAATAAGATACGCGTATGGAAATGCCGAATCAAGGAAAAGAAACCATTCTTGAACAAGAATCATGTTCTCCTACGCTTCTTCCTCTTACCCTGCAACGCGCGACACTCACGGATGCTGATCGGAACAATCATGAAATTCCAAAAGGTGTTGAGATGTATACCGTGACTATTGGTATGCATACGTTTCCGTTTTTTAGCGCCAACGTCGCACTGCAGCGAAAATTCAATGTTACCGATGCCACTGTGAGATACGAGCTTACCGACGGCGAACCTGTATATGCAGAACAAACACTACGCATTGTGGTGGATGTTGGCGGAGCACACACGGTCATTGATGGTGAAATATTTTCTGTAGATAGCCATAGCCTCCGATCACAATTTCTCACGGAACTCGAAGTGCTTGAGATTGAGCGCGCAATGGATCCTGCGTACTGGCAACGCCGTGCTGAAGAAACCAAGAACGGGATTATTCACCATATAGAAGGCGAAAGCACGATGAATGCCGGTGCGGCGGCAGATCTTGGATACGCGTCTGGAGGAGAGGATGTTATGGAGGATCGTGCACTCATCGGCGGTGACATCTTCGGCGTATTTGATGGTATTGGCGGTTCGGAAAATGGGGAAATAGCTGCAACGATTTCTGCAGAAACGTTTCATGAAATACTGAGTGACAAAAGCATAAAGTCCCCTTCTCCTGCATGGCGATTGCGTAAAGCGTTTGCCGTTGCGGACGAACGCATTCGGGCATATGCCAAAAAGGCAAAACTCGAAAGTACCCCGGGGACAACTGCTGCTGTGGCATATATCGAAGTTCTTCCTGATGGCATGCGAAAGGCATACATAGCATCACAAGGAGATTCTCGTGTGTATCTTTGTCGTGTTGATGGATCGGTATTTCCCATTACTATCGACGATGCAAAGTCGCTCGAATTTGCGCTCCTGCCCGAACTCGTTCGCCAACGAGCGCGGGGCAATAATGTTGTGTCGAAGTATGTTGGCTGCAGCAATCGATCATCGTCGTATGCTGATCGCATTCCTGTACGTGAAGTTGTTTTACAGCCTGGAGAATTTCTTGTTTTTACTACGGACGGCATTCACGACGTACTCACCACACATGACGCGGAAAAAGAGCGACTGAATGGGTACTTGTATCATGAAATACAGAAGATGCTTGGTGAGATTCATAGAAATCGAAGCTCTGCAGATATTGGACGTTTTGCAACGAAACCACCTAGCGAAAATATTCGGAATCCTGTTGGTGATGACTTCAGCGTAAGGATTCGAGAAATTTCTGCACAGTATTGGGAACAAGAAAAAACGCTTACTGATGCCATTCGCGCTGAATTGCATACAAAATCTCCACAAGTCATCGCAGATGCAATCATTACAGCAGTACGGGAAGTGAATGTTCTTCGGAGAAAGAGCGACACGATTACCGGACGGACAAAAACAGATAATCGTGCGGTTGTCGTGGCGATGTAGTATTCATGGGAAAGAAAACGGATTCTTTTGAGGATGTTGGGATGGGATGCGATAGAGGCGCGTGAGGGGATTCTTGGATTTGGTTGGTGCGAGGTCTGGAAACGCTATAGGGTTTGAGCGACGGTGCTTGTTTTCGCGATATTCGGATGTCGCTTTGACACCACATTTTATGTGCGTATTTGTTCAGGAATTCGATGGTAAAATGTGGTGTCAAAGCGACATCGAAGAAACGGAGAATCGAGAAGACGCGGACGGTATTTCCATCATGAGCCAACAGAACTCCCAACCCCTCTAAAGAATCCCCTCACATTCATACCCTCTCAATTTTCTCTATGCGTATTCCTGCCTCACAAAAAACTCTTCGCTGTATTTCTCGCGTCTACGATTTTCGTATCCTCGAACCAATTTCCCAAATTGATCTCGCAAAAGCACTCGGAATCGGGAGGAAGGCGCTTGCCGATATTGAAAAAGGCGTTGCACAGCCTTCGCTCTACACCGCCTTTCGCATTGCCGAATATTTCAATACTCCCATAGAAAAGATATTTTTCTTCAAATAAAAATCCCCGACGCTCATTCAAGCATCGGGGATTTTTGGCTCTTATCTCTTATAATTTTACACTCGTGAAGATACTGAACGCGACTTCACAAAATATTCCTGAAGTTTTTCTCGATAAACGTCTGCGTCCTTCGAGGCAAGGACTTCATTAATCAGCGCCTGAAGTCTTTTTTCGAATAGATCCTGCTGCGCGTACAATTCACTCTGCATATCGTGATTCCCCATCATATCCTTTGGTCGAACATCATAAAACCCTCCATCGTCTCCACGAAAATACCCTATTGTATTTACTAGCGAAATCACCATCGGCAACCGTAGCGCAACTTCATGCGCTCTTCCTGGATCTGACATCGTCTCAATAGTCGTCATGAGTACATCAGTAAGCCCAACAAAATTCCTTGCAACACTCATGTATTCTTCTCCTGTTTTTGGAATGGAGAGTTCCATACACTAAACTGCGTCAACAACCGGAGAATTTTTAATGAGATCCACAAGATGTTCTTCAATTTCTGTCGCTCCAGCAAGATTCATCAACGTCGTCTTCTCTGCTGATGTTAGTGGCGTTGAAATAATTGGCAGCGCCGTAACAAGATAACTAAATGCCTCTTTCAGCGTAGATTCTTCAAACATGCTTTTTAAAGCCGAAAGCTTTGGTTCCGGAAACTTCTGAACGATACTTTCGATTGCTGGTGTAAGCATAGTTACAATACGAAAAAAATTATAGAATAATAGTACAGGCCACGAACAACAACAACAACAACAACAACAACCGAACTTATACACATTACTTCAAATTTTCAAACTCCTACTCCCATTTTTTCTCCACTTCAATTCCCGTATAGAAATGCTTAAGGATGGCATCGTACACTTGTCCTTGGTTGGCCATACACAATGCGCCGGAGGCAGACATGCCAACGCCATGGCCCCAGAGGGTTTTTCCCTCGTCGCATGGAACGGGAACGGAAACTGCCCAGGCCACCGTGCCGTGCCACACCTCTTCCCAGCTTCGAGTCCTACCGTCACTACGAGAGAAGTACGGTGTAATCGCTGTTGCGCCTTGATACGTGACAATTCTTCCGCGAGTAGCGTCGACCGCTGCAGTAAGATTGGGTGTTCGCAATTCTTGGCCGTATCCTTTGTACACTTGGTCGAGCCATGCATCCACGTGAAAAAATTCACTCTTGTGCTTTGTGGCGCGGCTCCAATGATAAAATCCGTATGTTCGCGCTGCCGTAATGAG
>CALRAI010000013.1 GCA_943350635.1 Candidatus Uhrbacteria bacterium
CCCAGCAAGAACGGGAAAGAAAATTTCCGTGAATCCCTGCTTCTCCATGAACGATCGGTATCCGTGAACCAACGCCGCCTGCACACGGAAAATCGCGCGCTGTTTTGGATGACGGAGAGTAATGACGCGATTATCAAGCAACGTATCCAACTGAACATCAAGCACTGGCTTGCCGATTTCCACAGGAACAACGTCGACGACGGGAGAAAGAATTTCCAACGAATCGACCTGCATTTCAACTTCCTTGATAGCTGGATCCTTCGATTTCTTTTCGACGATCTTGCCGGTAACCGACAACACCGTTTCAACCTGCAGTCCTTTAAGCTGCTCGAGCTGCTCAGCATTAAGCACGGTCTGCGCTAATCCAGATCGATCACGAATAATCGCAAAACCGAACTTGCTCATGTCGCGAAGTGCATTGAGCCAACCAGCAATCGTTACTGTCTCGCCAAGATGCACTGGTAACTCTTTTATCAAAATTCTATTTTTCATAGATATATTCAGTCATCCTGAGGCTTGCCGAAGGATCTCTCGCAGGGTATTCCGATAAACTACGAGAGATTCTTCGCATACGCTCAGAATGACGGAGGTCGATTAATGTATTTAAGGAGTTGATCGATTAAGCATGCGTGGGAATGCGATCGTTTCGCGAATGTGATGAACGCCGGTGATCCAGCGAACGGTGCGTTCGAGACCGATACCGAAACCGGAGTGTGGGACACTGCCGTATTTTCGCGTGTTCAAGTACCAATCGTAATCCGCGAGAGAATAGTTGCGATCGATGATTTCTTGTTTCAATGCCTCGTAACTTTCTTCGCGCTGACTGCCACCGATGATTTCGCGACCTTCTTCTGGTGCAATCAGATCGGCGTTTCGAGCACGGAGCGTTCCTGCGTCGTCCGTATATCGCTTCATGTAGAACGACTTAATCGCAGCTGGATAATCTTCGATGAAAATTGGAAGAAGATACTTGTTTCCGAGCGCAATCTCCTCTTCCGTCGTCATATCGTCCATAAGATCGACAGGCTCGATCGTGAGCTTCTCATCCTTCAGAATCTGTTTTGCTTCGGAGTGTTTTAGGTGCACGAATGGCTCATCGACCAAGCGCTGAAGCAACGTGGTATCACGTTCGAGGATCGCAAGTTCTTGCTTACAGTTATCAAGAACATCTTTGACGATGCGCTTCACCATTCTCTCCTGCACGTCCATGTTCATCACCTGATCGAAGTACGCCATTTCCGCATCCATCATCCAAAGCTCCGAGAGATGATGACGAGTTTTGCTCTTTTCTGCACGGAATACTGGACCAAAGTCGTACACCTTTCCAAAACTCATGATTCCCGCCTCGCTATAGAGCTGACCAGATTGGGAAAGATATTTTGGTTCGTCGTAATAATCTACCTCGAATAACTGCGTGGTATCCTCACAGCTTGTTGGTTGAATAATTGGGGTATCAAAACGAATAAATCCCTCTTCGTGGAAGAACTTTTCGATACTGAAGAACACACTGTCACGAATACGGAGCACAGCCCATGGTGTTTGGGATCGGAGATAGAGATCACGGTTGTCGAAGAGGAATTCTGGACCGTGCTCCTTCTTTCCGATTGGATAATCCTCAGGTGCAACATTCACCATGGTAAAACTCGTCCCGGAAATTTCAAAACCCGATGGTGAGCGCGGCTCGGCTTTCACAATTCCCTTCACGATGACCGACGATTCAATGCGAACGCCCTGCAGCGATTCCCAAGATGCTGCGTCGATGTCCTGCGGGGAATAGACCACCTGAACACGACCAGAACCGTCGCGGAACTGGAGAAAATAGATTTTTCCACTACTTCGGAAGTTGTACGCCCAGCCCTTGAGCTCGACTTCTTGCCCGATCATGGATGCTAACTGTGAGATGTACGTCATAGAAAAAGAAAAATTCGCCTGTACAGAACCACAATGGAATCATTATGGAGCTGTACGGGCGAAGTTACTCGCGGTGCCACCGTACTTTTCCGCCAACAACTTTTGGCCGATTTTCGACTCATTCGTCAGAAATTCGCTCAACGTACCAAGAAGTACGTCTCACGAACTTTCTTCCTTGTTCATCGAAACTCGTCTCAAAATTTGTCGTCGGACTTGTTGTAATTATTACCGACTCATCCAATGGTTGTTTGCCATCGGCGCTCGCTGTCACCGCGAACATCGGTAAAACGAGTGTAACACGGAGATCGATGTCCTTCAAACAGGAGCAGGAACCGCTAATACTCCCGTCCAAAATGGTATCACAATCTCGCCCGGAACATGATACACGTACACATCATGAACGCATTGCACAAAATCCTCCACATGCTGACCAAGTAATGGCAATCGCATCAACGATTCGTGGGATTCGTCACGACCAATACGCATTAATGTCACAATCTCTTCCGCCATTGGCCGAGCAGAAAACCAATCCTCTGGGCTTTTTTGCACACAGTCCGAACACACCAATCCCCCACGGCCACCATGCCAACGAAACGAAAGTGGAAGAACGATTTTCCGGCAATCTAAACAATCATGAAGCTCAACACCGTAGCCTAATCTGCTCAACAGTCGAAGAATCGTTGCACCAAGAACAAAGGCGCTTCGTGTATTTTGCAAATGAGTTTGAAGATTCAAAAAACGAACCAGTCCCAAAATCTCATCGAAAAGCTCCGGATCAGCCAAATCTGGACGGATCGCTTTCGCCAACATCGCGAACAATGTTTGCGTGAACATTCTGTGTTCCAAGTTCACCTGAATCCGATCAAACACCTCACGTCGCTCAACACCAATCACCGTAGTCGATCGTGCACCTTTAACAATCTCCAGCTCAACAACCGCGAACGGCTCAAGATGAGCCGCAAGCTTTGCTCTTGGTTTTTGCGCACCTCTACCAACAAATTCAATGAGTCCGAATTCTGGAGTAATGGCGCTATACCATCGATCAGATTCCCGCCAAGCGGACGACGTGAGTACGATTCCCGTTGTCTTCAACGTCGACCACATATCTACTCTTCACGTCGCATTGCAGTATCAACCGTCAGCTCAACGTCGCCATCAAGAAAGGCTTGAAGGATAATCTGTGCGGCAATAGCGTCTTCAGGCATGTCACTCCCAAATTCGATGTGTAATCGACGGGCTTCGGCGGACGTGAACTGTTCGTCGACGACGAAAACGGGCATTTGCGTTGCCGCCTGAACGTCACGAACAAATCGCTTGGTCAGTTCAAGTTGATCCGTCGTTTGATGTGCATCTGGAATAGGTAATCCAATAACCAGCGCCTCTGCGCCCTCGTCTCTCGCCCGGTTCATAATAGTCGAAATCGCCTTCACTCCCCCGTCGATATTTCCCATGGGAAACGCCAAACCCGTCTCGTCGTCGCCGCTCGCGAGTCCAATCTTCTTCACACCAAAATCGATTCCGAGATATTTCATAATACGTTGGATCATTTCACACAGACATTCATCCTTCACGTGATTGATCATCCCCGCGAAGGCGGGGATCCAGAGTTTTCGGAATGATGGATCCCCGCCTTCGCGGGGATGACCACCACACAAGATTATTTCACAGTTTCCTTTACCGCTGGCGCGTTGAAATCCGCTCTCACAGAAACGCCATTACTGGTAACCGGCATATCATCTTTGATGATAAATGTACCATCGCCATTATCCACATGAAGTAATGCGACATAGGGCAGTCCCGGCGTCATGAGCTGAGAGGTAAGAATCGTGACAGAAACATTGCTTCCAACAGAAATCAATCCAGAATATCCAATAATCGGCCCTGGAGCACCGCCAACAGATTCATGAATACTCACAAATCCCGACCGTTGTACCGCTGCAATGATATCGACTTCGGCATCGCCAACTGCGGTTGCAGCAATCGAACTTCCCGCAACCTCGATCGGTCCATAACTCAACTCAGGAGCAGGTTTCGCGAAAAAGAAAAACGTCCCGATCCCCAAAATCGCAATCAATAACAGCACCCCACCAACAATGTCATCTTTTTTCATAATTACGCGGTTACGCCACGAACCTTTGGCACTGGCGTAAGAATTTCTGGACCAGTCGGCAGGATTGCTACCGTTACTTCAAAATGCCCGGCATCGCTTCCATCCGTTGTTACGATCGTCCATTCGTCGTCCGCCGTTTCAACATCGTGTGTTCCTGTCGTCACCATCGGTTCAATAGCGATACACATCCCGTCGAGAAGCGGCGCTTTAGGAAAATGCTTTCCCCGGAAATTTGGAACGTTCGGTGCTTCGTGCACCTGATGGCCGACACCATGGCCGACCAACGACTCGACAATACCGTAACCGTCCGGAACAGCATCCTCGACCGCACCAGCAATATCCATCACCGTGTTCCCAATAACAGCAGCATCAACTCCCGCAATCATCGACTCGTACGTTACCCGCAACAACGTCATCCGTTCCTTGGAAATCGACCCTACAGGTACCGTCACCGCCATGTCGGTACACAGTCCCTTATACCAACATCCAATATCTAATCCAACAATATCGCCTTCGTCGAGTGCTATTTCCCGATTCCCCAAACCGTGCACAACTTCGTCGTTTCGCGAAATACACACCGTGGCAGGAAACGGTCGGCTCTTCGATCCATAACCAAGGAACGATGGCTTACCACCACCAGCTTCGATCACCCCCCGAGCAATATCATCGAGCTGCTTCATCGTTATGCCTGGCTTTACCGCATCAACCGCAGCTTGAAGCGCACTACTCAAAAGAACGCCACCTTCACGCATGGCTTGAATTTCATCGATTGTTTTAATATTCGCCATAGATGTATTTCACCTCACACTCCGTCATCCTCGCGAATGCGGGGATCCACCATCTGCGTCTCTGGATCCCCGCCTGCGCGGGGATGACCAGACAAAACAACTAGCAGCCTCCCTGTATTGTACACATTCCCAAAATTCGATCAGAAACTTCCTCCACGGTACCAACGCCATCCACCTCACGAACCAATCCCTGCGCACGATAATTGTTAATCATTGGCTCCGTGTCTTGATCATAAATCTCTAATCGACGACGAATCGCATCCGGCGTGTCGTCAGTTCGGTGTTCAATCCGAGAACGTTGCGCAATACGCTCAATAGAAACGTCTCGCGGTACCTCGATAACAATCACCGCCGTTGGCCTATCGTGCTTCGCGTACGAATCATATTGATCCTGATTCCGCGGAAACCCATCAAGAATATATCCGTCAGCACAGTCCGGCTTATCAAGTCGTGCACGAAGCACCTCTGCAACCACCGTTCCAGGAACAAGTTCCCCAGATTCTTGAATAGCCCGAATCCTCCCAGCAAGTTCATCCGTTCCTGCCGCAGCCTCCCGCAACAATCCTCCCATAGAAAACTGCGGAATCCCGAGTCGCTCACTCAATATCACCGCCTGCGTTCCTTTTCCGCATCCCTGTGGCCCAAGCAAAAATATACGATGCATCATAGGGAGAATATGCCATAACAGTACAGCCTCCGGTCGCTTTTTGCGAGTCCGGAGGCTGTATCAATCATTACTACCCTGTCGCTGCGAGAATTTCGCCTGAACGAGTATCAAATCGGTATGTTCCACCTGATCCTTTCGGTCGGAGCGCGAGAATAAGCGACTGCACAAAACGAGTGTCTTCAGAAAGGAGGTTCCAGAGTTTTCTCGGTCCACTCCCAAGCTCAGAACACGTGAGTACATAATCTTCCTCATTCTTCCGACGGGTAATGCGAAATTCTGTAGCATTCGGCAACCGCTCCGCGGACTCTTCTTCTGGGAGTTGCACCATATTTTCCATCGTCGCGCGGCGGACAAGATATCGAACGAGTACCCGAGGATTTGCGATACTCGGAATATCTTTTCCAACATCCACAAAGGGAATACGGACTTCGACAGGATCAGCCTCTGTAACGCCTCTCCATAACGCACGTTCCTGACGGTCCGCAGTAATAATGCTCGGAAGGCTATCACGCGACGCTTGACGTTCAATTTCTGGTGCAAGCACCTCACTCACAAATTTTGCGGTTGGATTCACATACCGGAACATGGACGCCAAGTTCGCAGTCACCTTCGAAAGCGCAGGAATCTGCTTTCGCTCTTCCTCTGAAAGTGGGAACCTATTCGTTGGACCCAAAAAATAAATTCCCTCTCCCTCACCGTCACATATAAGTTTGGATGCCACAGGAATTAACGTGTCAGGGTCCTTAATGCCTACTGGAAGAGCGAGTAATCCTACCGTCGTACGTTGCCGTTCTGCAAAAATATCCGGTACTGCGCCACCAATAATCTTTGCGTCATCCGCAATGGCCTCTTTGGTGCGATTCCAATCCTCAAGCGCGCGAGCAATTTGCGCAGCATCGTAATCGTTTGTAGACGTAATCACCCGAATCTCATCCTCGGCGGTTCGGACACATTCAAACTGAAACTCCTGATTTTTCTGAGTTTTTACTCGAACAATCGCAAACGCTTTTCGAACTTCTGGCGCAGAACCAACGCGCAAACACCGTAAAGAAATTCCCCGAAGAAATGGGCTTCTCGCGGTCTCACTGAGTTGAATCTGAAACCCTGGCGTCTTAAACAGCGTCTCAAACGGAGCTTCGGTCGGATTCGGAACCTTCCGTTCTCGCTGTTCTGGTGCAGAAAAATCACGGAACAGCTCATTCGTGCGCGACGTCACGCCAGACGCATCGATAATCCAATCCGCCTCCACAACTCTTCCGCCCTCACAAAACACCCGCACACGATTTTTCCCCGTCTTCTCATCCGTGAACCGCTCCGCCCGTACTGCTTTCTCCTTCACTGGAACGATACGAGAGTATCCGCCTTGAATAGCCTCGCCCTTATCGCTCAACACAGCATTTGTGCCTTGTGCAAGAGCAAGCTGCTTTTCTCGTTGCTCACGTTCACGAGTAAGAATTCGGACGACAGTATCAATTCTTTTTAACAGAGAAACTCTCTCTGATTCAGGAAACAACGTGGATCCAGAAACTGAGGCAGACGGAGACTGCTGTAAAAGTTTGTACCCTGCAGATATTACGAGAAGATCATATCCAGGCAATACGGGATTGTTGGGGAAAAGAATATCCCCAATTACTCTGAGTGGAAAATCAAAAGTAGAACCCGGAATATTCAAATATTTGTCCGACTGCGCACCGGCAAATTGGTTAAAGGCATTTAGGAATGCTTGAGAGTTCAGTGTAACAGCAAGCGAACGCTTAAACTCCTCGAGGTCAGAGAGAAGTTCGGTAATTTTTTCGCGTTCTCTTTCTACAACAGATTGCGCAACCGCCTCACCTTGCTCAATCGTATTTTCTGCCTGATAATAATCAATCGAGAATTTCGATAAATTTGCATTGGGATTCGATATAGAAAGCGGAAAATTGACACCCTCAGTTCTTGCCGTGGTCACAGCATTCAAATAGGCAGCTCTCGCTACTGGACTCTCGTTACTCTGAAACTGTTCAAACGCAATGCGGATAGGCTCAAGCAGCTTCCTTCTATCCGTCAAAAAAACCTGATCAGTCGATCGTGTTACGGATTCAGTTCTGGATCCTGGCACCTGTATGGTTTCCCGCGGAAATTCGCGGGCAAGATCCACGTACCGCGGGCGAGCAGAATCGCACCACGCTTCCGCGTTATCTGCGGACTGACCGATCCACGTCGCCTGCCGAATGAAGTCAAGTTGGGTTGAGCCAACATCGTCTGGACCGTATCCGAGTACTGCGGCAACAGTAACGATTCCTGAGTCTCCCGCGCCGATAACAATGCCTTCCCCCGCAAGCTTCTCGCGCCAATTTCCAGATTCTTCTCGCGACGCAAGGCGAACAAAGTCTTGAAACGAATAGTATTGCGGCGTTTCATCACGTTCCGTAGCCTTACGTGATTCCGCAATCAGCTCACGAGTCGCAACGTCAAATTCGTCGGTGAATCCAACTTTCGACTCACCGATACCGTCAGCAATCGTTACAATATTCGTCGTGATCCGATAGAGTTGATTGTCTCGCACAAACTCAACAGTATAACGAGCGCTAGATCCTGCAGGATTCTTAATCACCCCAACCACACGCGCTTCTGTCATGTTTTGATGTGTGTTGAGATACAAATTCGTCTTCAAACATCCGCCAAGAAGGTTTTGTGACGGATATGTCTGAGCACTCACGGCCGGAAGATCAATAACTGAATGATCGCCCAGCGGCATGATGTTATCCGGCGTTCCTGGACGCGCGAGGCTTTCTGGATCTTCCGGGCGCACACGATTGTTCACCTTAAACACTGCGCGCGTTCCCACGGCGAATTGGCCACCAAGATGATCGGCGGCATCTACGAACATCACATCGCGCTCCATGACATCAGGAAGCTCGGACATCAACTCATTCGCCACAACCTGCCCGTAGACACCGGTGCCGATACATACCACCGGAACAAACACATCTTCGCCTTGTTCTCGCTTCGCTTCAATATCCTCAATCGCTTCGTCGGAACGGCGCTGAACATCATCATCAATGGCTAACGAGAGATAGTATCGCGTCTCATCGTCGGAAATAACACCCGCAACAAATGGCGCAAGATCCGCGTGGCGCTCTCGCGTTCCGTCCGGGGCAGTACGAACTGACGATGCGATCAGTTTTTCTGAACGCTCTTTCGAAAGCACAATGCGACGGCGCAGATCTGATTCTGCCGCAACCGCAGAAAGCATTGGAGTTAGCGCCTTTGCATGACGTTGGCGCGCACGACGCGACGCGCCCTCGCGACCTTCAATAACTAGAGCATCCACCGCATCGCGAAGTTTCGCAACAAATCCTTCCTTCAAACCTGTCGGAATCACCGCGGACTGCTCAACGCCGCGCTCAATACGCGTAAGAAACCCATTCCGCTCAAGGCCCAAATCTCGAAGCCGAATACCAAGAATCGCCAACGCGTCGCTTACCGCTTCGGTAAATGCATTGTTATCGTTAATGACGTAGGAATTTTCAATACTCCTCAAGATTTCTCCGGCCCGACCCGCCAAAGCAGAAACCTCACCCTGGGATGGACTTGCAGACTCCCGAGACGCAAGCTCATTCAACGGACGCCGAAAACTGCTCCCCATGGAGAGATCAACCCGTGCGCGTTCTGGTTTCTTTGGCGGCATACATCCGTAGAAAAGATGAAGGCAGTATACAGCAAAACCGACGCCTAGCTGGCGTCGGTTTTGTTTCTTACTCCTTTCTACACATCGTACGCTCGCATAGTGAGCTGCGACTGCACTTGCTTCACAATATCGATCACCACAGAAACGACGATAATCATTGATGCACCGCCAATCGCGAGATTCTGGTTTCCGGTGATGCCTTGAACAACATTCGGAAGCACCGCGATAGTTGCCAAGAAAAACGCACCGGAAAGCAACAAACGATTCATCAGCCACTGTAAATACTGCGTGGTTTTTTCGCCAGGACGAACTCCAGGAATGAATCCGCCTTGCTTTTGCAAATTTTCAGAAATTTGCTCCGGTCGGAAAACAATAGATGCGTAGAAGAACGTGAATGCAAAAACCAACAAGAAGTACAGCACTGCGTATACGGTATTATTTTGAAACGTCACTACTACCCATTGTGCGATATCTCGAATAATTTGTGTACGTGCTTGGGTAAAGAACTGTGCCAGCAACGGAGGAAGAACAACAATGGAAAGCGCAAAGATAATCGGAATCATTCCACCAATGTTCAAGCGAAGCGGCAATGTTGATTGCACCTTTCCACTCACCTGCCCACCACCACGAGCATATTGCACCACAACATTACGCTGACCTTCCGTCACAACAACGACGCCAACGATCGTTACCACTGCAAGCACAACGAATAATGCAAGGCTCAAGAGATCTCCGGAAGTATACGTTGCAGCAGTCTGAGCAATAACGCTCGGAAGCCCAGCCATGATTCCTGCAAAAATCAATAAGGAAATTCCATTTCCTATTTTTCGTTCTGTCGCCAATTCACCAAGCCACATCAAGAAAATTGACCCAGCTGCCATGGAAATCAGTGCGAAGAGAAGCTCAATTCCTGTGAGCTGAATACCAAGCTGTTGCTGACTTTCCAAAAGACGAAGCACACCATAACCCTGAAGGAACGCAAGCGGAACCGTTGCAAAACGAGTAAACCGACTAATACGCTGACGCCCCTGTTCTTCCTTCTGTAGTTCCTCGATGCTTGGAAAAATCATTCCAAGCAACTGAAAAATAATTGATGCCGTAATATACGGAGAAACACCAAGCGCAACAATAGAAAAGTTGGCCAATGTTCCCCCTGAAAACATGTTCAAAATTCCAAGGAACTGGTTTCCTGCCAAAATGGAGGAAAGCCCCGAAGCATCAATGCCCGGAACCGGGATATGTGCCGCAACGCGGAACACCACCACGACGAAAACGATGAACAGAAGTGCATTACGAAGTTCTGGAATACGGAAGATGCGTTTCAATGTTTCCATACATGGATTGAAGAAAGGTGCTAAGCGTTCACCGTGCCACCGACCTTGGTAATTTTCTCTGATGCTGATGCAGATACAAGACAATTCTTTACTGTGATTGCCACCGTCAATTCTCCATTACCGAGAATTTTAACCGGAGCAGTCTTGTCGAGAATTAATCCCTTACGCATCAATGTCACCGGCGTAACATATTCGCCAGCAATGTATTTTGTTGCGATGGTTTCAAGGTTCACCGTTTGTGCCTTTGGGGCCAAGGATTTGAATCCACGCATTTTTGGCGTAGCAAGCATGAGGCTTCGCATACCAAGGCGTGCCAAACCACCCACACCAGAACGAGCGCTCTGACCTTTTTGACCACGTCCTGCGGTGGTACCGCGTGAACCCAAGCCGCGACCAACGCGACGCTTGCTGCGTTTTGCGCCAAGTGCTGAGCGAAGGGTTGAAAGAGAGATAGCCATATTAGGCGGTGATTACAGGAGCAGCTTCCGGCTTGCGCAATGCGACAAGAGCCAAGAACGTTGCTTTTGCGTTGTTAATTTTGTTGCTCGAACCCATGAGTTTTGATACCGCGTTTGGTACACCAGCAAGCTCCAATACCATACGTGCAGGACCACCACACTTCAAACCAGTTCCCTGTGGAGCAGGCTTCAAAAGCACTGTTGCCGCAGCAAACTTTCGTTGAATTTCATGAGGAATAGTTTCCTTCACAAGTGGCACAGTAACCATATTCTTTTTTGCCTGACGAAATGCTTTTTCCACAGCCATTGCAACGTCGGCACCCTTCGCGACACCGAATCCTACGCGACCACGACGGTCGCCAATCACCAAACTTGCGCGGAAACGCATGCGCTTTCCACCCTTCGTTACACGAGTAACACGAGCAAGCTCGAGAATCTTCTGTTCAAATTCTCGTGGCTCACGATCATCGCGACGACCGCCACGAGCTCCACCTTTTCCACGAGAATCACCTCCGCCTCCTGGTCGGTTTCCACCTTGACCTGGGCGACCACCACGTCCTCCCGCGGCACCACGATTGGCACCGAATGCTGGACGAGCTGCTCCAGCTACTGCTGGTGCTGTTGTTTTTGGAGAATCAATCATAGATTAGAACTGAAGTCCGTTTGCGCGGCATGCCTCTGCAACCGCTGCAACACGACCGTGATAAAGATTGGAGCCGCGATCAAACGTAACGGTAACAATCCCGGCTGCTTTTGCTGCTGCCGCAAGTGCTACACCAACGTTTGCCGCACGAACCAATGGCTTATCCGCCTTTGGCATTTTCATGTCTGACGCTGCACACAACGTCTTTCCAATATCATCGTTAACCAACTGCGCACTAATGTGCTTGCTGGAACGAAATACCGTCAAGCGAGGTCGCTCTGCCGTGCCATGAATTTTTGCGCGAGTACGGAGTGCACGACGTTCTGCGCCGTGACGTTTCGCGAGGATATTCTTTCGCAACATAGAAGGGATTATTCGCTCTTGGAAGCCTTACCAGCCTTACGACGAATAATTTCGTCGGTATAGCGGAAGCCTTTTCCTTTATAGGGTTCTGGCTTTTTCTCAGCACGGATTTCTGA
Source organism: Candidatus Uhrbacteria bacterium (assembly GCA_943350635.1). Taxonomy (GTDB): domain Bacteria; phylum Patescibacteriota; class Patescibacteriia; order UBA9934; family UBA9934; genus CAIKHN01. The sequence goes on from CALRAI010000013.1 coordinate 12,061, forward strand.
AGCAATCTTTCCAACCAACGCAGCATCAGCGCCACTAATCGTTAGAACGTTAGCTTCAATTTTCGCAGTAACGCCTACAGGCAAAACAAATTTCACATCGTGAGAAAATCCAAGGGAAAGCACCAATGTGGTTCCTTGTAAGTTCATCTTAAAACCAACACCGTTGAGTTCAAGGGCTTTCACGTATCCTTCGGACACGCCTTTCACCATTTGCGCAAGAAGTGCGCGCATAGTTCCCCAGATTGCACGATCGTTGCGATCAGGATCAATAACGGTAACATCAAGACGCGACACCCCTTCTTCTACAGAAAGTGCTGCCGACGCATGCGGGTGAAGTACGAGCGAAAGCTCGCCTTTTGGACCCTTTGCCGTAACCGTGTTTCCTGCAATAGTTGCAGTAACACCGGCGGGCAAGAAGACTGGTTTTTTTCCAATGCGAGACATATTAGTAGATTTCGCAGATAAGTTCACCGCCCAAGCGACGCTTGTGCGCTTCCTTGTTCGTCATCAAACCATTTGGTGTGGAAAGAATAGAACATCCCTGACCAGAACGCACGCTCTTCAAGTTATCTGCTTTCACATACACGCGAAGACTTGGCTTGCTCTTTCGTGTAATGGAAGAAATTGCAGACTCTCCCGTTTCACGATACGCAAGACGAACGCGCAGCATAGGCTTGGCGCCATCTTGGTAGGTTTCCGCACCGGAAAGATATCCTTCCTTTTCGAGGATCTTTGCCATGGCGAATTTCATTTTGGACATCGGCATCTCAACAGTCACCGCACGCGTCATGGACGCATTACGGATTCGAGTGAGCATGTCGGAAAGTGGATCGGTCATCATAGAATTACCAGCTAGCTTTTCGAATGCCCGGAATCTCACCAACGTTTGCTAACTCACGGAAACAGATACGGCAGAGGCCGAACGCTCGCATAAAGAAGCGTTTGCGACCACAGCGCCAGCATCGGAGAACCGTGCGTGTGCTGTACTTGGGTTTCTTCGCGGACTTTGCGATTTGATTCGATGTTGCCATAGCTTATTTCTGTTGCTTGGAAGCGAACGGGAATCCGATCGCTCGCAGAAGGGCGATGCCTTCTTCGTGGTTCTTTGCTGTTGTCGTGATCGTAACCTGTAATCCGTGCAAGGACTCTACTTCATCAGGGTGAATTTCCGGAAATGCAATGTGCTCCGTAAATCCATAGTTGAAGTTTCCTTGGCTATCCACAGACGATTCTGGGATACCGCGGAAGTCACGAATACGAGCAAAGGCAATGTTCGTGAGCTTTGTGAGGAAGTCCCACATACGCTTACCACGTAATGTCGCCATCACTCCAACCACCATTCCTTCACGAACCTTAAAGCCAGCGATTGATTTCTTGGCCTTGGTACGCACAGGCTGTTGGCCAGTAATGCGACGGAAGGTTTCCACCACCACGTCTGCGAATTTGGCATCTTTTCCCTTTCCGAGACCAGCATTGATCGTCACTTTTGTGATAACCGGTGTCTCGTGAATGTTTGAGTAGCCGAACTCCTTACGAAGTGCTGGGCCAACAACTGTTTTCATTTGTTCTTGGATATTTTGCATACTACGAGAGTTGAATCACATCCTTCTTGCCCTTCACCTTTCCGTTCACCCGTAAAGTGCGGAACTTTTTTCCATCCTTAATTTCGTATCCAACACGTCCTTTCAAGCCACCCTCACCGATCACAGCAACTTTTGATGCCTGAAACGGTGCGTTGAAGGTAACTCGCTGACCAGCGGCAGTCTTACCCTTCGCCTTAATGTGCTTCACCGCTTGGTTCACACCATCAACGACGACGAGGCCGCGGGCTGGAAAAGTTTGCATCACTTTCCCTTCTCTTCCTTTATGTTTGCCCGCAATAACGCGGACGTTGTCTCCAGTTTTGATTTTCATAGGAGAGAAATTAGAGGACTTCCGGTGCAAGTGACACAATCTTAGTAAACCCTTCTGCACGCAACTCACGAGCAATTGGTCCAAAGATACGCGTTCCCTTTGGTTCCTTCGAAACGCGGTTGATAATAACACCTGCATTTTCGTCGAAACGAATATAGGAGCCGTCCTTTCGACGTACCTCTTTTCGTGTACGAACAATCACGGCATGAACGACATCACTCTTCTTTACCATTGTGTGCGGCGCAGCTTGCTTTACTACCGCAGTAACAACGTCGCCCAAACGAGCGTACCGCTTTTTATAGCCGCCGAGAACACGAATAACTTGGAGTACTTTTGCGCCGGTATTATCGGCGACACTCATCATGGATCGATGTTGCAACATACAAGGGGGTTACGCTTTTGGCGTTGAAACCACGCGGAAACGCTTTCGAGCAGAAAGCGGACGAGTTTCTTCAATTGTGACAGTTTCTCCTTCGTTCGCGATCATTGCCTCGTCGTGAGCCATAAACTTTGAGCTCACAATGTAGCGCTTGCCGTACTTTGGATGAATCTCAGTACGATCAACACGAACAACAATAGTTTTTGGAGTCTTGTGCGCGGAAACAACGATGCCCGTAAAACGACGATGCATTTTTTGAGCTTCAGCTGCTGGCTGCGGTACTGGAGATGATGGATTTTTTGTTGCCATACTTTTAGTGGGTTGCGATTGCTGAACGCTGCGTTTCCAACCGTGCGATACGTTTCTTGGTTTCACGAACCATACGAACCGTCCGCAACTGTCCAACAGAGAGCTTCAGGTTCATATCTCGGAGTTTCGTGCGTTCCTCGGCAATCATTGCCAAGAGCTCTTTGGCAGACAATGCTGCGAATTCATTCTGTATAGACATATGATTAGGTTCGAGTAACAACTTTCGTCTTTACAGGCAGTTTGTATGCAGCAAGGCGAAAGGCTTCTTGTGCAATTTCTGGAGTAACACCATCCATCTCGAACATCACGGTTCCAGCACGGACAGGAGTCATGTAGTAATCAACTCCACCCTTTCCTTTACCCATCGGTGCTTCTGCACCATGGTTTGTAACAGGATGATCTGGGAAAATGCGGATCCAGATTTTTCCACCGCGCTTAATGGCACGCGTCATGGCACGACGAGCAGCTTCGATCTGACGCGCGGTTACCCACGCTTCAGTGATCGCTTTGAGTCCATAGGAGCCAAATGCCACGTCGGTTTTTTGTGTCGCTAAGCGGTCGCCGGCGGTTCGGCGCTTGTGCCACTTGCGGTATTTCATTTTTTTCGGAAGCAACATACTAGGGGTTCAAAGCTTACGTTCGTGCGCCGCGGGAAGGTGCGGGACGATGTTCAGCGGACTCTGTTTGTGTTTGTGCCTCTGCCGCTGCGAACACGTCGCCGCGATAGATCCAAACCTTCACACCAATCACTCCGAAAATTGTGTTTGCACGAACGCGAGCAAAGTCGATATCGGCACGAAGGTTATGTAATGGAATGCTGCCATTAGCGATCGTTTCCGTTCGCGCGATTTCCGAACCGTTCAAGCGGCCAGAAAGCGTGAGCTTCACACCACGTGCACCACCCTTCATAACACGTTCGATAGCCATTTTCATGGATCGACGGAACGGAAGACGCTGTTCAATTTCACGAGCGATCTGATCGCCAATGATTTGTGCGGACATTGTCGGACGGGTGACTTCTTCAACATTGATGTTGAGAGTTACTCGTTGCCCACGATAAAACTCTTTCATGAGTTTCTTCTTCAACTCTTCGATTCCTGCACCAGCGCGGCCAATGATTACTCCAGGCTTCGCAGCACGAATCGTAACAGTAACGCGTTTTGGTGTACGATCGATTCCAATAGAATCGAGTCCAACATCACGAAGCGCTTTGCGCAAGTATTCGCGGATATTCACATCTTCTTTTAACGAAGAGACGAATTGCTTTCCACGAGCGAACCACTTCGAGTCCCACGTATAAATCGTGGAAAGACGGAAGACTTTTGGATTGACTTTGTGACCCATAGGTTAGGTGGTGATTTTTGGTGAGACGACCACGTGGATGTGCGACATTCGATGACGAATTGGCGTTGCACGACCCTGTGCTCGTGGAGCAAACCGTTTGATCTTCGGACCTTCGTCGACCCAAGTCTTCGTAACGATCAGAGTTGCAGGATCAAGCTTTGCATTGTTTGTTGCGTTTGCAACTGCAGAGTTCAGTGCCTTCAATACTGTTCGTGCAGCAAGCTTTGGAGACACCATCAATTGACGACGTGCTTCGTTTACCGACTTGCCACGAATCAACCCCACCACAAGACGAGTCTTGCGAGGTGCGATTCGGATAAATTTTGCGACCGCTTTTACTTCCATATATTGAGACTAGCGAGCAAGTTTCTTTGCGGCTGGCGCTGCAGCTGCCGGTGCGGCAGAAGGAGCGGCAGCTGCTGCCTTTCCAGCGTGACGAACAAACTTTCGGGTGAGCGAGAATTCTCCAAGCTTGTGGCCAACCATGTTTTCCACCACACGAACCTGAACGAACTCACGACCATTGTGGACACCGAAGGTGAAACCAACCATCTCTGGAGTAATTGTTGAGGCGCGAGCCCAGGTCTTCACGACGGTTTTGTCGCCGGCGCGAAGATTCAACACTTTCTTTGCAAGGTTCTGATCGATGTATGGACCCTTTTTAAGACTTCGTGGCATAGGCTTAGGCGTTACGCTTTGCGTGCTGACGGCGGCGAACAATGAATGCATTCGATGGTTTCTTGCTCTTGCGTGTCTTCACACCAAGCGCTTTCTTACCCGTTGGCGTCTTTGGCGACGGCATACCAATTGAGTTTCTCGCTTCTCCACCTCCGTGTGGGTGGTCCACTGGGTTCATAGCCTTTCCACGAACCGTTGGACGAACACTGCGATGACGCATGCGTCCAGCCTTTCCCCATCGCACCAAGCGCCAATCTGGATTGGACACGGTTCCGATAGTTGCAAAACATGTCTTTGGTACCATGCGAACTTCACCAGACGGCAAACGCAGTGTTGCACGTTCACCTTCAATGGCGAGAAGTTCTGCAGCAGCACCAGCGCCACGAACCATTTTTCCTCCACGACCCGGTTCCAGCTCCACATTGTGGACCTGCATACCTACTGGGATCTTTTCGAGTGGGAATCGGTTTCCCATTGCTGGTTCACCGCGTTCTTTTGAAGAAACGATGGACATTCCTACGGTAAGGCCAAGTGGCGCAAGAACATATCGCTTTTCTCCGTCTGCGTAAGCAAGGAGTGCAATACGTGCTCCACGGTTTGGATCGTATTCAATGGTTTGCACCTGCGCTGGAATATCATATTTATCACGCTTCCAGTCGATCAAGCGCACATGGCGCTTAGCACCACCTCCGCGATGACGAACGGTAATGTGACCAGATGCTCCACGACCAGCCATTTGCTTTTGAGAAAGCAAAAGTGCTTTGTGCGGCGTTGTCGACGTTACGTCTTTGAACGACTGTACGCTCGACTTTCGGCGTCCTGCAGTTGTTGGTTTGTATTGGATGATTGGCATACGCTTAGACAACAGAAGCAAAGACATCAACCGTGGTTCCCTCTGGCAATGTGATCATTGCTTTCTTGAAACTCTTCAAGTGACCATTATTTTTTCCGAAATGCACTGCACGCGGACGAACCGTGATCACATTCACCTTTACCGGCACTACACCGTACAATTCTTTGAAGGCTTGCTTTACTCCAACGCGAGTTGCCGCAAGCGCCACACGGAACACCATGACATTGTTGCTTGAGAGTATTGCGGTCTTTTCCGTAACCATTGGAGCAAGCAACGTGTTCGTTGCAAAACGCGAAAGGGATTTTAACGACGGAGCAGCAACAGCATCAACTGAAACTTTTTTTGTGGATTTCTTTGCAACCTTTGGTGCGTCTACAACTTCAGCTTGTATTTTCTTGGTAGGCATACTTAGGCGCTAAACGTTTGAGTCATCGAAACAATCGCAGCCTGCGATGCAATGATGGTACGGAATTTTGCAGCATCACGAACGTTCATGCTCTTCGCATGAATCGTTGTTGTCCGGGGCAAATTCTTTGCTGCACGCTTCATGACAACATCTTCTGCAGTAACTACGATAAGTGCTGATCCACGAGCACCAGGAAGTGCTGCGCGCATTTGTGCAACAAACTTCGTCTTTGCTTCAGGAAGAGTAAAATCTTCCACCGCAATAAACGCACCGTCTTGAACCTTGTCCGTCAAAACCATCGCCAAGGCGGTGCGCTTTGTTTTCTTGTTCAACTTTACAGAGAAATTGCGTTCTGCAAGTGGACCATGAGTAACACCTCCACCCACCCAGATTGGTGAACGAGAAGATCCATGACGCGCACGGCCGGTTCCCTTCTGTTTCCATGGCTTCTTTCCACCACCAGAAACCTGACTTCGGTCCTTTGTGTGTGCCAAAACCACACGAGCATTTGCTTCTTGTGCAACAATAACATCGTGAACAAGGTTTGCATTTGGTTCTACAGCAAACAATGCGTCGGACAACGTCAACATTCCAGCGTCCGCACCTTTCAAATTGTAGAGTTTTACTTGAGCCATACATTTCCTTCAGTGGACAAAATTGTCACAAGACTTCCTCGGCTTCCTGGCACTGCACCTTTGATTGCAATGATGTTCTTCTCAACATCGATAGACATAACCTCCAAGTTCTTCACCGTGACACGATCGCTGCCCATACGGCCAGCCATACGCATGCCCTTGAACACGCGCTGAATACCACCAGCACCAATGGAACCCGACTTACGCTCTTGGTCCTTATGACCGTGCGTCCGTGGGTGACCATGGAATCCGTGTCGTTTTACAACACCTTGGAAACCACGACCCTTTGATGTACCAACGATGTTCACAGCGTCTCCAGGAGCAAATGTTGAAACCGTGATCGCGGTACCGCGCTCAACGGTTTCGCCATCAGCCAACGGAAACTCACGAAGTGTCCGAAACGTTCCAAGATCTCCCGTCACTCCAGCCTCCGCCTTAGTGACATTCGTGGTCTTGTCGAAACCGACAACTACCACAGAAGTTCCTTGAACCGTTTGCTTCACCGCAACAACCACGGATGGCTCTGCAGCAATAAGCGTGACAGGGACTACCGACCCGTCTGGGCGGAAGAGCTGCGTCATTTCAATTTTCTTTCCGAGAAGCACTTTCATAGAATCAATTTCGTTCTTGCGCAGAGGCAGAGGAACGCGTTAAGCCCTTTCAACGAAAAAACCAGAAGCATCCAAAGGATTACTTCTAGCCCAAAACAACGTCACACAAGAATCGCCGAAGCGAAATGCAGTTGATTGAGTTTTTTAACGGTGAAAAGAGTCTCCTAAACTCCTCACGAAGCAGCAAGAAGGTTTTTCCTCATCGCCCATTGGCGTAAAGTGAATCTTTCTTCTCGGTTCGATGTCAGAGCGTGTGGTGCAGTGGAAACTGCGAGCAAATCGTCTTTGAAAGACGGTCTCTTCGCAGTCCCCACTACGTGAATTACATTTTAATTTCGATGTCGACACCTGCAGGAAGATTCAAGCTCATGAGTGCGTCAATTGTTCGCTCAGTTGGAGAAACAATGTCGATCAAACGCTTATGAACGCGCATCTCGTACTGATCACGAGATTGCTTATCGATAAACGTTGAGCGGTTCACCGTGAAGCGTCGAATTTCCGTTGGCAATGGTACTGGACCAAGAACTTCTGCTCCGCTTCGCTCTGCCGTCTTGATGATGGTTTGCGTTGCAGTGTCGATCACTTTATGATCGTATGCGCGAATCTTGATACGAATGCGTTGCTTTACGTCTTCTTTTGTTTTTACAGCGTCGGTCATAGTGAAAAGGGCGATGATTGAAACAGAGGAAGGCAGACGTTTTCGCGTTCTGCCTTCATGTTCTTTTACAAGAATTATTCAAGAATTTTTACAACGATACCAGCACCAACCGTGCGGCCACCCTCACGGATAGCAAAGCGCATCTTCTCTTCCAATGCAACTGGGTTGATGAGTGTAACGATTCCGTTCACTTTGTCTCCTGGCATCACCATTTCTGTACCTTCTGGAAGAGCAATTTCACCAGTTACGTCCGTAGTACGGATGTAGAACTGTGGCTTGTAGCCCTTGAAGAATGGCTTGTGACGACCACCTTCCTCCTTCGTAAGCGCGTAAATTTCCGCTTCGAACTTGGTGTGTGGCTTTACAGAACCTGGCTTTGCAAGAACCTGACCGCGTTCAACGTCTTCCTTCTTCACACCGCGGAGAAGAATACCAGCGTTGTCACCAGCCATACCCTTGTCCAAAGACTTGTTGAACATTTCGATACCCGTCACCGTCGACTTGACGGTGTCCTTGATACCGACAATTTCAACTTCATCTCCAACGTTACAGATACCGCGCTCGATACGACCAGTTACCACCGTTCCACGTCCTTCAATAGAGAAGACGTCTTCTACTGGCAACAAGAATGGCTTATCAAGGTCCCGAACAGGCTGTGGAATGTACGCATCCAATGCTGCGAGCAAGTCACGAATTGGCTGTGCGCCAGGACCAGCTGGATCTTCAAGCGCCTTCACGGAAGAACCGCGAATCACTGGAACATCGTCGCCTGGGAAGTCGTACTTCTTCAAAAGATCGCGAACTTCTTGTTCAACAAGATCGATAAGTTCTGGATCGTCAACCATGTCAACTTTGTTCAAGTAGACGAGAATTGAAGGAACACCAACCTGCTTTGCAAGCAAAATGTGTTCACGTGTTTGTGGCATTGGACCGTCTGCTGCGGAAACCACGAGAATTGCGCCGTCCATCTGGGCAGCACCAGTAATCATGTTCTTCACGTAGTCAGCGTGTCCTGGACAGTCCACGTGCGCATAGTGACGGTTTGCCGTCTCATATTCACAGTGTGCAGTCGAAATGGTGATACCACGAGCCTTGGATTCTGGCGCTTTGTCGAGGTCGTTAATACCCTTTGTTTGCGCTTTGTTTCCCATTGCTGCAGCTACTGCAAGCATTGCAGCGGTTGTGGTGGTCTTGCCGTGGTCGACGTGACCAATGGTACCGACGTTCACGTGCGGTTTTGTTCGGTCAAACTGTTCTGCCATACGAAGAAATTATGCGGGCATTCCGTGTGCAGAATACTCAGCAGTTGAGTGAGAGTTTCCGTAAATAAATGTGGCGAGAGTGTAGCAAAACCAGGAAAATCATGCAAGTCAGCTTGTGTACGACGGCACAGATTTCTCCTAATCGATCGGCTCCAAGTAGAACTGTTCCTCCCCACCCTCTGGCTTCACTACCGGTTTTTGCTCTGCTTCTTTCATTTTTTCTTGCATTTCTGCTTCTCGTGCCGCTGTGGGCTCCTTCCAAAGATCAATCAGCGCCGCCTCATCAATCTCTGCCTCGTCATCAAACCCTTCTTCCACATCAATTCCCTCCAATAATGCAATATCATCAAGTTCAATGGTTACGTCCTTTCCAACAATTGCCTCACTTTCTTCCAATCGACCAACGTTTTGGCTCCGAATTGGTCTCTCAGGCATCAAAACAGGCACATCACGAAGAGATTCTTCCTGCTCCGTCACAGTCGACGGTCCAAACGCCTCATCAATCAACGCCTCATACTCCTCCAACGGCAAAATAACCATCGGTTCCCCTCCCCCGTTTTCATCCGTCACAATCAGCCGATCACCCGTTCTTCGAGCCAAACGCAACAGTCTAGGGATGTGATTCGTTGCCATATGAAGGCATCTTAGAAAGTGTGAGACCAAAGGGCAAGTGGATCACCCACATTTTAACCCTAAGGGTTGCTCAACGCTTAGGGTTGAAGGTAAGGTTCACAAACCAAAGGAGGCTCTACATGCGACTTCAGTCTGTTAGCCTCCGTGGCCGGAGGTTCGCAATTCAGCTCGGCACCATCATGCAGGAATTCGGAAACGTCATTCCGTGGCTCGATGGTGTCCGCGGACTCGAATGGGCGACGAATGGCACCTACGTTCATGACGAGATCCTTCGTCGTCTAAGGCTCGAAACAGGCGATCTCACGCCGTACCACTTCGTCACAAGGGATCGATCACGAGAATTCCACGGAGGGATTCTCGCTTTCGCTCGCTCGCCAGAACGCTTCATCGATCCACGGAACATCGCGGCTACCGAAGAGCTCGACGCAATCGGTGCGGGATACATCAGCTGCTTGCAGGTTCTCCCCGACCATCAAGGGCACGGAACTGGCAGCACACTGATGCGTCGAGCACTCGCAGTAATTCTCGAGGAACGCGGCTATGTCTGGGGCGTCATCTCGAATCAAGGCCTCCTTCCGTGGTACCGATCGCTCGGTGCAACGGTCAAAAGCCCGATCGAAAACCGTGACAATCTGTGGATCGTCACATGGACGAAGCACAACGCGACCCCGTGAGCAACGCGCTCCGGGGTCGTTCGATATTTACGAGCTGTTCAAAAATCGCGTCACTCCATTTTCAATCATCGTAAAAAGCATCTTCGCAACTCGCTCGCTCTGAAGATGATGCAGTCCGAGCGCATCTCGACGACCTTGCTGTTGAGGATCAGAAAGAAATACAAAATACGCACGCAAATATTCTGGATCGATCATAAACATATTCGTGAGCTCAACAAGATCCTCCGTAGCCTGCACAACAGATCCTGCGGTACGATACATATCTAAATTACCTAAGGACGACATTGCATGACCATTTCGGCGCATCACCTCAAGCATCGAAAACAACCGACCGAATTCTCGATCTATTTCGGTGGCGATAGGGCAAACGACATGGCAAATCTCATGACTCAACCGATACAATAAACGATCTTCTGGAGATAATTGTTTAAATCGAAAAATGACTTGCTCACCCAGTGCCTCTGGAACATCTCGTGTCCCTAAATGAATCGTGTATTTCGTTGGATCTTCTGCGGATATTCGTGTTTCTCCAATCCATGTGTGTGGATCAAGATGCACATCCTGCTTTGTCATAATTCCTCGGGCAACAATACAGTCCCATCCAGCACCAACAAACTTGGTCTTTGACTGCAATGCCAAAAGGAGCGCATCACGAGCATTCTCTGTTGGATCTTTTTTTGGAGAAGCGTTCGACAGCTGTTCGGAATCTCTTGGCATATATTTATTCCTGTTTTTCCGTTTTCACCGTCCACAACGACTGAGAAACATATTCATGAAACGCGGTTTTCCGAACCGTTGCTTCAATACCAATATATTCCTTTGCCCACGTTCGAAACTCCAGCAATGTTGGTACGGGATCGCGATACAACTGATTCGCGATATCTTCAATATCCTTTCTTCGTTTTGGCGTGTCGTCACCATACATTCGAATCACCGTGGTACAAAAATCTTCACGATCGGAAATCTCCTGTCGTTTGGTGAAAATCTCACCAGAACGCAACACAATATCCGCGCTCAGCTTCTGCTCAATTTCCGGAAGACGATGGTGGAAAAATCGCTCTTGAAGCTCCGCGTCCTTCTTGTGAGCTTCAATAAACAGGTCTGCAAAAGCAATATTCCTACCATCAATCACGAATCGCACATTCGACGACGACAAATAGTGTTCAAGCAATCCCCGCTGTTCCTCCACCAACATATTCCACGTTTTTTCTATATCACGAAAATCTTTACGTCTCCCGTCGGTCAATTTATAAAAAAGAATGATCTCCGGCGGTTGAAGCAACACGGCACGATCCCCAACGGTCGCCATTGGCGCATGAATATACGATTCCCGCGGTGCCGCAACGGCATTGTTGATTTTAATGTCACCATTCGCAACCTCGTCCAAAAACATGACTTCGAACTTATCCTCACGACCGTCAATGATTCGTGAAAAGAAACAGTTATGCCGGGAAGGATCACACACGTCTTCTCGAGAAAGCTCCTTCCTCTCCGGATCCGTTATCACAAACCCACGATCAACAATCGCGTCGTACAATCGATTTCTATCTGCACTAGAAATCGCCACATCCAAATCCAAATGATCCCGATCCCATGTTCCATCAAGCAAATCAATCGCTGTTCCACCTGCAAGAAAGCACGGAATCCGTTCTTCCTCCAATATCGCCGCGATCGTTTCAATTTCCTCATTCAATTCTCTCCCCCGTTCCGGCGAAATTCCAACATCAAGCCTCTGGCGAATATCCCTTTCGAGCATCGCTCGCATTTCTTCACTCATTGCTTCCGGCAAGGGCAAGGCAACGTTATCAAAAGATTCCTGCATAGATACTGCAATTTTATCATGCTCCACGCACAACACCGAACCTCCGTGAGAAGTTCGGCGCGCGTAAGTGACATCGTCAGAAAAAGCCACTGTATCTAGATCAGTCCGAGCAGATGCTCGGCCGTGGTACAGATGTAGTGGCAAAGCTGATCCTGCCAGATCTTCTTGATGACCTGTTTGCCCTTCAGGTAATCGACTAGCGCATGAAGCGCCATGTGAATAAGGAGTCCGTACCACGTGATGTGAAATCCGGGCACCGCCGCAAGCACCATGAACGGCGAGGCCTGAGTAACCACATGGTAGAACAGCACCTCTTTGTCCTTAGCCTTTTCCATGGCCATCCACGCGCTCTGGAACGCGAAGTCGCCAATGTTGTGGCACGCAAAGAGCACTGCGAGATACTGCCAAAGTTCGAGCTGACCAGTCATGGAACACCTCCGAGGTTCGTGTTCAATGATGAGTATCTATCCACAACCACAATGTTCCGAGAACATCTGTCGTAACAGTCGACAACATTGGTGTTTTCTCTGTCGTCTTCCCCGACAACATATTGACTTTCGTATCAACGAGACTATCGTAATGATATATGCATATGTCATCCTCAAAAGAACTCAATCGTGCATTGATTGCGTTTGGATTCGACGAAAAAGAAGCGTCCTTATATCTTGCCGGCATCGAGCTTGGCGAAGCATCGATTCTCGAGCTATCACGTTTGACGAAATTACCGCGCACAACACTCTATCCTATCCTAGAAAGCCTTTGCCGACGTGGGTATTTTCGATTAAAGAGCCTACAAGGACGGAAAAAATTTGTCGCAAATCAACCAGAAATGTTTATAAAACATCTCGCCGATCGTCAAGAAAAATTTCGAGATATTCTTCCACTCTTCGATGCAATAAAATCCGATGCAAGAGAAACTGTCGGCGTCACCATCTACGAAGGAACCGATGGGTTCAAACAATTCTGGCAACAGATCTTCCGATCTGGCGTGAAAGAATATTGTTTGTTTACAACGGGAACGCAGATGTTGGATTACGTCAAAGAACCCTACCTCATGAAACACATCATCGACGAACGTTTAAAACGCAGCATTCGTAGCCGCCAACTTGTCGTCGAAACTCCCGAAGCGCGAAAATTCGTCAAACGCGACAGCACAGAACTCCGTGAATCTCGCTTCCTCCCCCCGCACACCAAAATCCCCGCAACAATGCTCCTCTTCGGCAACGACGTCGCATTTATTACCACCCGCAAAGAAAACTCTGTTATCTTGGTAACAAGTGGGGACACAACCGTAACACTCCGAACGATGTTTGAATTGCTGTGGAGTAATGCAAGATCAATGTAATAACAAAACCGACCTCATTGCTGAGGTCGGTGATGTTCGCCTATACGAAGTTCGTCATTTGAGACGAGTTTCGATGAACGACGAGCGAATCTCGTGAGGCGCACTCATCGTGCGTTGAACGAGTTCGCGATGACGTGAGTTGAAAATCGACCAAATGCCGAGCTTCGTCTTTATTTCCCTGCGCGCTGTTCAACAATCGCCTTTTGCACGTTGGACGGAACTTCCATGTACTGACCGAACTCCATGGAGTAGCTTGCGCGACCCTGGGTCATGGAACGGAGCGACGTGGAGTAACCGAACATTTCCGCAAGAGGAACGAGAGCCTTTACGAACTTGATGTTTCCACGGTCGCCCATTTCCTGGATTTGACCACGCTTTCCATTCAAGTCGCCCACAACGGATCCCATGAATTCGTCTGGGGTAACCGCTTCCACTTTCATCATTGGCTCAAGCAATACTGGCTTTGCCTCCTTAACCGCAGCTTGGAATGCCATGCTTCCTGCCATCTTGAAAGCTGCTTCGTTGGAGTCCACATCGTGGTAGCTTCCGTCGAACACGGTAACTTTAATGTTGATAAGTGGGAAACCAGCAATGGCACCGCGATCCATGGATTCACGTGCACCCTTTTCGATTGCTGGAATGTATTCACGAGGGATGCTTCCACCCTTGGTTTCTTCAAAGAACTCGAAGTTCTTTGCATCTTCCCCAACATTTGGCTCCACACGCAACCAACAATGTCCGTACTGACCACGTCCTCCAGATTGCTTCACGTACTTTCCTTCACCTTCAGCAGCAGCACGAATGGTTTCACGGTATGCAACCTGTGGACGACCCACATTTGCTTCTACACCGTACTCACGCTTCATGCGGTCCACCATAATTTCCAAGTGGAGTTCGCCCATACCAGCGATAATCGTTTGGTTGGAATCTGGATCGGTGTGCACGTGGAAGGTTGGATCTTCTTCCTTAAGCTTCTGCAGTGCCATGCCCATCTTTTCTTGGTCGGCCTTGGTTTTTGGTTCAAGTGCCTGAGAAATAACCGGCTCTGGGAACGTAATTGACTCAAGAACCACAGGATGATCCGCGTCACACAACGTATGTCCGGTTGCGGTGTTTTTCAATCCAACGGCTGCGGCAATTTCTCCAGCGAACACCTCTTCAACATCTTCGCGGCTATTTGCATGCAAACGAACAATACGAGAAATACGCTCTTTGTCTCCCGTTGCAGTATTAAGCACGTACGTTCCAGCCTTGATGCTTCCAGAATACACACGGAAGAACGCAAGCTTTCCCACGAATGGATCTGCTGCGATCTTAAATGCAAGTGCTGCGAACGGTGCGCTGTCCTTTGGTGGACATGCGATCACCTCATCATGATCATCAGGATTAAATCCCGTAATTGGCGGAACGTCGAGTGGGGACGGCAAGTAGTCAACCACAGCATCAAGCATCTGCTGAACACCCTTATTCTTAAGCGCTGAGCCACAAAGAATTGGGAAGATCTTCAACGAAATAACGCCTTTGCGCAACGCAACTTTGAGTTCTGGAACCGAGATTTCCTCGCCAGCAAAGAAGCGCTCAAGCAACGCCTCGTCTTCAGCAACAATTGCTTCAACAAGGTTCTTACGATATTCCTCTGCCTTTTCCTTGTATTCTTCTGGAATTTCAATTTCGTCTACCACCTTTCCCATGTCATCCTTGTAAATGAACGCCTTGCGCAAAAGCAAATCGATCATTCCTACAAAGTCGCTTTCTACACCAATTGGAAGCTGAATAGGATATGCATTCGGCGCCAAACGCTTACGAATCGAATCCACATCCTTATAAAAGTCTGCGCCAGTACGATCGAGTTTGTTGATAAAACACACGCGAGGTACACCGTACTTGTCGGCCTGGTGCCACACGGTTTCAGACTGTGGTTCCACACCAGCAACACCGTCGAACACTGTTACTCCACCGTCAAGAACGCGAAGAGAACGCTCCACCTCTACGGTAAAGTCTACGTGTCCTGGAGTGTCGATGATGTTCACGCGGTGATCCTTCCAGAAACACGTCGTTGCAGCAGCCGTGATGGTAATTCCACGCTCTTGCTCTTGTTCCATCCAGTCCATGGTTGCTTCACCTTCGTGTACTTCACCAATTTTGTGCTTCTTACCGGTGTAGTACAAAACGCGCTCCGTTGTGGTGGTTTTTCCTGCGTCGATGTGCGCAATAATTCCAATGTTCCGAACCCGTTCAAGTGGATAATCACGAGTCATAAATTATAGAGACGACGTCAAAGACGCGTCTCGAAAAAATTTTATCGAGCGAGGTGAGCGAAGGCACGGTTTGCTTCTGCCATTCTCTGAACGTCCATTTTCTTCTTCACTGCATCGCCTTCATTCTTGCTTGCCGCAATAAGTTCACTAGCGAGCTTTTCACACATAGGACGACCCTTCTTTCCACGAGCCGCAACAAGAATCCAGCGATACGCCAAAGCATACCGACGATCCCCACGCACTGGCATAGGAACCTGGTAGTTTGCACCACCAACACGCTTACTCTTTACCTCAACTGCTGGGGTAACGTTCTTAATTGCTGTGTCGAAAACTTCCAATGGATCCGCCTTTGTTTCTTCGGCGATAATTTCAAACGCATCGTACACAATGCCACGAGCAATGCTCTTCTTTCCACTTTCCATGACGTAATTCACTAACTTGGCAACCAAAACGCTCCCGTATTTTGCATCAGGAGCTAAGTTGCGCTTAGGAGCGGCTTTACCACGCATATTATATTGCAGACGAACCTATTTGGCCGATTTTGAACTTGCCTCATCGGAAACTCGCTCAACGTACACATGAAGTACGTTTCGCGAGATTTCCTCGATGCGCGTCCAAACTCGTCGCAAATATCTTCGTCCGGTAGTTATGAATACTGCACTTCCCACGTGGTCGTGGTACTCAGTATCATTAAATTAATTTCGAACCTTATTTCTTCTTAGCAGCACCGGCTTTTCCTGCCTTTGGACGCTTCGTTCCGTACAATGAACGGCTACGGTTGCGACCTTCCACACCAGCGGCATCGTAACGTCCGCGGATAATGTGGTAACGCACACCTGGCAAGTCCTTCACACGGCCTCCACGAATCATCACAATGGAGTGCTCCTGAAGGTTGTG
>CALRAI010000014.1 GCA_943350635.1 Candidatus Uhrbacteria bacterium
AAAACGGCAGCGATAACATTGCAGACGCTACGTGATATCAAAAATCGACAATCATCGACCTGATCTCGCTACTTCTTTACTATTCCTTTCCCTTCCACCAACGGATCGCCTTCGCATGCTGTGGTGATTGCTTCCGCAGAGCGTTCGACGACTGCTTTTGTGCTGTCGTCCTTTCCGCTGAGCACCGTTTTACCCACGAGCGTTTTTGTAAGTCCAACATCGGCAGCCGTGGGAGTGATGGACACACTGAACCGCGCAATCACGGCGGCGGATTCGGCGGGAATGCTCGACATTGTCCATCGCACTGTGCGTGTTGCGCTGTCGAATGTCACTACGCCACTACTTGCTGTGGAAAAATCGTCCCACACAACGCCTTCAGGCAATGTTGCAGAAACCGTAACGTCGTTTAATCCGTGCATACCGCTTGCGATAGTCCACACTGCTCGATAGTGCGTGGCACTCCCTACTGTTGGCGGCAATGGACCGCTCCCGAGTGGCGAACCGTCGTCGTCGAAATATCGTAGAGAGCTTAATACTGTAGCGTCAGAATTTAATGTGATATTCAATGGGAGAGACTGCACCGTAATCGATCCGCGCGTTGCGCTGAATGCAATAGCAAATGTGCTACTTCCTGCAGCAAGATCGGTTTGTAATGGAAATGCGAGATTCAGCGTGACATGATCCCCTGCTGCGATAGTCCCCAACGTTTTTGCGTCAAATGTGATTCCTTTTGCCGTAATTTTCCCGCCAGCAGTTACTGCAGTCTTCCAGTCGATCGGCACACTTTTCTCCGCAGTAAAATCCAGAAGCGCTGTTGCGTCGGCTACTACAACATCGCTCGTGTTTTCAATGCGCAATGCCACACGAAGTAACGATCCTGGATCCGCAATCACATTCCCAGAAATTCCGTTTCCTACCATACTCAATGCCAGCGCACTTCCCTTTACATCAGTGAGTGCTGTCGTTGTTGTCTGTGGCGAGAACCGTGCTCCTGCAATACCGCTCACTGCCGTAAGCATCTGTGTTCCAGCAACATCTGAAGCAAACGCACCCGTTATTACAATCACCCCCTCTGCGGCAGGAACGATATCTGGAAGCGTATATGTGGATCCCCCGCCAGCAGCCAACGGTGGAACACTCGTTTGTACGAAAAATCCCGCTGGTAATGTCAGCACGACTTGTGGTGCGATCAACAATTCTAGACCGGAGTTTTGCACGCGCACTGTGTACGTCGTTGCTTCTCCAACATTCACCGTTTCCGCTGCATCGATGACTACAATCGTGGCACTTACATTTGTTGCAATAGTTTTTGTAGCAATATCATGAAACTGCGCATTAAAGTTTGCTGGCTTATAGGAAGCAAGCGCCTGAATGCCGGTTGTGCTTGGAACGTCTGCATTCCATACACCGTCGATGGTGATTTTTCCATCTGAGCCACCAGGAATTGTGCCGAGCGTGAACACAAGCTCTGTAGCGTTTGTTGCAAGCGGTGTGAGTGTTTTTACTACAAATCCAGAAGGAAGATTCACGTCAATCTCCACATTCGTGAGCGGGTACGATGTTTGATTCTTATATTCAAGCTCAATTGTGGTCTGTGAGCCACTTTGTATGGTGTCTGCCGCAACAAATGTTAACCCGAGTGGCTTACCCTCCTGCCCGACTCCCCAAAAATGCCTATATCCAACATAGCCGCCAATAGTAAGCACGCACACGACGGAAAGCACGATTACTGCCCTCATGAGAAATCGAGTCAGTCGCGATCCGCCTCTCGTGACGTTCTTCAAATCGTCTCGCTCCTCCCCGTAAATCGCTGAGAGCCCTGCGTTAATATCCGTTTCGCGAATATCCACATCTCCAACAGCCACATTGTCCTCAACTGAGGCAATATGCTTTTCATGATGCTTCTGTTTATGCTTGGTAGACATACTTAGCGGACAAAAATCCAGCCCGTAAATGCATCGCGTGTATTATGGACTGTTGCCGTGTTCACGACGTCACTTGCGTTGTTCGTCCAGAAGGTTTTCCACGATTCAGGGATGTTTATATCCACTGTTGTTGTTCGGGATACGACACCAGATTGCTTTTGTACAAGAATGGAGTATCCGTCGTGAGTATCGAATCCTAGCTGACGACGGGCCCGTGCCAGGAATGATGTGTCCGCATCCATAGAGAACAGCGTTTGCGGAATGCGGTACGAAAGCTGCACAACTTGTGTTTCCCCTGGCGCAGTCTGTATCCATCCACCAAATACCGTTTTACCAAATTCGTTCCATATATCTATACCAGAAAGCGTATCCGTTGTTTCGTCGCTCATTACCAATGAAAGATCGTCGTCGGGAGTAAGCGAAATGTCCGACGGTTCAAAAAGTTTCGATGGCGGTGGCTCGAATCCATCTGCAGAAAGCAAGATACTTCCTTCAGGCACGTAGAATCGCACGTAATCCACATTGTTCTTTCCTGTAAACAGGGCGCTCGCCATGCCATGATGCGTTTTTGTGAGTGTGAGCGAGTCGACAATTGTTCCGGACTCTGCAATATCTACTTGCATATCTATAGCCTGGTCGATGACCGCGTCTGTCTTTCCTCCACCAATATTGGAGTTCACCACCATGAGATAATCCCCGTCCGTTTGCTCAATTTCTCCACCAAATCCTAAGTCTTGCATCGCCTTCTCTGCATCGTTGTCCCGGAAATACACTTGAATATCTTTTTCCGCTAATCCTTGTTCCAGAAGCATGACGATCTTTATGAGCGTCTTCACGTCGGCGGTCTGTATCTTTTCAATAAGCTTTGGAGCAAGGCTTCCTAAAAATGCTTTTGGCGTGTTCAGAGTCTTGTCTGCATCAATTTCCACTGCCTTTTCTGTGGCAAATACAAAATTTTCTGCATTCAATATTACCCCGTATTCTGGTATATCGATCGGCCCGATCACGTCGAGAAGCTTCTCGATGAACGTTGCATTTACCGCCATCACGCCATCTGTGGTTGGTCCACCAGCGTGCTCATAGAACCACTGCATCTTCTTTGCTGATGTTGGAAAGTCTGGGAACCAATTTCCGTCTTGAAACTCCCATCGTGGATTGATGAGCGATAATGGCTTTGGCGCTTCCACGAATGCGTCGAGCTGCCCTTGCACGTCGTACGTTCCGCCACCCGGCAAGGTCAACTTCGCGATAGCACCATTATTCATTGCTACTTCCGCAAAACTTCCTACAAATCCTCCCGTTGCGCGAAGCTCGGTATTGTTCTGGAAGAGCGCCAGGTAGCGCATGGTGTTCTCACCGCCAAGCAAGAACGTCAGCGTGTGAACAAATTGTAAAAATTCTTGCATCGATGCGGCGATTGCCGGAGTCTCCGACTGAAGCTTTACGATTTTTTCTGTGTACTGTGCTGGCACTATTGCGGCGTCCACTTTCGCAAGCGCAGCCTGGGCTCCAAGCACGTGCGGCAACGCGTTCTCGATATACGCATTGAGCAGATTCAGTTTTGTAACAATATCTGTTGCGGTTTGCGACGGCACACCCTTTACCGCTTCACTCATGATCGACGCGGTCTGTGATAATTCCTGACCAGCGGTTATCAGTCCACGTACCGATTCATACGTACGATCCGTTTGTGGAATGACGTTTACCAAGGCAACAACACCAGCGTGCAGATCGTTCAGGGAATCCTGTGCGTGCGCAAATTTTGCTGCGGCACTCGAAAAATCCGTTTGTGCAGCACCGAAGTCTTTTGCACTCAGTGCCGACGTTGCCCGAGCCACGTCGTCGAGTGCTGCAATGCCAATATTCTGCACCGCACCAACGTGATGTACGGTTCCAGAAAGCGTCTGCATGGCGTGAAGTGGCAACACCACTACAAACGAAAGGAGAACGAATACTCCAAGCGCACGAACCGATGCGTGATGCAGAACGCCATTTTCGAAGGACAAAAATGCGCGCCATCGGGATGGACCAGTGGATCGCTGAAGGGGGTCCGTAACCGTTACAACCCAAGGCGAGGTGGGCGCTTCAGGCGTCATCTGCTCTTCCGTGATCGCCTCTAAGGTCTGTTCTTCAACAACGGGAGAAATAGGGATAAGTGCCTCAAGCGAAACTGCAGGCTCGAGAAACGCCGCAAGCGCATCGTCAAGTGAAATATTCTGCTGTGGAACATCTTCAGCACTATTGTCGGTCAAATTTTTCCCTAACAATGGCTTCGTCTCCATTGTTGTCGTATCGAATTCGCGAAGCTGCGCAGCAATATCTGAAAAATCAATACCAAGATCCTCGTGCTCTTGTTCATGGTCTACACCAATCAGCTCGTCGTCGCCGTCGATAATTAAACTTTTTGCGAGGGCTTCAATTTCCTCTGTTACGCTCATGGCTGGCTGAGCAATCGTGTTACGCGTTAACTTTACGATGTATGGAGATGGAGTAACGGCACCCTGGTGTACGCGAAGTTTCCGCGCTTCGTCGTTTCGCTCAACATCACAAAATCGCTCTGGTAGAGCGTCGTCGTACATATTCGTGATGTCTGTTTCGTTCTTCACAAGCGTCTGTCGGCAAAATTTCGATAGATGTCTCTCATGGCGAGTGCGGTCTTCTTCCAGGTAAACTTTTCTGCTTGCCGTATTCCCGGCGCACGAAGGCTGTGCCATACGCTCGGCCGATGAATCGCGTCGTGCATCAACCGCCGGAGTGCGTCAGTGTCGTCGGGGTCGAAATATTGCACCGTATTCCCCAGCACTTCTGGCAACGATGATGTGTGACTTGCGGCAACCGGCGTACCTACCGCCAATGCTTCCAGTGGCGGGATACCGAAGCCTTCAATGCGGGAAGCAATCACGAGGAGCGCAGCATCTGCATACAGACGAGCAAGCATCGCGTCGGACGGTGTATTGATGAACTGAAGACGATGGGAAGGAATACCGATCTCCAGCGCAAACGCCTCAAGTTTTTCTACAAATACGTCTCGCTTCCCCGCAAGCGCCAGCATAGTGTGTTCGTCAGAAGTGCAGAGCTCACGAAATGCAAGCAATGTAGTTTCAATGTTCTTGTGCGGATACGCGTTGCCAACGGAGAGAATGTACGGTTTTTGCACGCCGAGCTCTGCCAATGTGACTTTCTCCGATCCGATCGGCGTTCGAACACCGTTGTACACCACGGAAATTTTGCCACCAGGTACGCGAAAGTGCTCCAAAATCGAACGCTTGGTGTATTCCGATATTGCAACGATGTGTTTGCTGCGATGAATTGCTGCTTCCAGTGCAATACGATGACCAATACTTTTGAGCCCATGAACAAAGGCGTTTCTTGTGGTTGCCCTGGCGCTTGATGGATCCTCGAGCAGAATGAGGTCGTGAATGGTTACCACAAACGGAACACGGGAGAATATCGGCACATTCCAATGCGGATAGTGCATAAGATTCACGTTGGCGAGCGCAATTTCCCTTGGCATCACGCGCTGTTCCGCGAACGAATACCACGGCACATCCACCATACGCTTGGTGAACTTCGCATTCGTTATTCTGCACTCGTGAAAATTTTCTTTCCGTAAAAAGAGCACGTATTCATTTTCCGTATCAACGCTTTGCAATGCAGTCACTAATTCTGCGACGTAACGACCAAGGCCGCCGCCTCCTATTGTTGGGCCGTAGAATCTTGCGTCTATTCCAATACGCATGCGTACATTTTACCACGTGGTGTGTATAGATTGTGCGCAAAATGTGAACGGCGCTGTGCACAAAATACCCTCTTCCCCAATGCATCCACAGGCATGTGCTCCAGAATATTTTTTATCGTCTAAAATGCGTGCGTCACCAAGGAGACGGTTCATGAATACTGACAATGTTCTTCATCAGCGTGCCGGTCGAGTGGAAGTCATCACCGGTTGTATGTTCGGAGGAAAAACCGAAGAGCTTATTCGACTCCTCCGCAGAACGAGCATCGCGAGGCAAAAGCTGATCGTGTTCAAACATGCCAACGATTCCGGCCGTTACGACCCTGTTCAGCTTGCGAGCCACTGTGGCGGAAGGCTTATGGCCACCCCGGTTCACACCGTTGCACACATGCGACAACTCGTTACCGACGATATCGAAGTCGTCGGCATCGACGAAGGCCAGTTCTTCGAGGAGGAGCTTGTCGGATTCGTCCGATGGCTTCGCCTCACCGGACGCCGCGTGATCGTCGTGATTCTGAACCAGACGTTCACCGGAGATCCATTCCCCGGCCCCGGCTCTGCACTCCTCGCTATCGCGGACAACATCACGCTCCTGACCGCCGTCTGCTCGGTGTGCGGAGAGCCTGCCGGCTTCTCACAACGCCTCACTGGAGGAAAAGACGTTGTGCAGGTTGGCGAAAAGAAAGACTACGACGCACGATGCATCCTTCATTGGAATCCCGACGGGGCTCCAACAGAGTGATTGCTGACGACCCACGGACTCCCCGGCCACGCAGGCTGGGGCGTTCTCGTTTTTGAAGGAATCGGCTATGATTCTCGTAACTATGACGCTTCCCAAAGGCTTGGTACCGGTTTCAATCTTTCTTGCGTTCCCAACGATTCTCTGGCTTTTTGCGGAGTCACCAGTGATGTCGATGGCGTATATTGGGAAAATTCTTGGCGTTTTTGGATTCACGGCATTTACCCTGGCCTTGATGCTTGCAATACGCATTCCCGTGCAAGAAAAAATCTTTGGGGACTTGGGAATGTCGTATACGTTCCATCAGAAGGTTGGAACCGTCGCACTTATCGCACTCCTTCTTCATCCTCTTTTTCTCTCATGGACGTATTTTCAATTTTCCACAGAAAGCGCCGTGCTGTTCTTTCTTCCCATTGGTGACCTTGCAAAAACCCTCGGTATTGTGAGTTTGGTCATCATGACTTTGTGCATTATTTTTACGTATTACGTTCATCTTCCGTATCATATTTGGAAAAAAGTGCATCGGTATCTTGGGCTCGCATTCTTGCTTGGAGCATTGCATAGCCTTTTTATTCTTGGCGATATTCAATCAATCCCGCTTTTGAAACTCGTCTTTTTCATCTTTCTTGTGTTGGGTGTTGGCGTTATCGCGTATCGTGTGTTGTTCAACAAGGTGTTTGTGCACCGAACACCATATGTCGTCAGTAGCATCCGCGTCGTCAACGACAAATTTGTGGACGTGACGCTTGCACCAAAAACGAAAGGAATTTCCATGAAGCCTGGGCAATTTGCGTATGTCACGTACATGAGCAATGGCGTGAAAGCGGAGGAACATCCGTTTTCCATTGCCGGAGCACGGCCTGATGGATCTATTCGTTTCGTGACAAAGAAGCTTGGTGATTTTACGAATACGTTACCGAATCTGCGGATTGGCGATGAAGCGATGATCGAGGGCCCGTACGGGAGTTTCACGTATGGTTCTGGCGGAAAAACGCAATGTTGGATTGCGGGTGGCATTGGCATTACGCCGTTCCTCACGTTTGCAGAATCACTTCCCGACGATTACGACGCAAAACTCGTGTACGCTATTTCTGATGCTACTGAAAACGCTGTCGCGAACGATCTTGTAACACTCGCTAAGGCAAAACCAAATCTTGACGTCGTTACGTGGAATAGCAAAGAAAGAGGATTCCTCACCGCAACATCGGCGCTGGAAGGATTCGACGCCGGATCCGTGGATGTGTTCCTGTGTGGCCCGCCGGGAATGGTGAAGGCGCTGCGGAATCAGCTGTTCGCACTCAACGTTCCGCATCATCACATTCATCAGGAGAAGTTTACGATGCTGCCCTAATGTGAGATTCGCTAAACGCAAGACCTGACCCCTTTGAGAATTCGATACAGCCAGTATTTCGGGATGTTGATGGGAATGTCGAATGTTCCGGCGGTGGCGTAGATTGAGCCGCCGAAGGCTTTTTTGAATTCGGTGATGCCGGCCCAGGGATGTTTCGAGCCTGATCCTTCGGGCGCGATTCCCCAGAAGTCGTAACGGATTAGGCTAGAGTCGATGGCGTCGTGGATGACGAAATCTTGGAGCACGTGGGTTGCCTTGAGTTCGCGCATTTGATTGCCAGATGCACCATGGAGATAGGTTCGCGTACCGAAGGAGTCGATGGTGAGTGTTGCAGCAAGCGGAGTACCGTCTTTCGATGCAATGGCGAGCTTTGCGTGGCAGGACGGCTCGGCGCCGAGCGTTTCGATCATCGATTTGTAATATGCGATTTCGTGAATTGAGAATGCATCACGTTCTGCAGTTTGCTTCATGAGATCGACGAATTCGTCGAACCGATCAAGTCCAACAAACTCGCAAATCACACCTTTCTTCTTTCCAAGCCTCGTGTTGTAGCGAACGCGAGCGTTAAAATCCTCGAACACCGCATCGTATCCCTTTGTAAGATCGAGAAATCGCGTTGTTTTTGGATGTGTTTCTTTGGTGGAGATCGACCGCGGTAACCGCTCCACCGATTCCATGCGAATGTAGTCCGATCCTGTTCCGAGCTCGTCAATCAATAATGAGCGCATGGATTCTAGTGATGCATCGCCGATCGGGCCCTTTGGAACAAGCCAGTACTGAATTCCCAACGGCGCCGCGAGTTTTACACATTGCGCGATCATCGATCCTTCACCACCGACCACTCGTCGCACCTCCCTTCCCTGACTTTTCTGAAACTCCCCCCAGGCAAAGCTCTGCAAAAATGCACCGCTGATTGGTGCGAATTTCTCGACGAGAGCATCCCATGAGTGTTGTGTGTATTCGTTCGTCATACGTGACGTGATAACAATTTCAACGCTGATTTTACCCGAGCTTCCGTAGTTTCGCCGGCGATGTCTTTTGCAATGTTGGCGATATCGGCTTTTGAGTAGCCAAGGCTCTCGAGTGCGTCCGAAACATCGGACTGCACCGATCCTGATGCAGTTTTCGTTTCCAATACCAGTACACCCTTTAAGTCGAGGATGATTTTTTGCGCAGTTTTCTTCCCTACTCCGCTGATGGCGTTAAAAAATGCAACGTCATCAAGATGAATATGACGGATAATCTCTTCTGCCGATCCTGAGGCAAGAATTTTTTGTGCAAGCTTTGGACCAACGCCAGACACACTCATGAGTTGCTCGAATAGTGCCTGTTCCGATCGCTCACTGAATCCGTACAAATCGTGTTTATCCTCCCGGATAATCTCACTGATCCAGAATCGAACCCTATCGCCAATTTCCGACTGTGGACGTGCAACAAACACGCGATAGCCGACACCGCCAATGTCGAGCAATACGCCGTCGGATTCCAGGCCTGCGATAGTTCCGTCCAAGTAGGCGATCATAGATAGGGAAATCTTACACCGAAAGCCCTTCGGTCGCGAACTTTTCCGCAGCCTTTTTTGCACAATCCCGGATATATTCTGCGTGAATACCAAAAGTATCACCTTGCGATTCCCCACGAAGTATTTCGTACACACCCTCCATAACCACGCCTCGCGCAGGGCCGAATCCGGTTCCCAGGCGTGTAAACAATGGTTCTGGCGCAAGGCCACATTCCCCAAGAATCGCTTTGATTCTCAGTTTTCGTGCGTGCTGTTGTTGCGCCTGACGTGCCGCGAAGCGTTCGGGCATCACGGTGTATTCGGCAATAACGAATCGATGAAATTTTTCCAATGTCCTTGGATGTTTATTTGTGTCGTCGATGTATGCAATTGCGAGGAGTGCGTTCAAAAATTTCTCAATATTCAGTCCGGCTTTTCCTGCACGAGCTGCAAATACTGCATATTCGGATTCGTTTCCCGGTGTTTGAAAGAAATCCTGAATGTCGTCTGCACTCCAGCACAATTCGATGAGAAATTTCTCGTATGCGTATTCAAGACCGAGGCGATGTAATATATGTTGTCGCGCTTCTGCATGCTGTGGCGCAATCACTTCCTTTCCTAATAGTGCGAGTGCGCGCATGGCAAAAAATGCCTCAAAGACATTCGACTGCTCACGAGCAATGTCCTGCGCATCGGCTTGCGCTAATGCGAATATATCATCGTGCGGAACGTCCATATCTACCGAACAATCAATGCTAACTGATGCGCAGCAAGCACTTCCTCGATTGTTGGAATGTTTCCCTTTTCATCTACCGACTTCCCCCAGCATAGGTTTTGCCCAAAGGTAAACCCACCAAACGTGTGCTGCAGCGCCAATGCTGTTGGCGTGTCCTGCATATACACAATTCTTCCTGGCTGATGAATAAGTGCCACTGGCGGTGTTGCAAATGTTTCTGCGACGAGAAACGAAATGCAGTCGCGAATGCTCAGTTCGGACTGTTTCGACGCTATAACAATCACGTTATCGATGGTTCGCCTCCCTCGCCATGCACGCTTGGCTTCCTCTTCTTCCTCTTTCCGATCGGGGTCCAATATCGCAAGCTGTTCGCGATAATATGTAATCATGCGTTTCCGATCGTCTTCGGGCACGTTTTCCTTCGCGAGTTCCCAAACAAACCCCCGATCGATGAGCCCAACGCCTCGAATCAACACAGGATCGAACCCTGCCACTGCAACCGTGGTGTCGTCCATATCGAACAATGTACGAATCTGTTCCAACGAGCTTTCTTTTTGCATTCTATCGAGGGATTCGTAGCGGTGATGATCCACAATGTGTACATCGAATCCCAATTCGCGAAGTTTATCCTCCGTAGAAACATTCGGCATCTCCACAATGGCGATGTCGTGCGCAACAGGGTTGATTTCGCGAATTCTATCGACGAGATTTGGTTCTGCATCGAGTGTTGCGCCATGGGGTTGATCTGAAACAATACACGGAATGTGAAGTGCGTTCGCAAGCGCAACAATCGTCATGGATTCGACGTCGTTCCGCGGGCAAATGATGATACTCGTCAGTGGATCAAGAGACATGTGGGAAGTATAGCAGGCTGGATTACATGAGTCTGCACGGATTCTTTTGAGGGCGTTGGGGGAAATGATTGTGATCGGGGTTCATGGGGATTCTTAGATTTGGGTGTGATGAATGCGCGCCGAGCACTGATCACTTTTGTTCCATGATGTTTATACGCGACGGACTGAGAGTGGGGGTACTCGATTTCAAAACAGGGGTTCTACTAATGCAACTGAGTTGCGTTATGAGCGTCGGACCTGACCGGATCGGCATCGTCCGCAGTCGACGTCGATGTTTACGATTGCTGATCGTCGCTTGCTGCGCTGAGGTTTAACTTTCTCTCACCTTCACGAACACAGAGCATTGCAACGCCATGTTTTCAAGCCTCGATTTCGATAGGAGCCTCTTGAAAAAGCGTATTGAAAAACCGATAAGTATCGACCTGACCCCATCAACGTCAACGAAAAATCACAACGTCTTTTCCGCCTCTCAACCCAATCCAAAGAATCCCCATCACTCATAAAAACCAAAACTCCCGTCTTTCGACGAGAGCTTTGATGTCGAACCTGTTTGAGGTACGACTGTCCATGGCGCTACTATGCCACAAAAACCAACTTTTGTCAAGCAAAATGGCTAACATTAGCGAAGAAATTTTTGTTTATCGATCGTGATATACCATGCGGTATACTTTCTGTACGTATGCCATTTGGGATCAAAATTCTTATCGCGGTGCTTGGACTTGGTGTTGTTACCATTTTGGGTTCTACGCTTTGGGGGAACCTTAAACCCTGCACTTCGTCTCCAAACACGGCTACGACTTCCGTTAGCAGTACAGCTGCAACCGCAGCCGCCGTACCATCAACCTCCACTTCAACCGATCCGTGTACCTCAAGCACACGGAGTCGTTTACGAAGTATCTTTAATTCACGCAGCACAACGGGCGGAGGAACCGACGTTGGTAAATAATTTTTGTATGGATATTGGCATTCTTTGGGCAGGTGTTCTGGAATCGGTGATTTTCTGTACGATCGGCTTACTTCTTGCGCTCATTTCATTTTTCATCATGGATCTCATGACGCCAGGGCACCTTGGGAAACAACTTGCAAAGGATCAAAACGTGGCACTTGCCATTGTTGTGGGAAGCGGGATTCTTGGCGTGTGCATCATTATCGCTGCATCGATTCACGGATAATGCACTATGCCAACTGTGATCTCGTCGTCCCGGCATGTTGGAGCACTACTCACCTCCACATTTCTCATCGCCATGTGTGCACTTGCCTATGAATTGCTCATTGGCAGCGTTTCTTCGTATTTTCTTGGCAACAGCATTACGCATTTTTCCATAACAATCGGTCTTTTTCTTTCCTTCATGGGCGTTGGGTCGTTTCTCTCGAAACGTATCGAAAACATGCTTCTTGAACGTTTTGTTTTTATCGAGATCTTTCTCAGTATCCTTGGTGGCTTCTCCACCCTTGCGCTGTATGCCGCGTTCACCTTTACTCCATACTTTTATCTTGCGGTATTTCTCTTCATTGGCATGATCGGCACCCTCATCGGGTTTGAAATTCCCATTATTACCCGCATCGTTGAGCAGCATCAGAAGCTTTCCCATGCTGTTGCCCACGTATTTACCGCAGATTATCTTGGATCACTTCTTGCATCCCTCACCTTTGCGCTCGTGCTCTTGCCGTGGCTTGGACTCATGCGTTCTGCATTCGCTATTGGCTTCATCAATATTGCTGCAGCCGCAATTACGCTTTTTGAATTTCGATCTTATATTGCCCACCGACGATTCCTTACTTTTGCAACGATTAGTGCCGCCATGCTTCTCACACTTGGCGCCATTACGACAACTCCCGCAGTATCGTTCTTTGAGCAGAAACTCTACAGCGACGAAATTCTGTATTCGCAGCAATCTGCGTATCAAAATATTGTGCTCACGCAATTTCACGACGACCTTCGTCTCTTTCTAAATGGAAGTCTGCAATTCAGTAGCATTGATGAGTACCGCTATCACGAAAGCCTTGTGCACATTCCTATGAGCGCTGCAGCAACACGGGAATCGGTACTCATTCTTGGTGGTGGCGACGGTCTTGCGGCACGAGAAGTATTACACTATGCCGATGTCCAACACATCACTCTTGTTGATCTTGATCCTGCGGTCACGAATCTTGCACTGAATCATCCGCTCCTCCTCGCAATAAACCAACGATCGTTGCATAACCCCAACGTCACCGTCATTAACCAAGATGCGCAAACCTACCTTGAACACACGAGCGATCGCTATTCCGTCATTCTTATTGATCTTCCGGATCCCAACGACATTGCCGTGGGAAAACTGTACACGACTGAATTCTACACACTCGTTGCACAACATCTTGCTGAAGGCGGCATTGTGGTAACGCAGGCCACATCGCCCTACTTCTCCCGCTCGGCATTTTGGTGCATTGCCAACACCATGCAGGATGTTTTTGGAAACATCTCCCCCTACACCGTGAATGTTCCCTCGTTCGGGCCCTGGGGATTTGTGATGGCGTCTCCAATGACGATATCCACATCTTCTGTTGATGTTCCTACGCGATACCTCACTAACGACATTCTTCCGTCACTTTTTACCATCGATCCGGATATGCAACGCGTCGAGACCGAGATCAATACGTTGGACAATCAAATTCTTGTGCATTTGTACGACGACGGCTGGCAACAATGGTACCAGTAGGACTTTCTTCTTTGGCCTCTTTTCGACTTGTCGCAGCGTCGATTCGTTCAACGTACACGGTAGTACGTCTCACGAATCTCCTTGCTCCGCATCGAAAATAGTCTCAAATAAGAAAGCCCTATTTAAATTATCGTATGACTTCTTGTACGTGAGTGTGTTCAGGCTGGAAAATCTCCGCAACGCTATTAAATACTTCGCGCGCCACACTAGACTGATCCCGCACAACATTGCACGCAAAAACATCAAGCGTCACCAACCGTTCGTCCACCCATGTGTGCACGGCAAGATGCGACTCCGCAAGACAAATCACAAACGTGTATCCGCCGTTTGGAAACACGTGGCACGTTTCCGCTACCCGCGAAAGCCCCGAAGCATCAACGATTGCTTTCACGCGTTCTGTCACCCTTTGCACATCAATAAGCGAAGCGCGTTCACACATCGTTAGCTCTCCAAAAACGTGTGTTCCTTGCATAGAGCTATTCTCGAACGAATCCAACGACAATATCCTGCTCTGCTACGCGGAATGATGTCGATGTTGCGCCGTCGGGAATCGATCCCCATGTGAACGACGATGAAAGCGTGTCGGACTTGATTGCGTCGCCGAATTCCGCGAACATGGTTTGCACATCGTCGGAAGCAGAATTGATGGTGAGCGTAATGCGGTCCGCGATCGTCATCCCGGCATCCTTACGCATGCCGTTCACTCGACGCGTTACTTCGCGAGCTATACCTTCGCGAATAAGTGCCGGCGTAAGATTCGTATCAAGATCCACCGCGAGATCGGTGCCTTTCGTTACTGTTGCGATTTTTACGTTTACTTCGTCGAGAATCACTTCAAGAATACCGGAATGAATCTCGCCAGATGGCGTGGTGATCTTCACCGATCCGAGCGCTTGTTTTACGGAACGGCCAGCGTTTTCGCGTGCTTCCATAACACGAGAAACAATTGCACGAGCCTCCCCCATTCGCACCGTTACGTTCCGCATTTCCACAGCCGTATCTTCATCGCTCCCCATCATCGACGGGAAGTGAATAGATTCTGCCGTTGGCCACATCTGCAAATGCACAGAATCCGATTCTGCGGCGCCGGTACCACCGCGATACATCATTTCCGCCAAGAATGGCATGAATGGCGCAACCATTTTCGCGAACGTGACAAGAGTTGATCGGAGCGTCGCGAGAGCTTCGGCACGATCTTTCCCCGCTTCTTTTACCCGATCTCGAGAACGACGTACGTACCAGGTACTCAAATCGGTCACAAACGATTGCAGCGATCGTGCGGCGTCGGAAAGATCGTAGCGTTCGATTGCCGCTGTTTCTTCTTCGAATGTTTGTGCGAGACGTGCCACAATCCATTCATCAAGAACGTGCGCGTTTGATGGGACCCGACCGTCGTCGTGCTCCTTGTACAATCCGTAAAACGACGCCACGTTCTTCATGATGGTGATAAACTTCTTATTCACCTCATCAACACCAGATTCGTTGAAGTTCATGTTTTCGCCGTTCACGATTGGGTTGCTCATCAAATAATACCGAACGGCATCGGCGCCGTATTTTTCAAGGACGATCGATGGATCAGGGTAATTCTTCTTGGATTTACTCATCTTTTGTCCGTCTGCTGCGAGTACTGTGCCTGTGGTGAGTACATTCTCGTATGCGTTCTTTCCAAAAAGCGCTACCGACATTACGTGCATCACATAAAACCATGCACGCGTTTGCGCAATATATTCTGTGATGAATTGCGCAGGGAAACGCCCCGAAGTTTCAACATCGACAAATGGCTCATGTGCCACGTGATTTGCCGCAAATGGCATCGATCCAGATTCGATCCAACAATCAAACACTTCAGGAATACGTTTTCCTTTCTTCGTCCTTGCGTCGTCGATCCACACCTCGATCGGGTCGATGAATTCACGATGGAAATCGGTGAGCGTCTCTACTTGAGAAGGATCGACCGCCCACGTTTTCAACTCATTAAACGAACCAATCACGCGACGTGTTCCGTCCTCCGCAACCCATACCGGCATTGGCGTTCCCCAGTAGCGTGAACGTGAAATATTCCAATCTGGCGCAGTTTCCAAACCTTTGCCGAATCGGCCCTTCTTCAGATGTTCGGGATACCAATTGATCTTTTCATTCTGTGCAATCAACTCCGGTTTCAACGACTGAACATTAATAAACCATGCTGGCACAGCGTTGAAATACAAAGGCGTCGAACAGCGATAGCACATGGGGTACGAGTGCATGAACTTTGTTGCCGACCACACTAAGTTGCGGCCTGAAAGATCATCAATCACCCACTGTTCGGCTTTTTTATAAAAAACGCCTTTCAACGGTTCGACGATGTCGAGGAAACGACCCTGATCGTCGAGCGTTGGAACACAGGGAAGGTCAAACTCTTGCGCAAGCTTGTAGTCGTCTTCGCCAAACACTGCTGCCGTGTGAACGATTCCGGATCCGTCGTCGAGGGACACAAACGACGCCGGCATGATGTAGTGCGCCTTTTTTCCGTCTAACGGCATGTACGTGTAAAGAGGTTCGTATTCCAAGCCAACGAGACCTGATCCTTGAACAGTTTCGAGGATCTCGCCAACAACCTTCATCGCCTCCATCCGCTGCTTCGCTAACCACACGAACTCGCTACCGACCTGAACTTTCACATATTCCGCATCACGATCGACGGCGAGGCCGACGTTTCCTGGAAGCGTCCATGGTGTTGTGGTCCAGGCAAGAAAATATTCGTTTTCCGATCCTGCACGACGGAATTTTACGTAGAGCGAATTGTCTTCAACGTCTTTGTACGAGTTGTCCATGGCAATCTCGAAATTCGATAACGGTGTTGCACATCGTGGGCAATACAAAATCACGCGCTTGCCCTCGTACACTAGCTCCTTTTCATGCAATGTTTTAAACGCCCACCACACACTCTCCATGAATCCGTTGTCCATGGTTTTGTAAGAATTCTTAAAGTCGACCCAACGTGCAATGCGTCGGATAGTTCCTTCCCACTCTTTATCGAATCGCAAAATAGCGGCACGACATGCAGCATTAAACTTGTCGATTCCCATCTCTTCAATTCCCTTCTTGCCACCTTTCAGGTCGAGTTCCTTTTCGATGATGTTCTCGATAGGTACACCATGACAATCCCAGCCCCATCGTCGTTCTACGCGGTATCCCTTCATGGTCCAATATCGTGGAATCACGTCCTTAATAATGGATGCAAGCAAATGGCCATAATGCGGCAAGCCGGTTGCAAAAGGAGGACCGTCGTAAAAAGTATAGCGCTTGCCCTCTGGCCGCTCTTCGACCGATCGTTCAAAAATTCTGTTACGCTCCCAAGATTCTAAAAGTTCCTTCTCTTGATCGGAATGACTTTGCATATCAGGCAAGGTGAGTCACCGCTCCGCGGGCTCGATAAATTGTGATAATGGGATGGTATCAAAAAGGGGTCAGGTCGTCGATCCTATGGCGTGCAGTATACTTTCACCATGTCCTCCCCCACTATCATCTCCATCGGCGCAGATCATGCAGGATTTGCGCTCAAGGAAAGTGTGAAACGCCATCTGCAAGATCGAGGCGTCGATGTTGACGATGTTGGGGCGCATGTTCTGGATTTGAACGACGACTATCCTACGTACGCCAGTCTTGTGGCACGAGCGGTGCTTGAAAATCCACGCTCTCTCGGCATTCTTATTTGTGGAAGTGCAGAAGGCGTGTGTATTGCTGCGAATAAGTTCGACGGGATTCGTGCAGGAATAGGGTTTTCCGTGGATGCTGCAAAAAGCCTAAAAACAGATGACGACGGAAACATTCTCTGTGTACCAGGGAAACTTGGAACGCTCGATACGCCATTCGCAATTATTAATGCATTTCTTACAACGCCGTTTTCTGGCGCAGCACGACATGAGCGACGTCTTCAAGAAATCGCCGACATTGAACGCGCGTCGTAACGCTATGATCGAAGTCCTTCCCGCGATTCTTGCGGACACTGCAGATGATTTGAGGGAAAAACTCTTCTTCCCAGGTTTGTGGCAACCAGGAATGACGGCGCACGTGGATATACTTGATGGAACGATGTTTGGTTCCACGTGTTTTTGTGATGCATCGGCGATTGCGATGAGATCGTCAGCAACACTCCAATCTGGATCGGCACTGCCGTTCATAGAACTCCATTGCATGGTGCAGAATCCCTTGCCCATTATTACTCAATGGGCGGCGATGATTCCAGAAACGATTCGCGCGATTATCCATGCAGAGATTAAACGACCCATTGAACCGATACTCCAAGGGATTCACGACCTCGCCCTCGAGGCTGGAATCGCACTGTGTCCCGAAACGTCCGTTGATGTTGTTGCTCGCTATCGTGCAAATATTGATCGCGTCCTCGTGATGGGCATTCATCCTGGCGCATCGGGTAAACCATTTCTTGGCGAACCTATTCTTGCAACCATTCGCCGCATTCGTGCGGTGCATTCCGATCTTGCGATTGGTGTTGACGGTGGAATCACTGCAGATGTCGCTGAACGTGCTGTTCGTGCCGGCGCGAATGCGCTCATCGCTTCAAGCGCCATTTGGAACAGTCCCCGACCGATCCAGGCTTATGAACAACTCACCCACAGCATAGCGCTTCCCGCAAATCCACAAATTTGATATCCTTTCTATAGTATTATCTCTATGAATAAACGCGCTATTTCTTTCCTGAGTTCTTTTGTCGCCATTGTCATAATGCTCGGTGCTGTTGGCGCATGGCATACCAATCGTGCTCAAGCTTCCACCACCGTGTCGTCGGGCGATCTTATTCGCGGCACATCCTTCTCCGCCGTGTACTACATGGGCGCAGATGGATTCCGTTATGTCTTCCCGAACGATAGAACATACTTTACCTGGTATTCAGACTTTGATGACGTGATCTTCCTCACGGATGCCGAACTTGCAAAGATTCAAATGGGCGGAAATGTTACCTACAAAGGTGGAAGCAAAATGATTAAAATCAACACGGATCCAAAAGTGTATTTCATCACGGACGGAGGCGTGTTGCGCCCCGTTTCAGACGAAGCAACCGCGACGCTCATGTATGGATCATCGTGGAATACAAAGATTGACGATGTACCAGATGGATTCTTCTCTAATTACACCGTCAGCACCGATGCGATCGATACTGCAGATGCCGATATCGTCAATTCCGCATTTGCTACAACGATCAATATCGATAAAAGTCTCACTGCTCCAGAAGAAATTAGTATTACCAGTAGCGGATATAGTCCGATCGATATCACCATCGACGTTGGCGAAACCGTGCGCTTCATAAATACCGACAGCGAAAAGCATACCGCAACAAGCGACGATCTTTCTTGGGGCACCGGCACCATGCAGGCCGACGGAACTTTTACCCATCGTTTTACCGAAGCGGGAACATACACGTTCTTTGATAGCTACGATAGCGGGAATACCGGCGCAATCTACGTGAGGGAATAACTTCGTCTTCAAAAAATCATCCCACTTTCTGTGGGATGATTTTTGTATTTGCTATACTTCCCCCATGCCTCCTCGCAATCATTCCCTCGCAGCAATCACCGATCCTGGTGTTCGCAAACTCGAGCTGCTCGCAAACACGATTCGCGAGGATATTTTGCGTATGCTTACCACGGCTGGCAGCGGCCACAGCGCCGGGCCGCTTGGTAT
Source organism: Candidatus Uhrbacteria bacterium (assembly GCA_943350635.1). Taxonomy (GTDB): domain Bacteria; phylum Patescibacteriota; class Patescibacteriia; order UBA9934; family UBA9934; genus CAIKHN01. The sequence continues at coordinate 19,224 of CALRAI010000014.1, forward strand.
GGCGGATATTTTTACTGCACTCTATTTTCATATTCTCAATCACAATCCAAAGCGCACAACGTGGGCAGATCGCGATCGTCTTTTTTTGAGCAACGGCCACATTGCTCCCGTTCGATACGTCACTATGGCGCATGCGGGATATTTTCCCGTTGATGAGCTCAAAACATTACGAAAGTTTGGTTCCCGTCTGCAGGGTCATCCAGAAATTCGTCACCTTCCTGGCTTGGAAAATACGTCTGGACCTCTTGGTGATGGATCTTCCCAGGCTGTTGGCACCGCATATGCCGCAAAAATGAACGGTGAGTCGTGGCACACATACTGCGTTATGAGCGACGGCGAACTGGAATGCGGCATTACGTGGGAGGCGGCAATGTTCGCGGCAAAAAATCAGCTGAACAATCTTACGTGGATTATCGATCGCAACAATATTCAAATCGACGGCTATACCGAAGACATCATGCCGCTCGAACCCGTGCACGATAAATTTGCGGCGTTCGGCTGGAATGTTCTAGAGATCGATGGCCATAATATGCGGGACATCATCAACGCATGCGATCGTGGTGAAAGCACGTGGGAAGCGCCTACCGTTATTATCGCGCACACCATTCCTGGCAAAGGCGTGAGTTTTATGGAATGTGAGCCGAGTTGGCATGGCAAACCGCCAAAGGATCGATCAGAGCTTGGAAAGGCATTGAAGGAACTCCGAACACTTGAGGGGAAAATAGAAGCTGGCGAATAATTATGCTCATCCGCGATCTCTTTTCCAAACATATTCCAACCGAACCCACACGTAATGGCTTTGGCCGTGGTTTGGTTATTGCAGGGCAGAAGAATGAGAACGTCGTTGCGCTCTGCGCCGATCTTTCCGAATCTACCCGCGTGCTCGATTTTAAAAACGCGTTTCCAAAGCGATTCATTCAAATGGGTGTGGCGGAACAGTCTCTTGCTGCTATTGCTTCTGGCATGGCGCTCGCTGGGAAAGTCCCCTTCATCGCAAGCTATGCGGCGTTCTCCCCCGGCCGCAACTGGGAGCAGATTCGTACCACCGCATGTTTACAGAATATCAATCTCAAAATCGTCGGCGCGCATGCCGGTATTTCTGTTGGCCCAGACGGCGCAACGCACCAAATGACAGAGGACATTGCGTTGATGCGCGTGCTGCCGAATATGACCGTGCTCTGCCCATGCGATTCCATCGAGGCTGAAAAGGCAACCATCGCCGCGGCAGAAATTGACGGCCCCGTCTATATTCGCCTTGGCCGCGAAGCAACGCCGGTATTCACAACTGCGAGATCGCCGTTCGAGATTGGAAAGGCACAAATTCTCACCAAGGGCACCGATGTTGCAATTATCGGATGCGGGCCTCTGGTGTACGAAGCACTGAAAGCAGCTCGCGATCTGGAAAAAGCTGGAATCGTTGCACGAGTAATCAATTGTGCATCGATCAAGCCTCTTGATTCAAAAACCATCATCGATGCTGCAAAAACATGCGGCGCAATCGTTACGGTTGAAGAAGCGCAAATTGCAGGAGGTATGGGCAGCGCCATCTGCGAACTCCTTGCTGAACATTTCCCTGTTCCCATCGTCCGAATCGGCATGCAGGACGAGTTTGGTCAGTCTGGAACGCCGGCAGAACTCCTTGAGCACTATCGCATGACGGCGGCGTGGATTGTGAAGGCGGTGAAGAAGGTGATGAAAATGAAATAGTATGAATGAGGATTTTTCATTTTTCGAAAAACCCGTTGTCTCACCAAAAAAATCTCATAAGGATCCTGTACTTCGCGTCGAAGATTTGTCTCCATGGAATCCGCCAAATGAACATTCATGGGATAACGCTACGCCTAAGCACTGGGTCAGCGTCCTGAATACCGTTATCAAAGCAGTTCGCCCAGAAGATGGATGGAGTGAAGAGAAACGAAAAAGGATACAGGCACAAACGCTCTGCACCGCTGCACTTCGCGAAGAGCCGTTTTGGAATGAAAATATACAAGCAAGCGGCGAATTTCTTCGAACACTTGAAGCGGCGATCGTCGGAGCGCAAGTTCATGCGGAGTATTTCGATTCCGATTTCGAACGACACATTCATAGTGCGCTTTCGCAATCTCAAAGTAACAAAGAGATTAGCCCGTTGCTTCGTCGAAAAATTACTTCTATCCTTCATATACACTTCACACCTGGAGAATGTGAAACATTCGGAAGAGAACAATCGTCACAATGGAATCAATATTATCCACCAGCAACACCTCGTACCAAAGTTGTTCCCATTGCCCCAGATAGGCTGGGAGTTTTCGACGCCTTAAACCGGATGACTGGAATCATAAATCCCGCAGAAGTAGGTATTCGTCCACTTTCTGCAGATCCTCTATTGATTCGCCCGGATATTGCCGACGATGTTGCATTCACTTTCGACATTGGCTTGCGGGAGCAGCTCTCCGAAGATTTCGGATTTCCTCTTGAACACTTAACGCTCCGAGAGCAGATTTCCCTTATTGGAACATTCCGGTCGATTACCACCGAGGAAGAGAAGCGTATTGTCTCAACGGTAAAAACATTTGGTCTCGATGGTGCTCGAGCGTTTCTTTCTACCGAGTTTGGTGATGGGTTTCGTGGAACGGTATTAGGAATTGCGGAAAAGTTTTCGGAAGACGACGCGAAGCAGATTTTTAAAAGCTTTAGCGAGATCGTTACGTTTGCGCAAGAAACCGCAGAAACACTCGGCGCACGATTCTTTGCCAACGACAAAGCCTACAACGCCGACGCCGTGCGCACCGAGCTTCTCTCCCGCGCGAAAGATTTGCTCCTCACTGCTGAAAGTTCCGATGCATCCTCGATTGCCGCAAAACTCGAACGATTCAAAAGCGACATTGTGCTCTTTGCGAGCATGTTTAAGGTGACGCAGAAAGGAACGAACGTGAAGTTTGAAGATATTAAGGGAGTGCGATTGGAATCTTTGCAATCGGATGAACTCATCGAGGAAGATAGAATACTCATGGAACGCATTCTCACCGAAAACTGGCAGAAACAAGCACCGGAACTTCTACAGAGCACACTCGAAAGCCTTCAAGAATCTTTTCTTAATCCCCGATCACAATTCTTTATTCTCCGAAAAGGAAACGATATCGCCGCATCTGTTCGGTTTGATAAACAAGATGATGGTTCACTCTACGCAGGATCTCTCAACGTAAACGATGTCTATAGAAGTGCAGGGATCGGTGAAGCAATGTTGCAAAGTACAATCGACACACTCGCAAAAACCCATGTTATCACCGCACACGTTCCAGCGCATCTCCCCGTTGCCATGAGGTACGTGAATGACTTCGGACTCAAGATTGTTGGGATCGACGAGGAAGTGTTATCCGATGGGACCATCGCTCGTGATCTCAAGCTGGAACGTAATGATGCGCATAATCGGCAGTACGGTGCACATCCTCATATGGAACGCTTCGATCTGACACGCGGCGATGCAGCAATTGTTGAGATGGTGCAATACCAGGCGTCACGAGGCCAGGTCGGAACGCAGTTTATTTCCGACCCCCTTAATCCTCATCTTCGTTTCATCGCTTTTGAGCCAGCTATTGTGGTTCGACCTACCAGTACAGCCGAAGAGCGTCAGGCGGCGTAGTATTGATTCCAAAGGAAATCAAACTTTTGTTTTTCCAAAGACGCGATGGCGGGGTCGGTTAGCAACACGGCAATCATCTTTTCCGGCGTTAACGTCATGTACGACACTGTGTCGTCGTAAATTTCCATCGCGCTTTGAAATGTTGTGGGAAATTGAGGAACAAACGCCACGAGCGTGAATTCGTTTACCAAACTCGAGAAGAGCTTCCGAAGTTCCGGCGTATCGCTCACAATCATCTTCTTCGTCATCTTTTTTGCTAATCGACGCTTCACATACCGATCGTTCATAGTAAGCACGTCGCCGACCACTGCTGCGTTATCGACATACGTTCGGATCTCCCCCTTTGCGAGAAGCGAATCGTTCAGTGCTTCTTCAATTCCCTCGATTCCCTCAAATACCCGCACCGTCGGTCTTCCCGTCGTCAAAGAGAATGTGGAAAGCATGCGGGGCAGGGTTTCTTTAAATTCCGCGTCTAGGCGCTCTATTCCCCGCTTCCGCTCGTCTACTAAGGAGGAGAGCTTTGTGGGATCGGTTACGCGGTAGGTTTGTTGCTTGCCTTCAATAACCTGAATAAAACCGCGAGCAGTGAGTGATGTGAGCATGTTATAGACGTTTCCGCGGCTTAAACCGGAGTCCTCCAAAAGATCACGCGCTTTGGTTTCCCCCTTTAAAAGAAGGATTTCGTAGATTTTTGCCTCGTTTTCAGCCAAACCAAGGCGGGAAAGGATGTCGGAGAAGAGCATAATCGGGGGTTTAAAGAAGGATTATTCGCCTCTTTTCATCACTATATCCCTATTCTGCCAAACGGTGCAATACAGTACTGTGGATAGTTTCTTGGCTAATATCCGCCATATTACGGCTTCTATGCCCACACAGGTTTGACACTTTCATGGAATTATGGTATGGTATAGACACGATGAAGTGAGGCAAGAGAACAGACGAGAACTTCATCACAACCTTCAAACAACCAAACCAAGAGAGAGCGTGACGCCCACACGACAAAGGGCCATCGATCATTCCGCAGTATAGCGGATCTGATCTAGGCAGGATTCCATCTCTCGACATACGAAAGATTGAATCCTGCCTTTTCTGATTCCTCGAAAGAGTGAGTCGTAAAGACAACGACGCGATGATGACATGAGCAGCTGCTTAGGGAATACGCCCTGAGAGAGAAGCTGTTCCTCGTACCATCATCAGTTCTATCGCCGGTGACGAAACACTGGCAACGACCGGAACCGCCAAGCATACCGATGTCTGAAGAAATTCGGACGATCACACGGCGACTTCCCCCTGGAATGAACAATAGATCATCCAGTGGTAAAGAGTGCACCCCACATTCTTCGTAAGGAAGGATGTCGGGGCAGTCCTTATCACAAGTTCGGACGACAATAATCCTTCACAATAGAAGAGTTTACAGAAAGGACGTCTGGAGTACCTCTGCAAAGAGTTCCGCTCCAGCCGCTCTCAAAGTTCACGATCCTCAACCATTGGATTATGAGCTTTGAGTGCTGCGTTCCTGCATCACCCTCGAAAGAGGTCAAAATACTGATGTCTCTGGAGAATCTCATGCGTTCCATTCTCACCCTCGATTCCATCGCTTCCCTCATCGGCCTCGTGAAGGCGCCCGTCACCCTCCCCAATGGGAAGGTGGTCGACTCGCTCACGTGGTTGCCGAGCCACCTGCCCGCGGTCTTCGCTGTGGTCGACAACTTCCGCGCCGATTCCGGCGCCGGGAAGAACGACCTCGTCGTGATCTCGGGCCCGTGCCCGACCTGGTTGTTGCCCTGCATCAGCCATGCCTGCCACCCGACCTCGACCGCCGTCGCCTACCCCCAGGGTGGCCCCGACGCGACGCTCCCCCTGAGCGGCGTGATGATCGATGGCGCGGGCGCCGGGCAGGACATCGAGTTCATCGTGATCGAGAACCCGGAGTTTACCTCCGTGGAGTTCAAGCTCATGAAGAACGAGGTGGACGCTCCCGCCATTCTCGCCAGCCTCGTCGCTCCGGCCGTTACCCTCGGCAAGCCCGTCCGCATCAGCGGCCGGGGTCCCGTCGCCATCGCGGCCGCCCTGGCCGAAGCGTACGCTCACCGTGTCCCCTCGGTCTCGTGCTTCCAGCCGGGCACCGGCAACGTCGTGGCGATCTCGCATGACGCCGGTCGTCCCATGGGCACCGTCGAGCAGTAGTAGAAAAGGAGATGTGACGACTCCTTGAACATTCGTCATTCACAATGTACTCAAGAGTTCATCCTATGCCCGCACGGCCTCTAGGATGAACGACTTGATCGAACACTTGAACCTCTTGATTGAGTCATTCGAGTCTTCAATCGAGTCTTTCATGGAGGCAAAATGAAAAAGCTCGTGAACCGAATCCTTTCCCCGGCAATCATGCTGGGGATCGGGCTCGCTCTCGGATTCGTGGCCGCAGTCTTCGGACTGTGGGACTGGATCGAACCCCTCACCGGAGTCACCACCATGGCGCTGGCAACAGCAACATGGTGGCAGACCCGCCGCGCCCAAGACGCGGTGTACAGCGATAATGGCGACGGATCTTGGGTCGTTGCATTACAGGTTGGCCGCCCCATTTCGGAAGCGGTCAAAAAGCAATTCAATCAGCTTGACGTCCTCGTAGACGTTGGGCAAGTGATTGGAACTCATACGCTTTCCCTGCCGGAGCATTACGAGATGCTCTGCCGCGCGGTCTATCAGGCTGTCGCGGCTGGGCAGGGAAAGAACGTCCACCTGGTGTTGTCCGGGCCGGTGGCGTTAAGTTGTTTGATCGGACAGATGGTCGGACTCTTTCACTTCCAAATCACGGTGTATCAGTATGCACCGTCGACTGGAGGTTATGAGCCCATGCCCCGCCCCACCCGGGCGTGGCTGGACCACCGGGAATAAGCACTCCCAAAAGGCTCTCGCGTTGATTGCACATCACGCGCGAGGGCCGACTTTCACAACACATCATCGATCAAAAGATGGTGTTCTACGAAAGCGTCAAGTAGAAACCTTCCGCCCAGCACTGTGCGCGAAGGTCTTCTTGATCGAATACATGAGCATACTCGTGTATTCGATCGAGGAAATTATTCCTCAATATCCAAAGACGTCCGCACCTGCCGATGCACAATCGGTTCGTGCGGGAACCTTCACAGGGAATACCGTGGGATCTCTCTCCCCTTGGTGTTTCTTGTGAAGGTTTTTTGTTTATTTTTTTAAGAGGTAATTAAAGTTTCGAGTTGGTTTTCTGTCCTTGTCGTAACGCTAAGTACCAACTCACTAGCGCAAGCTTTTTCGTGAGATTCATTCCCCGATGACATCGCAGTAATTCCTTGAGACGAGCGTTGATACCGCCTTCAACATGATTA
>CALRAI010000015.1 GCA_943350635.1 Candidatus Uhrbacteria bacterium
GCGCTTATTGGTCGTAATGGTGCCGGAAAGACCACGCTGTTGCACATGCTCATGGGTATTGAGGAATCTGACGCTGGTGTGGTGCAGCTCATGCCGTGGACAAAACTCGGGATGATTGCGCAGCACGATATTTTGCCTAGCGATGTATCCACCGAAGAATATTGCTCTTCGATAAGTGGTAAGCCTTCGTGGGAAGTACGAAAGCTTGCGGCAAAGTTTGGTTTGCATGTGAGTGACCTCGAGAAGCCACCGACTGCGTTGTCTGGCGGTTATCAAATGCGTGTGAAGATTGTTGCGATGTTGCTTTGCGATCCAAATCTTCTATTGCTCGACGAGCCAGTAAACTATCTCGACTTGCCGACGCTGTTGCTCCTTGAGCGATTCCTCGCAAACTACGAGGGAAGCTTCATTATGACGGCGCACGATCGGGAGTTTTTACAGAACACGTGTACGTCAACCTTCGAGATTGAACGAGCGGCGTTGACCGAGTATCCCGGTACCGTTGAGGATTATTTTGTGTGGAAAGAAGAACAGCTTGAGTTTTTGCGACGAAATAATAAGCGTGTCTCCAGGGAAATGGCACACCATCAAGAATTCGTGAATCGATTCCAGTTTAAGGCTAGTCAAGCATCGCGAGCACAAAGCAAAATAAAGCACATCGAGAAGCTGAGAAAATCTATCGTAGCGATTAAGAAAGACTTGTCTACGACGAGGATTGTGATTCCTACGCCGGTGATTGTTCCTGGAATCGCGGTACGGGTTGAGAAACTTACGATCGGGTACGGTGAGAAAGTTATTGGATCGAATATTTCTCTTACGTTTAATCGTGGCGAGAAAGTAGTGATTGCGGGGGAGAATGGGAAGGGAAAGTCCACGCTCTTGAAAACGCTTGCGGGGATTCTGCCGCCACTTGAAGGATCGGTAAAATGGTGGCATCGCGCAGATATCGGCTACTACGATCAAAAGACCGACGCAACGTTGGTGCCGTCAGAAACGATTCTCGCGTACCTCTCACGAATGGCGCCACCGATGGCTTCGGGCGAACGTATTTTGATGATGGCGGGGAATTTTTTGTTTCGTGGCGATGATTTAGAAAAGACGACGAGTGTGCTTTCTGGTGGAGAGCGTGCGCGATTGTGTTTGGCGGGAATGTTGTTGCATGAGCATAGCGTGCTTATTCTCGATGAACCCACGAACCATTTGGATGTGGAAACTGCAGAATCACTTGCTTCAGCACTGAAGGAATATGGTGGAACCGTGCTCTTCGTTTCTCACGCACGAACGTTTGTGAATGCACTTGCCGACAGGATTTACGAGATTCGTGGTGGAACATTGCGTCACTACATTGGAACGTATGAGGAATACGTTCGGGACTTGGGAGCGATCATGGAGAGTGAGTTGTCCGCTGATAACTCTCCCTCAGCCAAGGGGGAGCAAGGAGGGGGCGATGACCGCGAAACAAAATCCCTTCGTCGTGCAGAACTTAAAGAAAAACAACGACTCGCGGAGCGCATTGCGGTACAGATGGAAAAGCTTGATAAAGAAAAAAGTGGGATTCTCGCGTACTTTTTCGAAAACCCAACGGATTATTCGCCAGAAAAGAATCGGCGATTGAGTGAGCTCGATGAAGAACTCGGAAGAATCGAGCACCAGTGGCTTGTGTTGGGGGAGGAGATTGAGAGACTGCGGAATTAACGTTGTCATCCTGAGGCTTGCCGAAGGATCTCTCGCAGGTTCCTCCTGATCACCAACGAGAGATCCTTCGCTTTTGCTCAGGATGACTGAAAGATTATATTTTTGCTACGAAATCGAGCGCCAGCGAATTTACACAATATCGCTTTCCTGTTGGTGCTGGTCCGTCATTGAAGACGTGGCCAAGGTGGGCACAGCAGTTGGCGCAAAGAATCTCTGTTCGAGCCATTCCGAATTTTTCATCAACGTCCGTGGCAACATTTTCCGAATTTGCGACGTCCCAAAAGCTTGGCCAACCGGTGCCAGAGTCGAATTTCGTATCGGAACTGAACAATTCGTGTCCACAATTGGCACAAACATACATTCCCGCGTCGTGATTGTTGTAATATTTTCCGCTAAACGGTGCTTCCGTGCCCTTCAAAAAGCATACATTCACCTGTTCAGGGGTTAAATTTGGGTTCTGTTGTACGTGATTTTGCATACTGCTAAAAGTATATCAAACCATTGATTTTATTGACAATTCTTCACTTTTATTGAGCGAAATGCTTGACGAAAGTGAAAAAATGTGCTATGCTAATTCTCGTACTTGAGTCGCAAGACACGGTACTGCCTCGTCTCGTAAACGTCGATTTCCGACGAGCGAGCACGGAACGTGAATCCCTGGGTAATACCAGCACACTAATCCGTGAGAGGCCTTTCCGACTGGCCGATGAACCCAGAGAAAAGGGTCATCGGCGGTACGGCGTGCGCGCCGTCCAGGAGGGAACGTGGAAGGCCTCAAGCTTTCACGCCTCACGTGCAGAATTCGGAGAATCCCTTGTAGCCACAAGCTGCATTGGACTATCTGCCGATACTGTACGTTCCGTGGTTTCGACGGCCTAAGTACACGGCGTCGAGATCGAAATGTGGGTCCCCAAAAGACTCGCATCGTGGGTGCGCAAACGGAGCGCCAGGATTTTTAGGGCTTACCGGTCCGAAATCGTCACCACGTTGGCACGGTCGTTCGTCTGTAGGGAGTAAAACATCTGCAGCGACCGACCGACACGCCAAACTGGCAAAATTCCCCGCGGTCAACGGGGTCATCCATGAAAATGGAGTCTGGAAGGTCTTCGGACCAGTCTCGTCTTCCGAAAAGAATACGTGGCAACGGGCCAGGCGTTGTAGGTAGTAGTGTGTGGTGCGGTGACTTCACGGTTACTTCAGTACGCACGGCGAGCGATCATCTTCGGATGGTCGCTCGCTTCATTTTTTCCCAGATATCTGCTATATTCTTCCGGCACATTTTCCCGAGGTGCACATGCGTCTTTCCCTGGCGGCCTTCGCCTTTTGGTCTCTCGACACCATCAACGTGGAGCTTCTGCTCCTTCTCCCGCGCAACCAAGGTATCCGTAAGCGGTATCAGGAGTGCTACCGCGCGTACTGCACCGCCCGCTGGGTGATGCACGACGAGCACGGCGACGTGCCGTTCATTCCGCCGTCGGACGAAGAGCGTGCCCGGCTTGCTGAGCTGAGCATCCCGGTTGGTGCCATCGAGGCGATGCTCATCATGGGTCCGTACCAGAAGGATCTTGCGGACTATCGTGCGTGCATTGCTACCAAGGATTGGTCCGCGGTGCGGGAAATCGAGTGCGCCGTGGCCAACGCGGTGATGCGCCACAATCCAGGCGTCGCCTGCTAGCGCGCCACACTTCACAGTGAACCACGAACGGAGTCCTACGTAGGGCTCCGTTTGCTTTTGCGACATCTCTCGTTTTCCGGTACCATCGTAACATTCGTTCCTCGATTTCTTTTTTATGCGCTATTCGAAAATCTTTTCAAAATCCACGAAATCGACCTCGGCCGATAACGAGTCGATCAATGCCAAACTCTTAACTCAGGCCGGATTCGTCGACCAGGAAATGGCTGGTGTGTACACGTGGTTGCCTCTTGGCTTGGCCGTTCTTCGGAACATCGAGCAGATCGTTCGTGAGGAAATGGACGCGCTTGGAGCAAGTGAGATTTTTATGCCATCCCTTCAGCCAAAGGAATATTGGGATACGACGAATCGTTGGGAGGGCGTGGATGTGTTGTTCAAGCTGAAGTCGCAAACGGGAAAGGATTACGCTCTCGGTTGTACTCACGAAGAGGTTGTGACGCCGCTCGTGAAAAAGTTTGTGCAATCATATAAAGACTTGCCGCTGGCGACGTATCAGATCAATACCAAGTTTCGTGATGAGCTTCGGGCAAAGTCCGGCGTGCTTCGTGGCAGAGAATTCCGGATGAAGGATATGTATAGTTTTCATACGAACCAAGAAGATCTGTCTGCGTTCTATCAGAAAACACTCAAGGCATATGTTCGCGCATACAATCGATGCGGATTGCAAGTAAAGGTTGTTCAGGCTAGCGGTGGCGTGTTTACGCAAAATCTTTCTCATGAATTCCAGGCAATCACCGATGCTGGTGAGGATGTGCTTATTGCATGTAATTCTTGTGAGTTTGGAGAGAACTCGGAGATCGCTACGCATAACGAGGGCGACGCGTGCCCAACGTGTAATGCTGTGCTGGTGAAGACCAAGGGCATCGAAGTAGGAAACATCTTCGATCTTGGAACAAAGTACTCGGACGCGTTCGAACTCGAATTTACGAATGAGGAAGGCAAGCGTCAGCGCGTGTTAATGGGATGCTACGGTATTGGAACAAGTAGGCTTGTTGGATCCATCGTTGAGGCATCGCACGACGAGAAAGGGATGATTTGGCCAAAGAGTATTGCGCCAGCACTCGTCCACCTTGTACGTATTGGGGAAGATGCAGAATCGGTCGAGGCGGCTGACGGTTTGTATAATGAGCTTCGTGCAGCAGGAATTCGTGTGTTCTACGACGATCGCGATACAACGGCTGGAGCAAAATTCGGTGATGCCGATTTGATGGGATTGCCACTTCGCCTGACCGTGAGCAAAAGAATGCTCGCGGAATCTGTTGTGGAGTGGAAAGAACGTACGGCGACAGAAGCGACAAAGGTTCCTCGAACCGATGTGCTCGCATCGGTAAAAACCTTTGCGCAAGCCTAGACCAAAGATCGACCAAACAAAAAAACTCTCCGATTACTCGGAGAGTTTTTTGTAGCCTACGCTGTTTTTGCTGCTGCCTTAGCTTCCAGCTTTCGCATACGGATGGCTTTGGACTTGCGGTGGGTGGCAAAAGCCTTCTCGCGTTTGATGGCGAAAAGAGCGTTTTGGGACTTTCGTGAGAGGTGGTGGCGGCTTGGCATAGTCGAAAGGTGAATCAATGATGGTGTAGAGTATGCCTTACTAGCGAGGTATCGTCAACCAATTCTTCAACAAATATGCATGAGATTAGCCAAAATCTACACAAAGCCTTTGTTCTCGTGTGCGAAAACCGTAGGGACGACGGTCGGGAATCGTGCGGTGTTACGGAGCCTGGGCTTCGAGCTGCTATAAAAGAAGCCATGAAAGCAGCGGGTTTGCCGGTGCGGGTGCTGTCCGTTTCATGCATGGATCGTTGTAAGGAAGGCCCAACCGTGGCGATTATGCCGATGAACGTACTTTATGGGGATGTTCATGGTTGCGATGTGCCCGAACTTGTGACTAAGATGAAAGAGTATCTAATCGGAGGATTATGAATAATGCTATGAATATCCTTGGACAAAAAATGAACCTGTTTGCGGCTTCCGCGAATGTGCTCGTGTTACCGGTGTTTGCGGGAGAAGCCAATCTTGCCGAAAGTGTTGCTGAGCGATTGCCAGAATCACTTCGCAAAACCGCGCTTCGTCTTATGAAGGCGCACGACTTTTCGGCCAAACCAAATGAGATGATGACGATTGATGTTCACGATGCCGCCCATCATCATGTGGTTATTGTGGGGTTGGGATCGGCGGCAGATGCAACGCTCGAGACGGCGCGTGAAATGATCGGTGCAGTTGTTGCTTGTGCACGACGACTTGGCGCGCGATCGATTGCGGTAGAGATTCCTGTTTCCGACGAAGGCGATGTTGCGGATGTGGCTGAGGCGATGGTGGTTGCAGCACAGCTTGCGGACTATGCATTCGATACCTACAAGGAAAAGAATGGTGCCAAGCGCATGAAGGAGATGACGCTCGTTATTAAAGAGGGTCGCGATGTGTTGCGCGTGCGTCGTGCCGTGGAACGAGGATGTGCGATTGCTGGGGGAGTTGCGGTGGCACGTGATCTCGTCAATATGCCTGCGCAAGTGATGACGCCGTCTGCGCTCGCAGAAGCTGCGGAACGGATTGTGAAGGAGGCAGGAAAGAACTTCTCGTTGAAGGTACTCGATAGGGCAGAATGTGAAGCGCTTGGAATGGGATCGTATGTTGCTGTAGGGAATGGATCGGACGAGCCGTTGAAGTTTTTGCACCTTACATACATGCCGGAACGATCGACTCGAAAACGTCTTGCGGTTATCGGCAAAGGCGTAACGTTTGATTCTGGTGGATTGTCGCTTAAGCCGGGGGACGGGATGATGACCATGAAGTGCGACATGGCAGGAGCTGCGGCGGTGCTTGGGTTCTTTACGGTGCTTGGTCAGCTCCAGCCACGATGCGAGGTACATGGCATTGTTGCTGCGGTGGAAAACATGCCATCGGGAAAGGCGATTCGCCCGGGGGATGTTGTAAAGGCAAGTAATGGGAAAACGATCGAGATTTTGAATACCGATGCTGAGGGCAGACTCACGTTGGCCGATGCGCTGACGTATGCGAAGAAACTCGAGCCAACGGCGATGGTGGATCTCGCAACGCTCACTGGAGCATGTGTCGTGGCGCTGGGGGAGGAGATTACGGGCTTGATGAGTAACAACAACGACTTGGCGCAAGCGGTGCTCGATTCGGCGGAGGATGCGGGGGAGAAGATGTGGCGCATGCCACTCGAGAAGCGATACCGATCGTTGATTGAATCTGAAATCGCCGACCTGAGAAATATTCCTACATCACGCTACGGCGGATCGCTCACGGCTGGATTGTTCCTTGAGGAGTTCGTGGACGGCTTGCCGTGGGTTCACCTCGATATTGCTGGTCCGGCGTTCGCGGAGAAGCCAATGGGGAGTTACCTCGGCAAAGGTGGAACTGGCCATGGTGTGCGCACACTCGTCGAACTTGTAGAGAGAATGTAAAAAAAACAATACACACCTCGTCGCGTCGATGGGGTGTGTATTTTGTTATACTAGAATCAATATTCTTTTCTTTTTGGTATGGCACAACCATCAATCGACCAGTTCGTGGAGAATTTACTTGTAGAGCGTGGGTTAACTGGAGTTGATGAGGCTGTGCTTGCGGAACTTCGATCGGATTTACTGACACGGATCGGCGAGCGGTTAAATGCGGAAATGGTGGTGTTGTTGGATGCGGAACGCGTAGGGGAGCTTAACGATCTTATGGACGCCGACGCGGAGGTAGACATTGTTCGTGAATTCTTTATGAGCAATGTGCCGAACTATCAAGACGTGTTCGCTCGAACACTCATGGATTTCCGTACCTCGTACTTAAGCTAATTCTATGGCTGGATTACATGAGCGTGGGGAAATAACCCCAAAGCGGATCAACGAGTTTTCCTTAGAGCGTATTTGGAATCGAGTGCGTGGCTATGTGGATCCTTCTGACACACCAGAGCATGCCGTAGAAATTCAAGCGGAGTATGGACGACGCCTTAGTCATGGTGATCATATTGAAATAGGCGGTGAAGTGTGGCGTATCGTTGATATTACTAAGGGTGCTGATGGTGCTCCGGTTGTGGTATCCAACGGTATACGAACAGAATCGATTGCCTCGCTTCAGCTGGAACGTATCGAAGCGGTTGCTCGTGAGCACGTAACGCCGCCACCTGGCGGGCCAACTCCAGTACCAACAGGTTCTGGCCCCCGTCCTCCTGTTCGCCCACCAGTAGTTCCACCGGCTGGGTCTACTGTTGTTCGAACGGCGCCCACTGGGCCGATCCATCGAGTTTCGTTGCGTTATGGAGCGGCCGATATTTCTGATTCGGCTGACGATGCCATTCGTGATGCTGCGGAAATTGAACTTCATGCGGAAAAGGGCGCTGCTGGAATGTGGGATAAGTTCTTTAAGCACAATATTGCATACGAGGAGTATCGTCAGCGAGGCATTGCACGAGGTCGCGCAAAAGTATTGGCAGAAGATAATGTGTATGCAGCGCATGGCTTGAGTAGAGATGCGCACGTGAAGGCTACGGATGCAACGATTGATCGTATTCTTCAGGATGAGGCAGAATTTTTGCATAGCGAAGATAGCAAGAACGGAAAGGGTGAGCGTCGACGACAATTTGGTGATTCTCCTGAAGAACAGGCTGTGAAAGCGCAGCTTGTCGATCTGATTAAGGAATACGCTGCCAACCCCGCCATGGACGCGCGGGAGTTGAAACGTCGGAAGGACGCCATTTTTAAGGAAGCGAATGCGCTTGCTGGTGAGGCAAAGGGCAAAGGCATGATGTATGCGGACAATTTGGATCGGTTAGCGGATCAGGTTCGTCAGCATGCTGCTGCAGCAGGAGGAATGGAAAATCTTGATATCGATCTGGATATTGTGGTTGCTCGTGCAAAGCTTGGAGCACGAACGGAACGAGAGAAGAATTTGGTGGATTCAGCTTTAGAAAAATTGGAACGATGGGGTAAGGATGGTGGTGTGGTTGGTGGTGTTCTCGCAGCATTTCGAAATGAAATTGCGGTAGCCGTAGCTGCCACGGTTGGTATTGGCCAGATGGTCGTACGCTCTGGTTTGAGCAGCACTGTTGGAAAGTTAGTGACATTCGGTGGTTCTGGTTTGGTGTCTGGTGTGTATGGTTGGTGGAAGGAGAAAGGACGCTTGCGAAGTGAACAGGCATTGCACGAGCGTGAAACAACAATGGGTGCAAAGCTTCGTGAGCAGGAGTCCCCAGAGCAGATGCGAGCACGGTTGGCAGATCTTAATACTCAGCTTGGAAACACGTCCTGGATTAATTTCTCTGAACGAGAACGGATTAAGTCTCAGATTCTTGCGATTCGTAGAAATGAAACGGATCAGCCTCGTAGGAAGGAGATGCAGGAATTCGAGCTTGCACGTACGAGTGCAAGGCAATTAGCGGAAGACGCATTGGCAATTTTTGATCCATCTGAAAGAACGTTACGTCAGGGTGTTCGTCTTGGTCAGGCCGTTGACGTGTTGGCGGACATTGAGGCGCGTATTCGTCTGAGTAATAGTCAGAACGTTGACCTTTTAAGCTACTCGAACATGGCGGATGCGGAAGTAGAGCGACGCAACCTTGATATGGTTCGCATGCAATTGAAGGCGGCGCTTCGGGAAATGTATGACGGCGACGCTACTGGTGCCATCGATAGATCCACGTACGCAACGTTTCAATCGTATTACGATAATCAGTTGGGATTGCGTGAGGACGCGTTGTTTGGACGAGAAAGCGATTCGCGAAAACAGCAGAAAAAGTTTGCCGATTGGTCGCAGCGTCAAGCATTGAAGCGTGGAGCGACGAATGTGGTGATTGGTGCTGGTGTTGGTTTGGTGCTTCATGATCTTTGGGCGTTGGCGAGCGGTGGAGATACCACTGTTGGTAGTGCTGTGCATGCGCTGAAGGAATATTTCAATAATGCACCGACAGTTGCGGCTGGTGCTCCGGTTATTGAGCATATCGGCGGTTCCTCATTTTCGCTTCCACACGACACGCATCTTGCTCCGCAGGCTGATGGTTCCTTTACGTTGGAATCGATTGTTGGTGGTCGTCCTGCTATCGCTACTGGTTTGCATCTTGATAGTAGCGATCATCTTGATGCTGCATCGATCGCCAAACTGCAGGGTATGGGGGGAACAGTTGTGGAAACAACAGGATGGACGAATGCTCCTGGATCGATGGTGGAACATAAGGAGGGAATTTGGGAATGGTTTAAGCACCATGGAAATCAGAAAATTCATCGTCTTGGATGGGACGATAATGACACTCCAATGCATTTTTCTGCTGATATGCAGAAATGGCTTGGCGCTGATCACAACGAATTAGAGCTAGAATTTGGTGGGGTTGGTGGAACGGGGCTGGATTCACAAGGGAACATTGTGATGACCATGGAAAATATGTTTCCCGCCGGATCGTTTCATGACGGCGTTCATCATAATGCTCCTGCAGAAATTGTTGAGCGTAAAATCCGTTTACTCTTATCGATGAGCAAGGGTTCTCAGGGTACCGTTGCTGAGGTTATGTCGAATCAGCAAGGTCAGTTCGTGATTGATCCAGATTCCGATATTGCGAAAACATTTTTCAAAGTTGAAAATGGCCACGCGATATTTAAGGGATTCCATGCAGAGGTTGGGCTTTCCGCTGGTACTGACGCCAACCATGTCAACAATCTTTTCATTCTTGCTACTCATAAGGGCGATGGCATTACTTCTGGTATCACATCGGTAAGCACCGGCGAATGCATTCCAAACGATCTCACTCAGATCGCTCTCCCTCCAGGCAGCGCCCCTCACGATATTCCAGTACCTTGGATTGTTCCTGTTCGTCGTCGCACACCGTTGGAGCCTCTCACGCCGGGGCGAAGAAGCGGACCAGGTTCGGGCCCGGGTCCAGAACCGGAACCACCAGTGAGCTCCGGAAGTGAGTCTGGCACAGAGTCAGGCTCCGAGAGTGGAAGAGAGTCTTCTAGAGGCCGAGAGAGAGGAGCTCAGGTCGCAACTATTCGTGAATTTGCAGATGCTGCTTTTGTTGCAGACTCGCAAGAATTGAAGGATAAAAAAATCGGTCTTCTTCAGGTTATGTTGCAGGGAATTGCTCCGGGGGAACAGCGAAATTTCATGACGACATTACAGGCAATTGACGGTGCATGTAAAAAGGTTGCTCGAGATGGAGGGACTGTTGTTCCAGAAGATGAAAATATTCTTTCTCCACACCTTTCTCCACTTATGGAAAGTGGGGAAAGAGAAGATGTCATTCTTGTTGCTTCTGCGTGTTTTGTGGAAAATCCAGATTTCCGGAATCAGGATCTCGATACTTTTGTTAAGGCAATTCAGGTGTTCTTGTTGAACTCGTAATGGATTATATGGCATACAAGCGTCTGCATGAATTTCACAATCCGCAGCCAGAATCGGCGGACGTCCAACGGCAGCGCGGTATTCAGGCGGTTATTCATGCAGGGCGATTTTACGAGGATGTTCGAGAGGTCCTTCGAAGTTCGTTGCATTCGTTTGAAATGAAGGGTGAGCATTCAGTGACTGAGCGTTTTGTTCGAGAAAGAAACGATGTTGCGCAGAGGTCTGTGTCTCTTGCTATTGCTGTTGAACGAGGGACGATAGGACGGGAACCCGCTATCGTTATCGCTAAGGTGTTTGGAGGAAAACTTCAACCATTACAACTTGATGCGCTTGCTGCATGTTTTCCTGCTAGAAAACCACAAGAGGTTTTGACCGCATTTAATGCAAGAAGGCTCGCTGCGTTTAATCGAATAACGCAGTTTGCCGGGATTGATGCGCCTACATTTCTTGAATATAAGAATCGGATTCGTGATATTTTGGAAGGGTATCATCATCTTGAGACTGCCGGACTGTCGGGACTGCAGTGGCCACAAAGACCTGATGGTCAGCCACGAAGATCGTTTATCGATCGTGCGCGGGTTATTGATGTCGCGATTGATGTAAGTTCGTATACGGATCGACTTCAGCATAATTATGAGGGAACATTGCGCGAATTAGAAAATCCTCAGCCTCCTGCGGAGGTTTCACAGCACAGTGATGTGCTTCGCTATGTACGCCGCGCGGGAGAAAATATTCAGGCAGTAACATACGACATGTTCGACACGCTCGTTCAGTGGACGTCAACAAGTACGGAACGAAAGACGCTCATGTATTCACAGGGCTCTGAATACCTCCGGCAACATGGGTTCGCAATTACTGAAGATGAATATCGCCTTTTGCGGGATGACGTTTGGTATAGGCAGTTTAAGAAACCAGCACACGATCAGGGACGAGATTTTAAAGCGATGGATGCATTTTGTGTCATGATTGATATTTTATCGAGAAAACAGAATCGCCAACTTGCACCGGGTGAGAATGAACAACTTGCGGCAGGACTTGAGAGGGTATATATCAATATTGATGCAGATACTGCTGTTGTTATTCCTGGAATAAAAACTGTACTTGAGGAGTTGAAAAAATCCGGAAAAAAGCTAGCGGTCATTTCCAATCATCCGTATCGTCAAGAATCTGTTGAAGAGCTCTTGAAGAAATTTGGTCTGCGGCAATATTTTGATGTTGTTGTCGTGTCTTCCGAGGTGGGATTTGAAAAGAGCCCTAAGGATGCGAATGGCACTATTTTTCGCGAAGCGTATTCACGACTCGGTATTGATCCATCTCGAGCGATTCATGTCGGAGATAGCCACGCTAATGATCAGCAGGCTCCTGCGAAGGTTGGATTACGTGGGGTAGTTTTTCATGATACCACTGGAACGCAGAAGGTCATGGAGTGGAATAAGCTTCAACCAAATTCTCCTGAATATGCCAAGGCGGCACTCAGCGCCCAAAATCAGTATTTACGTGGCGGTGCAGAAGAGTATTTTGAACGATCAAGAAAAGACGCAACGCCTGATGCGTTGAAGGCTCCGGCGGTACGACTGTATGAAATGAGTCGAGATTATTATGGGCCATTGGTGGTAAAGTTTGCCGAGCATACGCTGGAACGTTTGAACAAAAGTCCCGCTGGCACACTGAACCTTTGTACCGGCCGAGACGCTCTTGCGGTATTTTTGGTACAGCGACAGATGTTGAATATGTATCCGGAACGATATCCAAAAATCACCGCTGATCAAATTCAATACATGAATGTTTCACGAAATCTGGCGCTGAATTCAAATGATAATGACCTGCGAACGTACATGAATGAACTTGGCGTTGATCGCGCAAAGAAAATTATCGTTATTGATAATGGTATTTCCGGAACGATTCAGTCAAAGTTTATGAAACTGTATCCTGGTAAGGAGTTTGAGGGGCAGTATTTATATGCAAGGAAATTTAGTGACGACCCACTTCGTGACAGAAAACATGGCTTTATTCTTGAAGAGTACGTTACGACGTTGCAACGAGATTCGTCTGGTAATCCAACGCATTGGAGGAGGGATACTATTCGCAGCGCTGTTGAATCGCGAATTGCTGATGAGCTTTTTTCTGCGGACGCTATTCATGGGCACGAAGATATTTGGAATGGGATCTCTTCTTCTTCTGAGCCGCTTATTCATCACCGCACGGCGGAAGGAACGCGTGTTCGGCCTCGGAATTGGAAGAATGGTTTAAAAGATCGTCAAAATTTCGTTGCAGGTAATCCGGATGTACTACCTGGATTGGAGAATATCGAGAATTATCATCTTATGAAACGCATGGCGTTGAAAGGCGTCATGGACGCACTCCGAGTGCATCGTCGCAAAGAGCAGCTTGGTGTTGCTCCAACGGGTCCTGAAACAATTATTGCAATGTCTGCTTGGTTTGCTCAAAATAACAATACAGATTCCATGGATCGAAGGATTCTTGATGGACTTGTACGAAAGCGATAGCAAAACATCGGAGCCGTATTGGCTCCGATGTTTTGTATCTCGAACAAATCATTACGCCTTTCCTAATGTCTTTTCTCCTAGTTCCCATTCCATGGGGCAGAGGTCGCCGGATTGGAGGGCGCGGAGGACGCGGAGGACTTCTTTGACGGAGCGGCCCACGGAGCCGGCCGAGATTAATGCGTATTTTACGATGCCGGAGGGGTCGATGATGAAGAGGCCGCGGTCACTGCTGCCGTCGTCGTCGTTTAGTACGCCGTAGCTTCGGGAAACTGATTGGGTGGTGTCGGCAAGGATAGGGTAGGCGATTTCGGGCAAGTCGCGCTCGAACCATGCTTTGTGACTCCATTCGCTGTCTGTGGAGGCGCCGAGTACTTTGGCGTTGAGGGAAGCGAAGTCCGCTTCGTGTTTTTGGAATCCTTTAATTTCCGTTGGGCAAATAAAGGTGAAGTCGCGGGGGTAGAAAAAGAGCACCACCCAACCACCGGCATATGAACTCAGGCTTGTTTTGGTGAATTCGCCCTTGGTGTACGACGTGATGTTTTCAAAACTTGGTGCGGGTTTGTTGATGGAGATCATAGTTTTACGACACTATACATTAAAAATTTTGAATCTGCCGGACCTTGGACCCGACGGGACTTGAACCCGTACCACTCGGATGACAATTCGGGTAGGCTACCAAATTTCCCCACTGGCCCATAGTAGTCCGGTACGATGCATTGTATCAAAACGGAGAAAAACAAAAAACCACGCTTTCGCGTAGCCTTTTGCGTCATCCGATATGATTCGTCCCTTGGGAAGAACCTACCCGATGAGTAAAGTATAGCATGTTCTCAGACGAGAAACAAGATGAAACTGATGCTTTTGAGGGGGTTTGCAGATGATGAAGGGGAAGTGATTCTTTGAATGGGTTGGTGTGTGAAAAATGATGCATCGCACAAAGCCGCCCGTGAAAATGTGAGCTGGGGTATTCGATTTCAAAACAAGGGTTCTGCTAATGCAACTGAGTTGCATTATTGACGTCGGATTCGTGTTCGATGGTATTCCACGTTGGTCACTGGCTTCAGGTATAGCTGCTCGTCATAATATTATGACGTTTACGATCGAGATGTGTCGATTACGCTCTTGTGCAGCGTCACAACACGAAGTTTTAAAACGCCAAAATCTGCACTATGCCGTTGAAAACGCAATAGTCGACGCTTCACCGAGCCATTCTGTTTTCTCAACCCCATCAAAGGAATCAGATTCACCCAGTTCTTTTCGCCACCCCCTTAAAAGAATTCGTTCAGTTCATTCATACGCATTCCCAATTCCAACGTTTTACGACACTAATTTATCATTTTTTCATTTTCGAGCACCGAATTTCTCATTTCTACTCCTATATTCACTTTTCACATTCGCCAATATCAAGTACCCTGTACCCATCTATGTCGCCAACACAAAAACAAAATCTTGGTCTGTTTCTTGGGGCAATCGTCGTTATTGGTGGACTGTATTGGGCTTACGGCGCGTATCAGTCCAAGCAAGTTGCCGATGCGGCGTGGCCAGCACTTGATGGGGGAATCTATACTTCGGCGATTACTCGTGATGGTGTCACGTCGCTTATTCCTAACGATCAGCTGTACGACGGCGGTGTGCTTGAGGGCGGAATTCCTGCGCTGACGAACCCGAAATATTCCTCCGTTCTTGCTTCGGATTCGGTTATTGCGGATAGATTGATGGGAATCGATATTGCAATCAATGGTGAGCATCGTTATTACCCGGTTCAGATTATGAACTGGCACGGGGTGGTGAATGACACGATTGGTGGAACGGACGTTGCGATTACGTATTGTCCGCTGTGTGGAACGGGAATTGTGTACGAACGATCTCTTGATACGTCGTTTGATAATTTTCCGGCAATAAAAACGCTTTCGTTTTCTGCAACAGGTCAGGTGTACAACAACAATACAATTTTGAAGGATGAGGAGACTGGTTCATTGTGGGTGCAGGCTTTGGGAACCGCCGTCCAGGGATCGATGATCGGAAAATCACTCACCGTTGTTCCGTCACAAATGATGGACTGGAGCACTTGGAAAGCGCTGTATCCATCGGGATCGGTTTTATCCACGGACACGGGAATTGCTCGTGATTATGCGCGGCACCCGTACGGTGGATACGATACGAGTAAAGGCGTGTATTTCCCGTTGAATCACATGAGTCCCGACTTTACGTCGAAATGGGTGGTGTACGGAATTGGTGATGCAGCAGGAGGGCTTGGTTTTGCTACTGAGGTTTTGAAAGGAACAGGAATCATGACCGCGAAGCTTGGTGAGGCACCGATGCTTGCGGTGTACGACTACGCGATTGATGCGATTCGTGTCTTTCAAACATCGGAAGCTTTTGCATTTGATTTCGCGAAGAAGCGACTTACTGATACTGCCACTGGCAGCGTATGGAACGCACGAGGCTTGGCTATAAGCGGTGACATGAAGGGCACACAACTTGTGGAAATTCCTTCAGTTCGTGGATTTTGGTTCTGTTTGGCGGCAATGCATCCCACATGGAAGGCGGCAACAAGCAACGTTGTTGAAGAATAATTCGGATATGTTGTATATCGTTGCAACACCCATCGGGAATTTGGGCGACGTCACCGAGCGCGCAAAAGCGATATTTTCGGAGGTGGAGATTGTGTTGTGTGAGGATACGCGAGTGACGAGTAAACTTATGGCGCATCTTCAAGTTCGTCCAACGCTCCTGGCGTTTCATGAACATACCGATGCATTAGCGCGCAAGAAAATCGTGGATCAATTAGCGTCTGGAATTGATATTGCACTTGTTACCGATGCTGGTACGCCATGTATTTCCGATCCTGGTGGATTTCTTGTTGCGGACGCTGTGGCTTCTGGCGTGAAGGTTTCGCCAATTCCTGGAGCGAGTGCTGCAGTAGCGGCATTGTCGATTGCAGGTATTGCCCTTGATCGATTCACGTTCGTTGGCTTTCCACCAAATAAAAAGGGTCGTGAGAAATTTTTCCGTGAAATCGGCGCCATCGATCACGCCGTCGTGATGTACGAATCTACGCATCGCATTGTTAAAACATTGGAAGCGATGAAAAGTTTGAAACGAAAGTTAATTGTGTGCAGAGAGCTCACAAAAATTCATGAGACAATATATCGTGGTACTGCAGAATCCATCATCGCCGATCTTGAACGCACAAGCATACGAGGAGAATTTGTGATTGTGGTTGAACGATAAATATATCTGTAACTCGTCATTGCGAGGAGGGTAATCCCGACGCGGCAATCCAGATGACCTAGATTGCTTCGCTGTGCTCGCAATGACTAAAATCCTATGCCTTCATATTCCATTACTACTACGCTTCCGTATGTTAACGCAGATCCACACATCGGATTTGCATTAGAGATCGTACAAGCCGATATGTTGGCGAGATATCATCGATCTCGCGGATTCGATGTGGTGTTCAACACAGGAACCGACGAACATGGATTGAAGATTTATCAGAAGGCAATAGAGGCCGGGCTCGAACCTAAAACGTATTGCGATGCATACGCGGCAAAATTTGAAGGATTAAAAACGGCGCTCAATCTTTCCTACACGCATTTCATTCGCACGACGGACGATCATCATATTGCGGCCGCACAGGAATTTTGGAATCGATGTAACGCAAACGGCGATATCTACAAAAAAGAATATTCCGTAAAGTATTGCGTTGGATGTGAGTTGGAAAAAACGGACTCCGAACTCGTCGACGGAAAATGCCCGGATCACCCCAATCGTGAAATCGATCTGATGGAGGAGGAAAACTATTTCTTTGCGTTTTCAAAATATCAGCAGAAACTTCTTGATTTGTATCGCGATCAGCCAGATTTTGTGATGCCACGTGCGCGGATGAATGAGATTCGGACATTTGTGGAGGGGGGATTGAATGACTTTAGTATTTCGCGCCTTGCTTCCAAAATGCCGTGGGGCGTGCCAGTACCGGGGGACGAAACACAGGTGATGTATGTGTGGTTTGATGCGTTGGTGAATTATATTTCTACACTTGGTTGGCCGACGGTTGGATCGGTATTCGATGCTGCATGGCCAAGTGTGCAAGTTGCAGGAAAAGATAATCTTCGTCAGCAAACGGCGATGTGGCAGGCGATGCTTATGTCCGCCGGTATTGCACCGTCGAAACAAGTATTTATTCACGGATACATTACTGCGGACGGACAAAAGATGAGTAAGTCTATTGGAAACGTGATCAATCCGTACGATCTCGTTGCCGAATACGGAACCGACGCGGTGCGACTGTATTTACTCGGCGGCTTGCCAGCGTGGCAAGACGGAGATTATTCCAAAGAACAGTTCGAGATTCTGTTTGCGACAAAACTCGCGAATGGCTTGGGCAATTTAGTCAGTCGTGTTTCTGCAATGGCTGCGAAGAGTTTTCCAGAAGGATTGGATCGATCGGATTGGTCGTATTCGACGTATGAGGACTCACTTGATGATGCAATTCGAAATTACGATTTCCGTGCGTATGTCGATACCGTTTTTTCTGTTGTCGATGCAGCGAATGTGAAAATTGCCACCGATGAACCATTTAAACTCGTCAAGATTGATCGTGATGCTGCAAAGAAATGTTTGTCCGATCTTGCGGCGATGATCCGCTGGATCGGTACTACGCTGTTACCGGTTATTCCTACTGCTGCTGCAGAAATCCTCCGTCGGTACGAAAGTGATATCCTGGTAGCAGGAGAACCGTTGTTCCCGCGAAGAGATCGATAATTTTTGCGTATGTCGATCGTTGATATTCTTCTCGTCGTGTTTGCGTTCCTCATGGCGTTTGCAGGTTGGCGAAGTGGATTTGTGCGTTCTGCAGGAAGTTTGTTAGCGCTGATCGCGAGTATCGCCGTGTCCTTTTATGCTATGCAGTGGCTGCATGATTCGTACGGATTAACGTTCTCCGATCATCCGTGGGTCACAATCGTTGTTTTTTGTATTGTTGCACTGATCGCAAGTAGGGTTGCGGGATATATCGTTGATGCACTTGACCTTGTTCGAAAAGTCGTCGCCATCATTCCATTCGTCAATTTGGTGAATAGTATTCTTGGTGCGGTGTTTGGACTTGCGCAAACGGTTGTGGCCATTCTTGTTCTGGCATACATCGCGGTAACGCTTATTCCTGTTGGAGATTTGCGGACGTCGATCCTGTCGTCCGTGGCTATCGGCAGAGCGGTGGATTTTGAGAGTAGCGCTGGGCTATTATGATTCTTGTTGACTCTCACGCTCATCTTCATTTCCCCGCGTTTAGTGCCGACGGTGCCGAAGTGCTTCAACGTGCTCGGGATAATGGCGTTTCATTAATTACCGTTGGAACAAAATTTGCGACGAGTGTTTCTGGAATTGAATTCGCCGAGCAGCACGACGGCGTGTGGTGCACAATTGGCCTTCATCCTGGTCATGTGCACGATCATAGCTTTGTAGATGAGAATGAAGAGACGCACACTGCGCCGTCGCCGGAAAGGGAATTTGATGAAGCGCGATACGATGCGCTTGTGAGTCATCCAAAAGTTGTGGCGATCGGTGAGTTCGGTCTTGATTACTCTCGTGTTCCAGAGGGAATGGATATCGATGATTTCAAGTGCGATCAGCAGAACGTCGCTCGTCAGCAATTACGGTTTGCAACAAAACACAACAAACCTGTGGTCATTCATTGCCGTGGTGGTGCAACTGCTGATGTGACTGGCGCTCATGACGATATGCGATCACTCATCGCTGAGGAGATCGAACGTGGAGGAATCGAACGTAGGGGAGTGATTCATTGTTTTACCGGCACTGTGGATGATGCAGCGAAGTATTCCGAGCTTGGTTTTTTAATTTCGGTTACGGGAATCGTTACCTTTGGAAAATCTGTAGCCAGTGCCGTTCGGTCGATTCCCTTGGAACAAATGATGATCGAGACGGACTGTCCGTACCTCTCCCCCGTGCCACTTCGCGGTAAGCGAAACGAACCTGCGAATGTTGCGCTTGTTGCTCAAGCGATTGCGGATTTGAAAGGTATTTCGGTGCAGGAGGTGGCACGAGTTACTACGGCGAATGCGGTGAAGCTCTTTGAAATATCGACGTAGAATGACGTAATCATTGACTTTTTTGAAAAAATTGGCTTATATTGCAGATTCGGGTTTTCTGAACCCGATGCACCATTTCATGGTGTACATCCACAGCCCAGGTTCTCTCATCATGTCCTCCGGTGCTCCTCAGCGTTCCTCCCTCGGTTCCCCCACCTCCGCTACCGCTGGCCAGTCCAGCCCCGGGCAACACTCCGTTCCGCCACGTTCCTCCACTCGCTACCGCACCGCATCCAATCCGCCTCCGCAGTTCCAGGCGGTGGAAGCGGCGCTCATCGCAAGCCACGGCCGCAATGGCTACGCAGACACCAACGAGATCGTCGGTGTGATCCGCTCCGCTGCACGTACGGCGTACGGTGAGGATTCGTCTGCCAGCGAGCTGGTGCGGTTCCTCCAGTACTACGATGTCTTCACGAAGCGCGATCGACGGCAGCATCTGGATCAGGCGCGTCTCCGGCGTGTTCGCATCGCCTGCGAGCAGGGAGAGGATCTCCCTGGGGGCTTCTCCCTCAGCTTCGGCGCCGTAAGCGCGAACGGTGGTGGCACGGCTCTCGAGCGTGCTCCGCTTCAACCCAAGCACTCGGCGTACCTCACGCAGGACGAGCGTGACGCTCTGGAGGTGATCGATGCCGATCTGTCTCAGGTGTTCCCGGGCGAGTTCCGGATGCCGAAGCACTCGGATCCGGAAGAGTACGCCAAATCGGTGATCGGCCAGCTGTTCGGCCGGAACCACGATGTGTT
>CALRAI010000016.1 GCA_943350635.1 Candidatus Uhrbacteria bacterium
TCACAAAACACCACAAACTCCCCTTTTGCCTCTGTGAATCCACGATTCCGTGCCGGATTTGCTCCAGCGTTCTTTTGGTGAATGACGCGAATTGTTGTATCGAAAACCTTAAGAGCGCTAGCCGTGTCGTCCGTTGATCCGTCGTCGACAACAATGATCTCAATATTCCGATACGTCTGACCAAGCACGGATTCGATACATCTGCCAACGGTATTCGCGTGCTGATATGTTGGAATAACGACGGAAACCAAGGCACCGTCCACCGATCCGTTCGTGCGAAATTTCCCCATCGTCTTCTCCCGTGTGAACTCTTTCAACACTCGCTCTCGTCCGGATGCACCGAGCCGATCACGCAGTGCAGCATCGGTGCCGAGCGTGGTAATTGCTGCAACGAAATCTGCGATAGTGTCGTTGATGAGCATTCCTGTTTGCGCATTAATCACCGCTTCGTCAACTCCGGGTTGATTGGTCGCGATCACCGGCATACCAAACAATCCTGCCTCGATGGCAACGATACCGAATCCCTCGCGGTCGGCTTCCGACTTTGTGGACGGCATGAGAAAAATATCGTGCGTTGCATACACTTCAGGAAGCTTTCCGTCTGAAACATGCGGAAGCAGCATGACACGATCCTCAAGTCCCATCGATTTTACCGCATCGATAATCACGGTTTTCATCGGACCGTCACCAACAATCGTATATCGTGCATTCGGAATCGATTTCATTGCTTCGAGCACTTTGAGATGTCCTTTTCGTTCAACGAGCCGACCAACGGTGAGAAGTCGAATGACGTCTGGCTTTGACGAGCGAATCAGTACATCTGCAGCCTCCACAAATGCATCGCTTACACAGGGATACATCGTTGCGCATGGTCGATGAGCAAATACCGCAGCTTCATTTGCAAGTGATTGTGAATTCGCGAACACTCGACGTGCAAAATACAGCACCGCTTTCATGAGCCATCGTTTACGGGGCACGGACCGAGCGGCGTCAAAATCCAATCCGTGAAGAATCACATCATACGGCGTTCCCGTCAGCAAACGATACATGAGCGCAGCGGTTCCAACTGGAAGAACGTGACTCGTTACAATCACGTCAAAATCTGATCGATGGCTCCAGAATGCTTTCATCATTTCGTGATACCGGGGAATCGATTTCCAAACCAACGGAACGATAGATTCTGGAAATGTCGATACGAGCGCCTCCAAATATCGCGCAACTCCGCCGCGTTTTGGAGGGTAGTCTGGAGTGGGAAGAAGATAACGCTCCATATTAGGATCGATGCATCAATTGCCGTGCATGCCGCCAATGCGCTTTGGTAATGGACCGTGTCGCGATCGATAATGCAGCAAATACAAGGGCACCAATCGGAATCGTCGCAATCCATGGCATGGTGGATTTCAATGCGAGCACCACAAACATCATAGCAATTCCCGATCCGATAAATCCGCCAATCGTACGGAACCATTCTCCCGTCGTGATGGGAATAATCCGACGAAGCACCCAAATCCCCATTCCGAACATTGCGATAAAACTGATAATGGATGCAATACTTGCACCCGGAATTCCGATTCGCGGAATGAGTACAATATTTATCGCAATGTTGATCAGCATCGTTGCTCCCATGATTTTTGTTTTTGTCATTTGGCGACCAGTTGCATTGAGCAAGGAACCGATGGGGAAATCGAAGAAAATCGGAAGTAATACAAAAATAAGAATCGTGAGAGGAAGAATGGAATCGATATACCCATCGCCATACACGGTCTGGATAATCTCCGGCGCGAGCGCAGCAATACCAAACACGATTGGCGACACGAGTAGCGCAAGATACCACTGAGCGTTGAGAAATGTTCGTTTGAGCTCCACTGGATCGTTCGCGACAGAAGACATTCTTGGATACAACGCGCCAATGAACGCAAGAGGTAAAAATTGAAATGCGTACGTGAGTTTGTACGCTACGCTATACAGCCCGACCGCAGCATCGCCGATGACCGCCTTCAATGTGAACGAATCAACGGACGAATATATTTTTACAAATACCGCCGCGAGAAAAAATGGGAATGCAGCCACGATGACCGGTCGCATATGTTCGAACCGTGGAAGAAATGCGGACCGTTGCAAACGTCGTGCTACGTGATACGCCGAAAATCCCGCGTTCCATATGCTTCCTATGGATAATGCCCCAATCAACAATGGCAACGAGGCATCGTGAGAAAAAATTACCATCGCTCCTGCAATGGTTGATAATGATTGCCCGACGAATATTCCCATCGACTCGTACCGAAGCTCCTCGATCCCCCGAAGCACACCATAAAACGTGAGCGACAACGAATCCGCGATCATGATGGGAATCGCAAGCCACACCAATTGCCAACCCGCAGGATCGTTTGAGAGTGTCATGGGAAATACCACAGCAAGGAGCACAGCAAGGAGTATTGCCCAACATTTGACTCCAAGGGTTTTTTGAAGAATCGATGCAGCACGCAATCGATCTGCGGCAATATCTCGAATAAGCACCGACGTCACGCCAAGATCCGCAAACACCGCCACCGACGTGATCGTCGCCAATGTGAGAAAATACACGCCAACACTTTCTTTGCCCAATGTTCGCGCAAGTAACGCAAAATAGATAAACGCAACCGCCTTCTGTGCAATACTCGCAGCCGTAAGAAATGCGGTGTTTTTCGCCAAGTTGGACATATCCGAATTCTACGCCATTTCGTGCTATTATTCAATCATATTTTTCCTCATTATGGACGCGAAAACCGTATGGATTTGGGCACTCAGTGGCGTTAGTGTCCTTCTCGTAAGCTCGGCGATATTTTTTATTACCCTTCCACCGTCGCAACGCAATGACGCATTGCCGTATCGACCACAGCTCGTGAATGAAACGACTTCCCCATCGTCTCCTGCAACAAAGCCCTCATCGACCGCCACTGATGCCCTCACACACACAGGCACTGCTCCATTCGTGATTACCACCATGACGCACATGGAAGGCAATTTTAAAGACGACGTGGACCAAAATCTCTTTACGAAACACGTTAGCGACATGCGCTGGGCGATGGAATTGTTCGACGAATACGGTGCAAAACTCACATTCGAAAGTGAACAATCTTTCGCGAAAGCAAACATCAATTGGGACGTGAACATCTTGCAAGAAGTTATCGATAACGGTCATGGCGTAGGAACACACGGTGATTTTGGAGCAGCGAAAACAACGACGATTGAAAGCCTAACCGCCGATTTCATCGAAAACAAAGGGCTCATCGATGGTCTGGTTGGTGCGGAGAATAATCAGGGAGTTTCGGGTGGAACAGGACCAGCGGATTGGATTCTTGGGGCAGCTGCGGCAGGATTTTCCTACTACGATGCCGTTACAGGTTTTGGCTATCTCTCCATGCCGCTCGATGCGCGCCCAGATGGCTGGACGAATTCCTACATCGCTCAAACGGCGTATCACGACCCCATTCCACCGAATCTTCGTGATCGGATGTATCCAATTCCACTCAAGGACGCCAAAGATTTCGTCGCGGATTCTGAACCGGTAATCGTAGTCATGGGTGGCGACATTGGCGAGCTCTCAAGCCTCGCAGAAGGACGGAGTACCTGCACACCAGACTGCGCCCTTGATGCAAGCGACATTACCGTGATTACCAACAGCATCGATCAAATTCTCGCCGAACGCGACACGTCACGCTTTGCCAAGATCAACTTCCATATTCCCCTGAATTTGCTGCAGGAAAAGAATGAAACTCTGCTGCGATCAATGCTGTACGAAATCAAAGCGTACACCGATACTGAATCGCTCAGCTGGGACACGCAACTTGGTGCATATGAGCAGTATGTGCGCTGGGGAAAATAACGGGATCAGTCTTCAATCTGCTTTTTCGATTTCATCAATACCCAAATAGCCCAAACGATAATCGCCAATTCCACAAGGAATGACCAGTGCGCGATAAAACTTAGTACCCAGAATGCGTGAGTAGCAGGAACTGTCACCAGAGAAAAGCTGTACGTGCTCCATGGGTATACCCAAGAGATTCCTCCAACGAATGTGTCGAGAACAAGGTGGAGAAAGATATTTGAGAAGAAGAGCAACGAAATGAGCGAGACGATGCGTTTCCTAAGGAATAGATTTCCGATCATGATCACTACCCAGATCGAGAGCCAGAATACCGGAAGGTGCGTCCAGTATTCGTGGTGCGGTGTTTGACGATGATCGATGAGATAAAAATACAGCGTGTCGATGTCCGGCAATACGCTCGCCAACAACCCTACCCAAAGAAAACGTGGTGTTTGAAATTTGTTTTGAAGCCACCGCGTCAAAAGAAAACCTGCTGGCAAATGCGCAATAAACATAATGAATACATTGTACACGAAGCTCCGACTCAAAACATTCTATCCTCAAGTGTCGCAAAATAAATAAACTGATCCTTTGAGGTGCTGGGCGAAAATGAGGAGATGCGTACGTCTTTTTTTAACATGTAAGGCAGTGTCTTACATTGTCTTACACTCTATTCTTGAACACCCCAACGCTCTGCATTTTGCTTTTCCCCAACCCCCAAAGGATCAGTTCTCATGAAAAGCACGATCGGCGCAGCCCACTGGGAGCTGCGCCGACGCGTCGTTCATCACTCGATCCGCACGATGACCGTTCCTTCTCCCGGCATGTACCGGGCGTAGCAGATCTCCGTAATCCCAGATCCAGAAACGACCTCCGCGTTCTGGAGTTCCATCAGGTTACCGGGGTTCACGTCAACAACCTCGCCAACCGCCTTGAGCTCGTACAGCGTCTTGTCGAGCGTGCTGAACGAATCGAACTTGATCGATTCACCTGCACGCACCTGCTCGAGGGTCTTCTTGTCGCCTCTTGCCTTGCCCACAATCATTCTCATTTTTTCTTACTCCAAGTCCGTGAAATTGGACTACGCAACCTATCACATTTCGCTTCTTTCCACAAACAAAACTCCGACCCTTTGCAGGATCGGAGCATTGTTTTGCAATTAACGCTTGCGCCACTGTGGTGAGCGACGAGCACCGCGCTTTCCGAACTTCTTACGTTCCTTCTTGCGAGGATCGCGAGTCATGAGTCCAGCAGCCTTGAGCGCTGTTTTCAATTCTACTTCGGAGAGAACGAGTGCACGAGCAATTCCGAGACGTGATGCATCGGCTTGGCCGACAGGTCCACCGCCAGAAGTTTTGATTGTAATGTCGAACTTTTCGACAGCACCAACTTCTTTGAGCGGACGCATCACCATGCGCTGCAATTCTGCCGTTGGGAAGAATACGTTGAATGGCTTTTCGTTCACGGTCATTTTGCCAGAACCCGATGGGTACAAGCGCACCTGGGCAGTTGCAGTTTTGCGACGACCGAGAGCTTGGATGTATTTTTCAGTTGCCATAGGTTACTTGGAAATGGTGAGACGGAGCAGACGTGCCGTGCGGTGCTTGTTCTTTGGCAACATGCGGGAAACCGCTGCGCGAAGCACTTCCGTAACGTCCTTTTCCCAAATCTGGCGCATCGTTTTGGTTTTTAATCCACCTGGATGACCGGAGTGATGATGGTACTCTTTTTCCTCGTACTTCTTTCCGGTGACGGTGATTTTTGCGCAGTTTGTCACAATCACGTCGTCTCCAGCATCCACATTGGATTGGAAGTTTGCATTGGTTTTTCCCATGAGGTGCATGGCAATATCCGTTGCAAGGCGTCCGAGAATCTTCCCAGAAGCATCGATCGAGTATGTTTTGCGAGTAATAGTTGGCATATTAGACGAATTCAATAACAGCGACCTCTGCAGCATCGCCTTGGCGAATACCGATTTTGGTCATACGTGTGTATCCGCCGTTGCGGTCCTTGAAGCGTGGTCCAAGAACTTCGATGAGCTTCTTCACCGGTTGTTCCGTGCTGAAGTACGCCAAGAGCTGACGACGCGATGCGAGGGTGTTGGTTTTTGCAACCGTCACCATTTTTTCCACCATTGGGCGGAACACACGTGCCTTTCCGGCGGTGACCTCAATTCGCTCGTAGGTAACCATTGCGGTTACAAGATCGCGAATCAACGCTTTTCGCGCCGAGGACTTTCGTCCGAGTGTTTTTGTAGTATTTCGGTGGCGCATACAATTATTCCTGTGGTGCGTCCTCCGCCGCACGAGCGATTTGCTCGGTAAGACTTGCGTGGTTCAGCTGACCCTGGATCCACGTAAAGTGATTCAATAAAATTTTTGTGGACTGTTCTACGGCTTCCTGAGGAGTAACCGTGCCGTCCGTTGTAATGTTCATGATGAGCTTGTCGTAGTTGGTAATTTCTCCAACACGCGTGTTCTCTACTCGGAAACCTACGTTTCGCACTGGGCTGAACATCGCATCGACTGCGATCACACCAATTTCTGTTGGAGCGCTCTCGCGTTCCTCGGTAGGAACGTAGCCGCGACCACGGGAAACGGTGATTTCCATGTCGAATGGTGTTTTTGCATCCGTGATAGTGGCAAGCTCCATTTCTGGGTTTGCAATCTCCACGTCGGCATTCTTTTCGATTGCTGCAGCAGTTACAACACCAACCTTGTTTGAAACGAGCTTCAACACCACTGGTTCTTCGCTATGAACCTTCATGCGCAACTTTTTGATGTTGAGCATGATGTCGAGCACATCTTCTTTCACACCAGGGACGGTGGAGAATTCGTGCTGAACTCCTTTGATTTTGATTGCGGTAACTGCCGCACCCGGAAGGGACGAAAGCAGCACACGACGAAGGGAGTTTCCAACCGTGGTGCCGTATCCATGATGGAGCGGCTCGATGGTAAGAATGGACTCGTTTGCCACTGCGCCAGGAGCGAAGTGCATTTTTGACGGAAGGAAGATGGTCTCCATAGAGAGTTTTATGGGACTAAGCGTTTAGCGCATCGAGTAGAACTCGATAATGAGCTTTGGATCGTATGCTTCCTTCAAATCATCCCCCATTGGAAGACTCACCACTTTACCCACCTGATCGTCACGGTGTAACCAGCCGGCAACACGATGTGTCTTGAGACGTTCCTCCAAGTCCGAGAATACTTTCTTCTCTTTCTTGTTTGTTTTGATCTCGATCGTATCGTTCACCTGCACAGTATACGACGGAATGTTGAGCTTCTTGCCGTTCACGAAGAACATGCAATGACTCACCATCTGACGAGCCTGTGGACGCGTCTTGGCAAAACCAAGGCGATACACAGTGTTGTCCAAACGCTGCTCGAGCAAACGGCCGAGATTTTCTCCAGTATTGCCTTCCATGTTGGTGGCCTTCTTGAAGTAGTTTCGGAATTGTCGCTCCATGATACCGTACAATCGCTTTGCCTTCTGCTTTTCACGTAACTGGGTTCCGAAAACGGATACCTTTGCTGGACGTCCGCCGGCTTTGCCGTGAACACCAGGAGCGTACGGACGCTTCTGCATCACCTTGAGCACGCTGGTAGATGCCGACAATGCGACACCTTCCCGACGACTCATCTTTCCCATTGGAATAAGAGTTTTTCCCATAGATTAAACGCGACGAGCACGACGTGGACGGCAGCCATTGTGTGGCACCGGCGTTGTGTCTTTAATGGAGAGTACGTTGAACCCGACCGTGTTCAAGGCGCGAACTGCTGCATCGCGACCGTTCCCGATTCCGGTAACGAACACGTGCAAATCCTTCAAACCAAACTGTTCACATTTTTCAAACACTTTCTTGACGATAACGCTTGCTGCGTAAGGAGTAGCCTTCTTTGGACCTTTAAATCCGCAGTTTCCAGCACTCGACCACGCCACAATGTTTCCGTTCGCATCGGTGAGCGACACAATAGTGTTGTTGAAACTTGCGTGAACGTACGCGCGACCTTGAGGAATTTGGCGAACCGCTTTCTTCTTGGTTTTTGCTCCAGCCTTTGCAGGCTTTCCGGACTCTGCTTTTGCTTCGCCTTCAATGGCAGCTGCAGGAGTGATGATTTCTTCTTCAGGCATAGCTTAGGTCTTTGCAAGGGTACGACGGCCACTTCCGGCAGTCTTTCGAACGTTTCCACGAACAGTGCGAGAGTTAGACTTTGTTCGCTGGCCACGTACTGGGAGGCCACGTGAGTGACGCGTTCCACGGTACGAACCAATGTCCTTCAGACGCTTGATGTTGGACATGACATCGCGACGAAGTTCACCTTCAATCCGATATTCTTTTTCCACAATCACGCGAACCGCGTTTTCTTGATCCAACGAGAGATCCTTCACGCGAATGTCTCCGCTTACCTTTGACTTCTCGAGAACATCTGCGGCGCGCTTTTCGCCAATACCGTAGATATATTGCAGTGCGACGATGAGTCGCTTCTGCGTTGGGAGTGTTACACCAGCAATACGTGCCATAGAATTTAGCCTTGACGCTGTTTATGCTTTGGAGTCTTACAGATCACGAGCACACGACCTTCCCGACGAATGGTCTGGCACTCACGACACATTTTCTTCACTGAGGCGCGAACCTTCATAGAGTGGACGAATTACGAGTTGAACGCTGAACGTTTGAGCAATGAACTATTGCTTTGCGCGTTCACCGTTAAACTTTTAAGTAAATACACAAAATCATCTGAAACAAAATTCATGATGATTGTGAATGAGCTCGAGATGCCGATCCGACTACTTGAACTTTTCCAGTTTAGGCTAGTTTCGATGCGCATCGAGCGAATCTCGCGAGACGTACTTCTTGGTACGTTGAGCGAATTCGCGATGATGCAAGTCGAAAATAGACAAACTGGGAATGTTCAAAACCGGAAGGTGATTCGTGCTTTTGTGAGATCATAGGGACTGATCTCCACTTTGACGTCATCGCCAGGAAGCACTCGGATGCGATTTTTTCGCAACTTTCCTGCTAAGTGGCCAATAACTTCGCGGTCGTTTTCGAGTTTTACTCGGAAGGCTCCACCAGGAAGGCTTTCGAGAATCTCACCGCGCATTTCAATAAAGTCTTTTTCTGCCATAACTCGACGGGTATTGTACCACAATGTTCTGAGGAATGCGGTACGCCCGCGAAAGTAAAGCACCGAAATTGTAGGCTAAGCACCGATTGATGTCAATCGCTTACCCCCAGTTTTTCCTTTTTCCACCGTTGAATTGTTCTTTTTATGCATTTATGCTACACTTTCTCCGCGTTTTCATTTGAACTCGCACCTGTAGCGGCCAGTCCCTGCCGCTGTTCTGCCACCCTCAACTCCCTCATGGAGTCCGCCAGTGCTCACACCCGCCCCTCACGAAACCCGGCGCGTCACCCCCGACGCGAAATGCTCGCAGGCCTCCCCGGCCCGCAACTGTTCCCCCGGATTCGTCCCCACCGACCCCGGCGATCACCTCGCCGTACTCGTCCACCCCCGCCTCCCGCACATCGTCACGGTAGTGCCCCGCACCGCCGCTGAATACCGTTGGATGGAGCAGGAAGAACGCCGCCAGTCGCGTGAGCAGACCGCTCGCGATCAAGCGTGCTCCTTCGGTACTCCCAGCCAGCCTCTGCGGCACAATCGCCGCAAGAAGCGTGGCGGCAAGGGTCGGCGTCGCTAGACGACGTCACTCGGTGACATCGGAAACGGCGTAGCGCCACACGGGCGCTACGCAAATGGCCGATCTTCCTCTCCGGAAGATCGGCCATTCATTGTTTTATAGACTGTTACGCTTTCTTTCCCAAAATCGCTTTGATGCGTCGCACTCCCGCAGAAACAGCTTCTTCTTTCGCGATCGTTATTCCGCCAAGCTCTCCGGTATGCTCAACGTGCGGACCGCCACAAATTTCCTTACTGAAATCGCCAACGGAATACACCTTAATCTTGTCGCCGATCGTGGCGTACTTGTCGCCGAACAGGCCGATGGCGCCACGAGCCTTCGCCTCATCGACCGTCAACATTTCAAATTTCACTGGCAGATCTTTCTCAATCTGCTCATTCACAATCTTCTCGACTTTGGCGATTTGCTCTGCAGTCATCTTTTCGTTATGGCTAAAATCGAATCGCAATCGCTCGGCGGTGATATTACTTCCCTTTTGTGCGACATGATCGCCGAGCACCGTTCGTAGAGCTTGATGAAGCAAGTGTGTCGCTGTGTGCAACTTCGTCGTTTCGACAGAATGATCAGCAAGTCCTCCTGCGAATTTCTGTTCCGATCCAGCACGAGAGAGATCCTGATGCTTTTTGAAATCAACCCCGAATTGATCAGCGTCCACTTCCAGATTATGCGATCGCTGTAATTCTTCCGTCGTCAGTTCCAAAGGGAATCCGAAGCTTTGATAGAGATTGAACGCGTCCGTTCCTGTTACACCGTTTCCCTTATCGACGATTTTCTTCAGCTCACGAAGTCCTTGTTCGACTGTTTTTGCGAACTTCGATTCTTCTGCTTCGATTGCACTCAAAATCAATTCGCGCTTCTCATCAAGATTTGGATACGCAGTTTTATACATGTCGATGTACGCTTCCGAAACCGATCGGACAATTGCGTTTGCAACACCAAGCTTGCGCGCAAAACGAACAGCGCGTCGCAATAAACGACGAACGAAATATCCTTGGTCCTTGTTTCCCGGCAAGACGCCGTCGCCAATGAGGAAGGTTGCAGCACGAATGTGATCGAGAATCACACGGAAGGCATACGTCTCGGCGTCATCGGATCCGTAAGTTTTGTGCGTTGCGGCTTCAAGTGCAGTTCGTGCTGGTGTAAATGCGTCAATCAAGAACATGTCTGGATCACCATTCACCGCCGACGATAAACGTTCCAAGCCGCCACCAAAATCCACGTTACGCTGAGGAAGCTCTGCAAATCCATCCGCAGTCTTTATGTACTGCATGAACACATTGTTCCCAATTTCCATGAATCGACCGCAATCGCAGTTTACGTGACAAATAGGATCCGCCAGTGGCGATTTGTCGTGTAAGCCGAGTGCTTCACCAAAATCCCAAAACATTTCCGTATCCGGACCTCCAGGCTCGCCAACCGGCATGTTTCCCGGAACGCCGGCACGACTCCACCAGTTTTTCTTTTCTGGGTACGAGAAAATGCGGCCACCTTGCAAACCATTCACTTCCGAATCTTCAATCACCTTCGCATCGATTCCTGCCGATGCAAAACACTTCGTCCAGAGCGCGATTGCTTCATCGTCACGATCAACACGAATCGCTGGACTTCCTCGGAACACAGTTACGAAAAGATGTTTTGGATCGAGCTGCAATTCCTTCGTCAAAAACTCATACATCCAAGAAATCTGCTCGTTCTTGAAGTAATCGCCCAAGCTCCAGTTTCCGAGCATTTCAAAAAACGTGGTGTGGCGATTGTCCCCAACTTCTTCGATATCGCCAGAGCGGAAGCATTTCTGACTGTCCGCGATGCGCGTTCCCGCCGCGTGCGTTTCGCCAAGGAGATATTGAATCATCGGCTGCATTCCCGATCCTGTAAAAAGGGTCGTTGGATCGTTTTCTGGCAACAACGACGACGACGGAATAATCGTATGACCTCTCTTGGCAAAAAAATCGAGATACTTTTGGCGGACTTCATTGGTGGTAAGCATAGAAAGATGGAGCAAGTTTAGCTGAGCTCTTGAAAGAAGGCAAAAAAGAAACCCTTTCATACTCAAATACACTATAATGGTCCTAGCGTGTTATCCCCTTTGCTCTATCTATGCCTCGTCAACCACAAATATTTCCGAGTCCAGAACATGTGCAGTCACTTTCGGAAAAAGACCAAACCGCCGCAGAGTACATGCGTTCCCGTATGCCGTTTGCTACACGCGACGTACCTGATGTTCTTTTTCCTGGCTATGAGAAGCGCGAACCAACCGCGCAAGAAATTATCCTCCTTAACGTTACAGAGGAATACGTGAATGATTTTTTTGATTCTGCTTGTGAGTATCCTCCGTCGAACATCGCAATGGAACATGTGCGCATTCTCGAACCAATCTCACCCGAAAGTGAAAAGACATTTTCACATGAAAATTGCACAGGAAGAGTTGGAACATATTTAAATATTACCCTTCCGCAATACAATGAACGTGCCCCAGAGGGCGCACGAGCGTTCATACATACCGCAATTCATGAGTTTGTTCACGCCAAAGCGGCAACGCGCTGGAGCGTTGGAGAACGAACCATGAAACAGGTGACCGGTTTTTCCGTCATTACCGCACGAACACCACACGCTCAAAATGGAAAAATTCCCGTTGGTGATATGTTTTTTGTTGCACTCAATGAGGCGCTCACAGAACGCATTACCGCAAACATATTCGCGAGAATCTTTGCGTCCGAATGGTATCAGACACAATTTTCCGAACGTGAAAAGCTCACAGAAGAAATTCGAGAGCAATATATTGCCCTCCTGTCGCTCAATGATGCAGAAATATCGGGAATAATTCGCATGAAGGATAGACAAATTGGCGTTGTTGTTGCTTACGACAACGAACGAAAAATTCTTGATACCCTCATACAATGCCTATCGCATACACTCAAGCGGACACACGCAGAAATACTGTCTCTTTGTATCGTCGACTACTGCAATGGAACTATGCAACACATTCGTCCACTTCTGCGTGAAGCTTTTGGAAACGACGCTCTGAAAGTACTCGCACTGTGGCAACCGCACCATCCTGATATGGCTAGAGATCTTCGTGCGTATCTCACCGAACGAGACCCGGATATTCGCGAAATTATTGCAAATAATTACCTTACAAACTACGGAGAAAAATGAAATACGTTATTTCATCTTCCCTCATCCCACGTCACTCGTCCATCGCCGGTGATATCGATCGAGTCACCCAGGAAATGAGGAGCACTGTGAAATGTTACGTCGAAGACTGCCTTCATATCCGCAAGAAGTTCACGCGCTTTGTATCGAAGTATTCCAAGATAGTTTTGACGATCCGCAGCAACGCCTTGCGCGTCGATACCAAACGCATTCGCAAGATACAGCGCTCGTGGTAAGTGGTATTCCTGAGTAACAATAATCGCCTTTGTTACACCAAATACTTCTTGCGCACGAATCATCGAGTCATACGTGTCGAATCCGGCGTGGTCGAGAAAAATGTCGTCGGGATCAACATTCGCCGCAAGCAAATACACGCGCATGGCATTCACTTCGTCGTATTCCACTTGGCCGTCGTCGCCACTCACGAGAATTTTGTCTACAGATCCGGCGCGATATATATCGATCGCCGTGAGTAATCGATCACGAAGAATATCCGACGGCGTTCCGTCTGCCTTCACCTTTGCTCCAAGCACAATACCGACGGCAGCGTGATCAATTTCACTGATCGCGACAATCGACGATCGATGGTGCAACACCAGCACCACCGGCAACACCACACATAACACAACAGCATCGATGCCAATGAACATCGCCAAACGCAAGATCTGACCCCTTGTGAGTTTCATAGAACGATTCCTTATTCTGCCACAACTTCAATAGGCTTCACCCGTTGCAACATCTTGCGTCGGAAGCTTCGCGCAAAAGCAATCATGTCTTGGTTTTTCAACAGAATACCGAGCGCGATGTACACCAATAGCCCTGCACCACCAGCAAGCGCCGTTTCTGTGAGCACGGCAACGTAAGAATTGAGTGGCACCACAGCAACAACTCCATATTTCACTGCCTGTGTTACTCCCCCGCCAATTAACGCCGCAACAGAAATCATCACTGTTGTTCTGAGAATACGTCCTTCATCAAGCGCGCCAACGCGATGATGAAGTAACGCCCAAAGTAATGCCATCTGTACAATCGCCGATACGCTGAATGCTGCACTTAATCCCACCACTCCAAAATGATCTGAGAGCACCGACCCTAATCCGATGTTTATCGTTGCAGCCACAACCGCAACCACGAATGGCGTGCGCGCATCCTCTAGTGCAAAAAATGCACGAACAAGAATCGTGATTAACGCCTGTGCCGCAAAACTTATCGCGAATAACGCCAACGTGTCTGCCGTGGTTACCGTGGCCATCCAGTCGAAATTCTTTCCGCCGAAGGCCAAACGCACCAACTGTGCGCGCAACAAAAGAAATGAGATTGTCGCCGGCACGATCCATAACAACACTTGGCGCACAGCGTTGGAAAACGTCTCTACAAAACCAGGCATATCCTTTGCTGCGGCACGCTCACACAACATTGGAAACGATGCGACCGCATAAGCCATAGCAATCACGCCAATAGGAAACGAGTTCAAGTTGTATGCAAGATCGAGCATGGTTGTTGATCCTGCAACCAGCAAACTCGCAACCGATGTCATGGCGATAAAGTTTCCCTGACTGACCGCTAAGCCGAGCACGCGCGGCACCATCTGTATTGCGGTTGTGCGCAAATCCGGATCCCGAAGATTGAACACCGGACGATAACGATACCCCAATGCGTACACACCAATACACTGCAACAGCGCATGCATCGCAGCTCCAAGTACCGATCCCCACGCAAGTCCGATCGGGCCAAGCATTGGAACAAAGAGAATCACGCCAGCAATGATGCCGATGTTATTCACGATTGGTGCGAGGGCGTACAAAAAGAATCTTCGCGTACCTTGAAGAACAGAACCAAACACCATCGATGCTGCGAAGAATAATTCTGCAAGATACATCACCCGGCTCATGGAAACCGTCATGGCCATTTTTGCTGCGTCGTATCCTGGGGCGATGATGGACACCGCTGCTGGTGCCGTTGCAATGGCGACGACGACGACACATGCAAAGAACACCCCAAACACATTCAAGATGGTATTCGTGAATGTCCACGCTTTCTCGTCGTCAATTCCGTGGTACTTTGAGAAAATTGGAATGAAGCTTGCGGAAAGCGCACCAAGAATGAGCAACTGCAACAGCATGTCTGGAACCAAAAAAGCACTCGTGTACGCATCGAGAATGTCCCCTGCCCCGAATGTGCCCGCCAATATGTAGTCGCGCAGTGCGCCAAACAATCGACTCACCATCGATAAGCTTCCAATGATGACTGCGGCACTCGTGATGCTCCCCGCTTTACTCGTGAAGAGCGCCTTTATCATAGGACTTCCGAAGTTTGATGAATGCAAAGCCGAACAGGAACAACGCGAGAATGAGCGTTCCGATCAACAACAATACTTGCGGATTGCCTAAATGGAAAAATGACACATCGAACGTTTGCGCGTCCGAAAGCGACGTGCCATCGGTATTCAGAATTGCAAGAGTAACCGTGAACGTTCCTGGACCAGAAAATGCGTGAGTAATTTTTGACTGAACGCTTGTAGACCCGTCCCCAAAATCCCAACTAAATCGGACTCCATCCGTTGGTTGTTCGGCAAGGATAAATTCGTATGTTCTCCAATCAATCTGCCTCCAGGTAAAGCGCGCGAACGGCGAGGTTGAGAGTTTTGATGTAGAGATGCTGCGCACGTCTTTCTGAAGTCCGGCATCGCTTCGAACTTCCGAGGTATTGGTGGAAACGGAGCCTGCTCCTGTTGTTGCGTTAGAAACCGGCACGGATCCCGATGAAGCCGACGTTGTTGCAGGAGCCGCCTTTACTGCTGGCGCTGGAGCCTGCACGACGATCCCCGTTTCTGTAGCATCGAGAGGCGCAGGATCGCTCGTGTCTGCGACGCCATCGCCATCGTCGTCCGTATCGCATTCGTCGCCTTTTCCATCCTTGTCCGTGTCGAGCTGATTCGTATTTGCGTCGTCCACACAATTGTCGACGTCGTCTATCACCCCGTCGCGATCTGCATCAGAAATAGGTTCGTACAGCGGCGTCAGGGCACTATCGTTATCCGGATTCGTGTCCTGCGGCGCGGATCCTTGAATCACCGCGCGAATATTAAAGGAGCCTTTCGGCACGGTGAAATCTACAAAAACATCATCAGGATTTCCGCTTGCACGAAGCGATACAGGCTGCGACTGCCCAATAATCATACCGCCCTGATAAAACATTACCGTAGCTGTGGCGTCGGTGTCTCCAATATTTCGCACCCGAGCATAAATACGCACAGTGTCCCCCACGTAGAGCGTCGAGGCCGAAAAGGAGATATTGCTGGAATCCAACGAAAGGTCCACAGACGCTGCGCGAGCAAACGGAGTTGATGCAAGAAACGCACACACAAGCACACCCCCAAAGAATCGATTTCGCATATTAGGTTTGAATATCACGAACGCGAACATGCGCACCGGTATGAAGCCAAATGTCCC
Source organism: Candidatus Uhrbacteria bacterium (assembly GCA_943350635.1). Lineage (GTDB taxonomy): Bacteria > Patescibacteriota > Patescibacteriia > UBA9934 > UBA9934 > CAIKHN01. The sequence continues at coordinate 16,156 of CALRAI010000016.1, forward strand.
GAGCAATGTCCGGATGAATGTGCAGGCGGGCACGATATGTTGGATGCACTCTCACTACGACGTTCTCAAGAACGCGAGCAACGTCGCCCACCACATCCATGCGAACCGTGGCACCGTTCGCTAATCGAAGTGACGACGCCTCCGTATCGGACAGATGAAGATGTGATTTTGGAATAATGACCGATGCCTCAGCGTCGATAGAGCCGTGTGCTGTACGAAGCGTGCAAGGCTTTGCTCCGGAAAGATCTCCCGACTTTGCAATGGGGGCACCTATCCCTAGCAGCCGAGCTTCTGTGGGGGTGAGTTCAATCTGTGTTGCCTTGCGATGTGGCCCAAGAACACGAAGCACGATTGATTCTCCGTTCTCCCCCACAACTTCAACCGTTTCTTCGTAGGCAAATTGCCCCGTTTGGGACAATTCCTGCCGCACGGCTCCCATGTGCCCATCGCCAAAAAGCGTCTGATGATGAGCTTCAGACAAATGCACGTGAGACGGAACCACCTCCACGGGAATTGGACGAGACATACTGTTCGTATTGTAACACGGCGGTTTCTGCGCCGAGGCGTTATGAATATTTTGTTTGTTGTTCGCAAAATTATTGACGAAAAATCCATAATCGGCCATGATGAAGTGTTCGTTTAGGAGAACACCATGCGCTTCCCATTGCGCAAACGGCTGTTCGTGCCACACGAACCCGTTCATGCCAAAGCTAATTTCCACGACAACCTCCGCTGCGCCGTAGCAGAGGCAAGGCAATTTATTGCTCGAAGATCCTATTCACCTGCCAGCATCACTGCCTGGCAAAACGCAGTCGCCGTTCGCGAGCTTGAATACCACGACCTCAACCAAACTTTGGTGAGCGCAGTACTCGGCGTTACCTATGGGATTGTGGCGAACGCAATAATCCCACTGGGTGTTGCGGGGCAAGTGGCACACCAGCTTGGCACGGAAGGGCAACGCCGTATGGTGGTGGCACTTCTGGAACTTCATCCCAAGGACCGAGCACGGTACGTGCGGCCCAACGATCCACAGATCGAAAGACTCGTTGTTGGCGCCAGAAGTGTTGCGCGAGTAGCCGCAGCACTTTCCGAACGAAACGTGCTCTGTTACTTGCCCACCAACGAGGAAGACGCTCGTCTGTCCATCGACCTCTTGTGTGAAACGTCGCAGGGAGGCGGATGTCTTCAAATCAAAACTGGCGCCCCTGGCGTGAATCGCAATACCAAGGATGGCGACACCATTAACGAACGGCTCCTCAACGGCACATCGCACTTCAATCGTCGATATTCGCTCAAATGGGATCCCATCACCGTGGGTGTTCCAACACACGGTATCGACGATGCCGCGCTCCTGGATGGTCGCATCCGCCGCCTGGCAGACAACATCATCGCCGTCGTTCAGAGTACCAATGCGTGACCTTACGAAACCCTGGCACCGCGCCAGGGTTTTCGCGTTTTAGCGTATATTTCGTTTATCTGCTTTCAACATATCGCCTTGCAAAAGTTCACTTTTTCTGCTAATATTCGCAGCGGAGACTTTCCAATGCCCACCGACCCTGATTCCTCCTCCTCGCCGATCGCACCTTCCCCCGCACCCCGTTTCCTGGATCTCTGGGGTCACTTCATCTGGATGAGCTTCGTGTGCACGCTGTGCACCGTGTTCACCGGTCAGTGGCAGTTCATTGTGACGTTCGCCTCGATCGAGTTGGTGCAGTTCTGCATCCACGCAAAGGAGCATCACCCCGACCATCCGCTCATGACGTCCTGGGAGGCGCGCCTCTTCCTGATGGTGCCCGTCCTGGCGCTCACCGCGTTCATCGCCGCCACCGGCTTCCCTCACCTGATCGCGGCGGACGAGAAGCTTACGATGTTCATGCTCATCGGTTTACAAGTTGGCGTTTCGCGCGCCATCCATCTGTACGTGCACGCCAAGACGGATGGAAATTCCCCGATGATGGAGATGGCGAAGACGGAGATCTTGATCTTCCTCGCCCTCATGGTCTTCGTCGGCCTACTGTGACAGCAAGGTGACGTTCGCGCGTTCCTGCTACGTCCCAACGAGCGCCTCGACATCACGGTCGGGGCGTTTCGCGTTTCAAATGTATACGCTGTTACCTTTTTCTCCCCCAGGGGTATATATTTTTAGCAGCGTACGAGCTGTCTTCATTCATTACTTTGCTCCGTATGAAAAAGCTCCTCGCAGGTTTCGCTATTATGGCAAGCGTTGTTCCGTCTTCCTTCGCCCTTGCTGCAACACCATCAGCTGACGCTCGTGTTGCCACGTGCACAGAACGCGTTGCCAATATTCCAACATTCCTCGCATCGCTCGCAACTCGTCATACCAACAACTCCGCGCGCATGCAAAAAAGCATCGACAAGCTTTCCGCATTCATTACCAAGGCACAGGCTGCGGGAAGCGATACGTCCGCGCTCGAAGTGAATCTTACTTCGCTCAAAGCAAGTCAGACACAAATTGAAAGCGATTACACCGCACTCGTGAATCACCTCACATCGTTAGAATCATTCAGCTGCTCTACGGAAACCATCAGCACATGGATCACCAGTCGCGCCACCACCAAGACATACTTCGACACCATGAAGGTCGACGTGGACGTGATCAAGGCATTGCGCACCGATATTCGCGCGAATGTTCACACGATCGTTCAAGCAATGAAGGTAGCAAAATAAGCATTCACCAAACATCCGCCCTCTCCGGGCGGATGTTTCATTCCTCTTTCTTCTCGTCGTACCCAAAACCGTATTTAAATTTGTCGTCGCGGATTGGTCCAAGAAATACGAGATGGAACTCAGCGAGGATGTATTTCACACTCATCGAGAGTCGACCGTCGCGCTCTTGTCGGCGAGTAGTGACGAAAATCTTGACTGAATTCAGCAAACCAAATTTTCCTTTTTGCGCTGCTCGTCCAGCGTATTCATGGTCTTCACAAAACGTAATTGCTTCGTCGAATCCCCCGATGACTTCATGAAGCGATCGCTTGATAAGAATGCAAAAGCCTGGCGCATGCGGCTGGAATCTTTGAAGCAAGCGAACGTATCCGTTGTAAAAATGATGCGCAAACACATCGAACCGATTGCCACCAACCACTCCAAGGCTGCATGTGGCAATGCCGAATTTCTTTTGTGTAAACTCCGCAACAGCTTTTTCTAAAAAGCGATCGTCGTCGATGATGACGTCGGCGTCGAAGAAGAAAATCAAATCCCCCGTGGCTGCATCTGCGCCGTGGTTTCTGCCGGTGCTTGGTAAGCCGCCCTCAACTATTTTTGCACCCGCACGCTTTGCAATAATTCGTGTGTTGTCGACAGACTGCGCGTCCGCAACAACAATTTCCTTTGGTTGAAATGTTTGACGACGAAGCGCATCCAGAACCGCCGGAAGATACCGCTCTTCGTTTTTTGTAGGGATTACGACCGAGAGTGTTGGAGTCATAGATTTTTTTCTGGTGCACCCGATGTGATTCGAACACATGATCTCTTCCTTCGGAGGGAAGCGCTTTATCCAGCTAAG
>CALRAI010000017.1 GCA_943350635.1 Candidatus Uhrbacteria bacterium
AATGCCCCGTTCTTCTCGTGTTCTCGCTTTCCGTATCCGCCTTCCCGCCGTGTTCGATCGCGGCATCATCGACGTGATCGTTCAGAGCCTTGAGGCGCATACCGGCATCAAGATCTCGATCGAAGCTGCTTCGCCGAACGAGGAAGGTGCTCGCCGACTCTCCGTTCTTGCAAAAGCGGGGGACGATGTCGAGCTTCTCCGCCTCGCAGCCCGCATCAACGCCGCTGATTGGCGCGGTACGGGTGCGACCATTGAGCACTGATCGGCACCGTTCCTTGGAACAACGCCACGAGCCCCGCAGCACGAAAAGCTGCGGGGTTTCGAATTTCAGGGTCTGAACATCGTACACAGTTCGTCCACACGTTCGATTGCTGGGATTCGATGTACAATAGATGCATTGCATCCGCAACCTGTTTCGCTATGGCAAAAAAACTCAAAAAACCAGCAGTAGAAATTGATGAACCACTCATGGGGGACGATGTTCGGCAAAGTGTTATGGCAATTGTGCTTGCGGCGCTTGGCGCAGTGCTTGCGCTGAGTTTTTTTGGTTTTGCAGGCAATGTTGGTGTGTGGCTTGATGGACACTTGGCATCGTTGTTGGGTATTGCGCGAATTATTGTGCCGGTGATTTTCTTTTTGGTAGCGGCGGACGTGGTGCTTCGGGACAGACAACTCGTCACATTTCGTGGTGTTGGATCGTTTGCATTGTTGCTCGTGTCCTTGAACGGCATGCTCAACATGCTTTTTGCACATGGCGTTCAAAGCGGCGATGCATTAAAGAATGCTGGAGGACTTTTTGGATTACTTGTATCGAAGTACTTGGTAGGCGCGATGGGATCCTTTGCTGCATTTATCGTGGCTTTGGCGATTCTGTTGGTGTCGTGCGTGTTGCTCTTTAATGCATCCATTCGATCGCTTATGGATGTGCCGGTTGCGCTGTTTGGGGGAATGCGACGAAATCGTGATGGTTCGATCGACGATGGTGAAGAGGAAGATTTGCCGTTTGACGAGCGAAAGAAGATTGAAGAATCGCAGGATGAATCATCGGAGTTGGTCGATGACGAAGAAGAAGTCGAGGATGAGAATGATGAAGATGCCGTTCCAAAGAAAAAACAGCCTGTCGTGTTCAACGGCAATCAAGAACAGGTGATGACGAGTAAGGCTCGTCGAACCATCGAAATTCCTTTGGAGTTGTTGGAAATGAAGAGTTCGGAAGCGAAGTCGGGGGATTTGGAACGAGGAACAGAGCTTATTGTGAAGACGCTGCATCAATTTGGTATCGATGTAGAGGTTGAGGAGGTTCGTGTGGGGCCGACTATTACGCAATATGCTTTGAAACCGCCTGCTGGTATTAAACTTGCACGTATTGTTGCATTGCAGAACGATCTTGCGTTGGCATTGGCCGCGCATCCAATTCGTATCGAAGCGCCAATTCCAGGAAAGTCGTTGGTGGGAATTGAGGTGCCGAATCAGACGATTGGTCGGGTGTGTCTTCGAGAGCTTTTGGAGTCGAAGGAATTCAAGCATCGAAAGTCGAGCTTTAGCGTGCCGCTTGGAAAGGATATTACTGGCGCAACACAAATGATGATGGTGGAACGTGCGCCGCATATGTTGGTTGCTGGAGCTACGGGATCGGGTAAGTCGGTGTGTTTGAACGATATTATTATTTCGTTGCTGTATCAAAATGGACCGGACGATCTGAAATTCATCATGGTCGATCCAAAACGCGTTGAACTTTCTGTCTACGCCGGTATCCCTCATCTTCTTATTCCACCGATCGTGAAAGCCGATGAAGCGATCAACGCATTGAAGTGGGCAGTGCGAGAAATGGAACGACGATTGGATTATCTTTCGAAGTTTGGTGCGAAGGACATTGATTCGTATAATGCGAAGAGCAAAGAACGGATGCCTCGTATCATTATCGTGATCGACGAGCTTGCGGATTTGATGAGTCAGAATAAGCGGGACGTTGAAGCAGTGATTGTTCGATTAGCGCAAATGGCACGTGCGGCCGGTATTCATTTGATTCTTGCAACACAGCGTCCGTCCGTCGACGTGATCACGGGAACGATTAAAGCAAATATTCCCACGCGCCTCGCCTTCGCTGTTGCGTCGCAAGTGGACTCGAAAACGATTTTGGATATTGGTGGGGCCGAAAAGTTGCTTGGTCGCGGCGACATGTTGATGAGTACGCCGGAATTATCGAAGCCAAAACGTGCACAGGGAGCATATGTCGCGGAAAGTGAAATCGAACGAGTTGTCGCGTTCTTGAAGGAGGAAAGTGAGCCGGACTATAATTATCAAATTACTGAAGGCGGATCGAGCAGTGGGGGAGTTGCCATGGATCCTGCGGATCAAGATACGTTGCTCGATGATGCGATTGAAATTGCTATCGATGCGGGGAAGGTGTCCACATCGTTCCTTCAGCGCCGCATGAAGGTAGGGTATTCTCGAGCTGCGCGCATTGTGGATCTTATGGAGAAACTTGGTGTGGTTGGTCCACCAGATGGCGCAAAGCCCCGCGAGGTTTTGGTGAGCGAATGGCCGCCTGCAGGATCGAATATTGTTGATGAAGATATTCCAGATGAGGATCTTGACGATCTTGATGATGCCGAAATTGAACATCAAGAACCGTCGATTAATGCGGACATTGGAACGGAAGAGGATGAGGAGGAGAATAAGAAAACGGGGCGTGAAAAAGATATCGAAGTATAAGTATGGTTTTTGTCATGAGGAAGCTCGATCGTGTTCCGCAAACTCTTGGTGAAAAGCTGAGGGCGCTTAGGCGTGGACAGGCGGTGAGCCTGGTAATGCTCGAGGAAACAACGCATATTCAAAAAAAATATCTTGATGCGTTAGAACGAGGAAGATACGACGAATTGCCAGAACCGTTGTATACGCGAAATTTTATTAAAGCGTATGCTCGAGTGCTTGGAGCGGACGAAACATATTTTCTTGAGTTGTACGAGGAAGAAAGCGGAAGAATGGATTTGCTCGCGCCACATCGCCTTCCTCGTCAACGTGTACGAGGTGCGCGATTACTTTCTTCGGTCGGTTTACTCAAGTTTTCTATGTTTGGCACGATCGTGATGCTTTTCTTGGGATATTTTGTGTGGCAGGTTTCTGGAATGCTTCGTCCGCCACATATTGTGATTGATTCTCCGGCGGATGGCCTTTCTGCGGATAGTGCGATGGTTGCGGTGCGTGGTCGTGTAGAAAATGACGATGTAACATTGTTGGTGAATGGAAATTCGGTGGTAGTGAATAATGATAGAACGTTTACCACGATGGTGGATCTTTCGTTGGGATTAAATGTGATTACTATTGAGGGTTCGCGTCGATATTCTCAAAAAGCAATGGAATATCGCAGAGTGGTTTTTGATAATACGGTCGTTGGGGAAGATCGGGGGATAACTTTTGTGAGCCTTTTTGGAGAGTAGTGTAAGATGTTCGGTAGATGTTCGCTTTCGTTGTGAAGGCGGAATCATACTGAATCATTTTTGATCGACTCTTTTATGAGTACGGTCACTGCAACATTTTTGTATGGCAAAGGAGAACGCACGGCTTACGGCTGCGAATGCAGCAATTGGGCAAATCAAACAACGGTTCGGTGAAGGTTCAATCATGAGACTTGGTGATCAGAAGGCCACGAACATCGATGCAATTCCCACAGGATGCTTGTCGCTCGATCTTGCGCTTGGAGCGCTTGGTGTTCCTCGTGGACGTATTATTGAAATTTACGGACCAGAGTCGTCCGGAAAAACAACACTCGCGCAACACATCATTGCCGAATGTCAGAAGCAGGGTGGTATCGCGGCATTTGTGGATGCGGAGCATGCCATGGATCCAGAGTATGCAAAGAAACTCGGAGTAAAAATCGATGAGTTATTTATTTCGCAGCCAGATACGGGAGAGCAAGCACTCGAAATTGTCGAAACGCTTGTGCGATCCAACGCGATTGATGTTGTGGTTGTGGACTCTGTTGCGGCGCTTGTGCCAAAGGCCGAGATTGAGGGTGATATGGGGGACTCGCACATGGGCTTGCAGGCTCGACTCATGAGTCAGGCGCTGCGCAAGCTTACGGCGATTGTTGCGAAGTCTGGGACGGTCGTGATTTTCATTAACCAGATCCGCATGAAGATTGGCGTGATGTTTGGTAATCCAGAAACAACGCCCGGAGGAAACGCATTAAAGTTTTATGCGTCGGTGCGTATGGAAATTCGTAGGGCTGCGCAAATTAAACAGGGCGAGAAAATTGTAGGAAATCGTGTGAAGGTGAAAATCGTTAAGAACAAAGTTGCACCACCATTCCGTGCGTGTGAGTTCGACATTATGTACAACGAAGGTATCTCGATTGCAGGTGACATGCTCGATCTTGGTGTGGAGGTTGGTTCTTTGGAGAAACGAGGGAATAGTTATCTTTTTGGTGAGGAAAAACTTGGAGTTGGGCGCGAGGTAGCTAAACAATATTTACGTGATCATCCCGATACACTCGCAAAGATGCGCGCTGCAACAACAGCTGCTGCACTGAAGAGTGAAGGATTCTCGTCTCGACCAACATCGAACCCTGATGAAAAAGAGAAGGACGATGTTGCAGAGGCAGAGTAAATTCCGTACACTAAATATGGATGGAACTGATAACAACTTTCACATTTGAGACAAGTTTGGACGCGCGGCGAAAAAACTTTTGAGACGTACTTCTTGGTACGTTGAAAAAGTTTTTGATGGCGCAAGTTCAAAATTGGCCAAATGAGGAAGTTGTTCCATTCTTAGGTTGCGGGACGAGACTTGCATTCCTTTACGTATTGTTGAACGGCCTTGCACAAACGGTGCAAGATGACTCTCTCCTTCGTTCAATAAGTAGGTAAATATTTTTTCGCTCGTTCTCTTCCTGCATCCTGATCTCAGAAAAGATCCACTACCAAATATATGGTGGTGGATTTTTTTGTAATGCAACAGGCCGTCCAACGTGTGGACGGCCTGCGTTTGGTGCGTTGTGCTGGTTGCCTCCACCCGACTTCCTAGTAGCGTTCGTTCACACTGGGGTGTTCACGAAAAGGTGTAAGGTTTCCGGGTGACCAGTGGCCGTTCCACGGATTCCCGCGGCTACTGCGAGGAAAGTCCTCGCCATCGTCGAATTCATCGCATCCGCGGCGCCGAGTCTGTGGTTCTGCTTTTGGCGGTTTGCAGACCGTACAAACTTGGTCGACGAGAGAGGAGTTGCAGTGTGGGCAAGTTGGTTCAATTGCGGACATTATTTCCCTTGGTGCGGCAAGAACGTAGCATTTTCTTGCTATTTTGTAAACTGAAACACCCCGCCGATCGCGAGACAAGGGTCTCAGCTGATCGACGGGGTGCTCGTCGTACAGATTCGATTTCGGGCTTGCCCTACTCTCGGTGGTCGTTCGCTTGGTCGCCTTCTTCGGCGAGGGTCGGCTGCGGGCCGGCCCCGTGGGTGAAGAAGGGTACTCCGTTGAAAGGGAAGATCATCGTAGCGGTCGGCGAGACCGGTTGCGAATCCCCGAGCTCGAGGAGGGTCTGGTCGGATGACCCGGTGTTGCCAACCGTGCCGAGTCCGACCCAGTGGGTCAGCTCGCTGTGGTCGATGCAGTGGAAGCAGATCCCGCGGGAGAGCGGGTTGCCGTGCTTCAAGCACTTGTCCAAGTCGGGATCGGCGCTGTCGCCGGGGGTTGCGAGGATGGCGGGAAGAGAAAGGGCGGCGGAAGATGACATGAATGCAAACTCCAGTTGCGCGCACAATATAGCAGAAATTAGCCAAAAAGTCAAAATTTTACGCTAGAAAAACTGCGATATTTTAGGCCAGTTTCGGTGCGCAAGGAGCAAAGCTTTTGAGACGTACTTCTTGGTACGTTGAAAAAGTTTGCGACGCAGTAAGTCGAAATTGGACAAAATAGCGCAGTTTTTAACGAAAACACCCCGCCGCAGAAGCAGAGGGGTGCTTCGTGCAAACGGGGTGGCGTGGTGTTGCCGAGCTACCAGGGCGATTCTGGCCAGCTCGGTGTGATGGTGCAGCCGGGCTCGATGAGTGTGACGCGGGGGTCACCGATCGGGACAATCGTCGCGTAGGGCTTATGTGTTTCCTCGTTGTGCATGAGGACCTCGATGCTGTCGGCTGGATAGTCTCCATCGTCATCGGGATGAAGAATACATACTTCCGGCTGGCCCTCGTATTTGCACATGCGGAGCGTTGCCGTCCACATCGCCTCGTCGAACACGCGGGCGCTGTAGTCGCATTCGCTTGCAGGCTCGCCCCACGTTTGCTCGTTGGCGGTGCCGCAGAAACACGCGATCTGCGCGTTCTGTTCCGGCGAGAAGCCGTTCAGTTCGAGCTCGGTGTACGCTGTCGCAATTGCCGCGACGCCGACGATTCCGATACTCGGAAGGTGACTGCCGATGAACCGGTCGGCGATGTTGACGGCAGACGAGATGAGGGAAATGAGCGTGTTCATTGCAGTGTCCTGATGTGGGTGGTTGTGAAGTGAACGCACGATAATAGCAGATATTGGCCAAGAAGTCTATCTGCGCGAGAGCAATGACTGTTCTGTGTCATGAGCAATATGTGGCTAATTTTCGTGAAAGATCGTGATTTCTCCGCCAAGGTTGGCGGTAAAAGTGAGAAGTTGTCCACCGCGGGAGCGTTGACGGAGCATGGAGGGCGTGATATCATCGCGACCACTTGGGATAATTCGTTTTGTCGTTTCCGGGCAGCCGTCCGTCGGCCTCGACCCCTAACTGCTGTCGAATCTCCTAAATTCTTCATCGTCGATGCATGCCTTCTTCCGGCGTTCGCACCGTTACGAATCAGAAGAACTCATAAATACGTTGTCTTTCATCGGACAACGCTTTTTTCGTTATGATGACTCGAAAGTATTTCACCCCGCTTCGCGACGCGATGGATCTTCCGGATCTGATCGAAGTCCAGAAGTCGGCATACGCATGGTTCTTGGAACACGGTATTCGTGAATTGTTCGACGAAGTTACGCCAATCCGTGACTCCATGGGCCGCGATCTCGAGCTCACCCTCGGCGATTATTATTTGGACGAACCAAAGTTTGACGAAGTAACGTCTCGTGCAAAGAATGTGACGTACGAAGCTCCACTCCGCGTGAAAACACGGCTGAAGAATCTTCGTACTGAAGCAGTGAAGGAGCAGGAAATTTACCTTGGAGATCTTCCTGTGGTTACACCACGTGGAACGTTCATCATCAACGGTGTGGAGCGTGTGGTTGTTTCGCAGCTCGTGCGTTCTGCTGGTGCATTTTTTACGGCAGAAGTGATTCGTGCTCGTCGTCACTACGGTGCAAAAATTATTCCAAACCGTGGTGCATGGCTTGAATTTGAAACGGATCCAAAGAACGTATTGTGGGTGAAGATCGATCGTAAGCGTAAGGTTGCGGTTACGTCGCTTCTCCGTGCCTTCGGTTTTTCTACCAATGAGGAAATCATCCCGTTGTTTGCAGATATCGATGTGCACCCAAGCATTCGGTACATCGAAAACACGCTTGCAAAGGATGCAGCAAGTAATGAGGAAGAAGGTTTAAAGGAAGTGTATAAGCGTATTCGTCCAGGTGATTTGGCTACAGCGGACAATGCACGTAGCTTGATTCACGCGATGTTCTTCAAGTACGAGCGTTACGATTTGGGTGCTGTTGGACGTTATAAGTTTAATCTTCGTTTCGGTTTGGAGGGAACAGATGAAGAAGTCGCAAGGGAAGAGAATCGTATTTTGACGAAGGAAGATTTGGTGGCGATCATTCGTGAAATTATTCGGTTGAATAACAGCCAGGAAGAGGCTGACGATGTGGACCACTTGGGAAACCGTCGTGTGCGTGCCGTTGGTGAATTATTGCAGTCGCGTTTCCGCGTGGGTATGGCGCGTATGGAGCGTATTGTGCGCGACCGCATGAGCACCACAGAAATTGATTCGCTTACCCCTGGAAAGCTGATCAATGCGCGTCCGGTGATTGGTGCAGTGCGTGAGTTCTTCATGAGCTCGCAGCTTTCCCAGTTCATGGATCAAACCAATCCGCTTGCAGAGCTTGAACACAAGCGTCGTATTTCTGCTATGGGACCTGGTGGTTTAACCCGCGAACGTGCTGGTTTCGAAGTTCGCGACGTTCACCCAACGCACTACGGTCGTATTTGTCCTATCGCAACTCCAGAAGGACCAAACATCGGTTTGGTTGGTCACTTGGCAAGCTATGCTCGGGTAAATGCGTACGGATTTATTGAGACGCCGTATCGCAAGGTGGTTCAGGAAAAGGGCCGTTCCCGTGTGACGACGGACATTGTGTACGTGAATGCATTCTTGGAAGAGAAGTCCACGACGTGTCCAGCGACAGTGCCTTTGGATAAGGATGGATTCATTATTGCGGAATACGTAGAAGCACGTAAATTCTCGGATCCACGCTTGGTGCCAGCAACTGACATTAACTTTATGGACGTGTCGAGCACGCAAATTGTGTCTGTTGGTACTGCACTTATTCCTTTCCTTGAGCACGACGACGCAACACGTGCCCTCATGGGAACAAACATGATGCGTCAGGCGGTTCCACCGGTACGTCCACAATCGCCAACCATTGGAACCGGTATGGAGCGCCGTGCTGCGCTTGATTCTGGTCACGTGCTTGCTGCGGAGGAAGATGGTGAGGTTACGGCGGCTGATGGTGCGAAGATTACGATGAATTATAAAAAGGCTGGAGAGAAGACGTATACGCTGAACAAGTATTTGCGTTCAAACAACTCCACGGCAATCACACAGCGCCCTGTTGTGTTGCCAGGACTCAAGGTGAAGAAAGGCGACGTGCTTGCCGACGGCCCTTCCGTAGAAAATGGCGAACTCGCACTTGGTCAAAACATGCGCGTGGCCTTTATGAGCTGGGGTGGATACAACTACGAGGACGCCGTGATTGTGTCTGAGCGTGTTGTTCAAGATGATCGTTTCACGACGATTCACTTGGAGCACCTTACGCTTGATGTTCGTGACACAAAGCTTGGTCCAGAACTCGTTACGAGCGATATTCCAAACGTGTCGGAGGAGAAATTGAAGAACCTCGATGCCGAAGGAATTATTCGTGTGGGTGCAGAGGTAAAATCTGGCGACATTCTTGTTGGAAAAATTACACCAAAGGGTGAAACGGAATTGTCTGCAGAAGAAAAGTTGCTTCGTGCCATTTTCGGAGACAAGGCTCGTGATGTTCGCGACTCATCGTTGTACTTGGAACATGGTCGTAAAGGAAAGATTGTCGACATTACTATTTTCACTCGTGAGGCCGGAGACAACTTGTCGCCAGGAGTAATTACATCGATTCAGGTGACTATCGCAGATCTCCGAAAATTGCAGGTTGGAGATAAGGTTGCAGGACGTCACGGAAACAAGGGTGTTATTTCCAACGTGGTTGCTATTGCAGATATGCCATTTACGGAAGACGGTAAGCCGGTGGATGTTCTTCTTACTCCACTCGGTGTGGTTTCTCGTATGAACCTTGGTCAGATTCTGGAAGTGCACCTTGGTCTTGCCGCTTCAACGCTTGGATACAAGGTTGCAGTTCCGGTGCTTGCGGGTGTGAAGGATCAGGATATTAAGGATGAACTGAAGAAGGCAGGATATCCCGATGATGGTCAGTTGTATTTGTACGACGGTCGTACCGGTGAAGCATTCCATCATAAAGTGACGGTGGGAATCATGTACATGATCAAGCTCAACCACATGGTGGAAGATAAGATGCACCAGCGATCTATTGGTCCGTACTCGCTTATTACTCAGCAGCCGCTTGGTGGAAAGGCGCAATTTGGTGGTCAGCGTTTTGGAGAAATGGAAGTATGGGCGCTCGAAGCGTACGGCGCAGCGCACACCTTGCAGGAAATTCTCACCATTAAGTCGGACGACGTTCCTGGCCGTGCAAAGGCATACGAAGCAATCATTAAGGGTGATGTTATTACTAAGGTGAACATTCCAGAATCGTTCAATGTGCTTACTCGCGAATTGAAGGGTCTTGGTTTGGACGTCGAGCTGTTGAAAAACGGAAAGAGGCTCGAGGTTGGTGAGGACCGTAACGCACGCCGCGCGTAAGCGCCCTTCCATATGGCAATGAAATTCGACACATTAAAATCGACAGACTTCGACAGCATTCGCTTGAAGGTTGCAAGTCCAGAAGTGATTCGCGCATGGAGCTACGGCGAAGTGAGCAAGCCAGAAACCATTAACTACCGTACCCAAAAGCCAGAAAAGCAGGGCTTGTTTGCGGAAGAAATTTTTGGACCATCAAAGGACTGGGAGTGTTACTGTGGAAAATACAAAAAAATTCGGTACAAGGGGATTGTGTGTGACAAATGTAACGTGGAAGTTACACAGGCAAGTGTTCGTCGTGAACGTATGGGTCACATTGAACTTGCATCTCCGGTAACACATATTTGGTTCTTGCGTGGTGTTCCGTCCAAGATTGGAACCATGTTGGATATGGGTGTGCAAACCTTGGAAAAGGTTGTGTATTTCGCAAGCTTCATTATTACGGACGTGAATGAAGAAGCTCGTCAAATGACCATCGAGCAAGTAAAGGAAGAATATCGTGCAAAAAAGAAGATGATCGAGGGAGAGACGAAGCGCGATATTACTCGTGCGGAGGAAAAGGAAGGTGCAGACAAGAAAATGATCAAGTCGGAAATTGAAAAAATCGAGAAGGCTGCAGAGGATCGTTTGGCAGAGCTTGAGGAGGACTTTATTCAGGTAGATAAGGACTTGAAGGAGCTCACGCCGCTTCGTGTTATCTCGGAGGCCACGTACCACGACTGGTCCATGCGATACGGACATATCTTCGATGCAGGTATTGGTGCTGAGGCGCTGATGAAATTGCTTGAGCGTATCAATATCAGCGAAACGGTGGTGAAGCTGAGCGAAGAACTTGCCGCAACAACATCGAGCGCAAAATATGAACGCATCATGCGCAGATTGAAGCTCTTTAAGAGTTTGGAAAAGAACACGATTGCTCCACAATGGATGGTGCTTCGTGTGCTCCCAGTGCTTCCGCCAGACTTGCGTCCAATGGTACCGCTCGATGGTGGACGTTTCGCTACGTCGGACTTGAACGACTTGTATCGTCGCGTGATTAACCGCAACAACCGTTTGCGTCGTTTGTACGCACTCAACGCTCCTGAAGTTATTACGCGCAACGAAAAGCGCATGTTGCAAGAAGCTGTGGATGCACTTATCGACAACAGTGCTCGTCAGAGCAAGACGGTTATTGCAGCAACCGGAAAGAAGCGTCAATTGAAATCGTTGGCCGACATCTTGAAGGGTAAACAAGGTCGTTTCCGTCAGAACTTGCTTGGAAAGCGTATCGACTATTCCGGTCGTTCCGTTATTGTGGTTGGTCCTCACCTCAAGCTTCATCAGTGTGGTATTCCAAAGAAGATGGCGCTCGAGTTGTTCCGTCCATTCGTGATTAGCAAGTTGATTGCTCGCGAATACGTGCACAATATTCGTTCGGCGAATCGTTTCTTGGAATCGGACCGTCCTGAAGTTTGGGATATTTTGGAAGAAGTGGTCGCTGATTCATACGTATTGTTGAACCGCGCTCCTACGCTTCACCGCCTTGGTATTCAGGCATTCCGTCCAACACTTATTGAAGGAAAGGCAATTCAAATCCATCCTCTCGTTTGTGACGCGTATAACGCAGACTTCGACGGAGACCAGATGGCAGTTCACGTGCCGTTAACCACGGAAGCAAAGAAGGAAGCTGAGGAGCTCATGCTCTCTATTCGTAACTTGTTGAAGCCTTCGTTCGGTGGACCAGTGGCAACGCCAGGAAAGGATATTGCGTGGGCATCGTTCTATCTTACCAGTACCGATTCTGAACCGGATGAGAAAAAGATCAAAACGTTTGCGGACGAGGATGAGGTGTTGTATGCGATGGGTGAAGGCAAGATCACACCACAAACGTGGATCCGTATTCGTCGTGATGGAAAAATGCTTATTACGACTCCTGGACGTATTCTGATTAACCAACAGTTCCCGCCAAGCATTGGTTTCCAGAATGAAATTCTTGGAAAGAAACAACTTGCAAACATTATTCGTGACACGCTGGAGTTCCACGGTCAGGAATTTACGGCTGGTATTTTGGACAACTTGAAGGATCTTGGATTTAAGTACGCAACATTGTCTGGATATTCCTGGGCAATGAGCGGTTTGCCAACGTTGAAAGAAAAGCCTGCCTTGGTTGCGGAGGGCGATAAGCGCGTTCGTGAAGTTGAGGATTACTTCAGTCAGGGATTGCTTACGCAAAGCGAACGTCACACCCAAATCATTAAAATCTGGACAGAAATTAAGGATCGTATCGCGGATATTAGTAAGGATTCGCTCCCACACACCAGTTCTGCATACACTATGATTGAATCTGGTGCTCGTGGTGCATGGGGTCAGCTTACGCAGATGATCGGTATGATCGGTTTGAAGTCGTCACCTTCCGGAGACATTATTGAACTTCCGGTGAAGTCGTCGTTCAAAGAAGGTGTTTCCGTGTTGGAGTTCTTTATTTCCTCTCACGGTACACGTAAGGGTTTGACGGATACGGCGTTGCGTACGGCAAACGCTGGATACCTCACTCGTCGTTTGGTGGACGTTGCACAAGATGTGGTGGTTCGTGAAGAAAACTGTGGTGACGATAAGGGTGTGTTGTTGACCAAGGAAGAATCTGACGAAATTGGTGAGCCACTTTTGATTCGTATCTTGGGTCGCGTTGCGTTGTCGGACATTAAAGTTCCTGGTGAAAAGAAGTCTGTTGTGAAGGCTGGTGAACTGATTACTGAAGTTCACACGCGTGCGATCAAGGCGACGGGTAAGGAATTGCTCGAGGCGCACGTTCGTTCGGTGATGACGTGTCGTGTTCGTCGCGGTGTGTGTATGAAGTGTTATGGATACGACTTAGCACACAACAAGATGGTAAAACCGGGTGTGGCTGTGGGAATTATGGCTGCGCAGTCTATTGGTGAACCTGGAACACAGCTGACGATGCGTACATTCCATACTGGAGGTGTTGCAGGAAAAGATATTACGCAAGGTTTGCCGCGCGTGGAAGAATTGTTCGAGGCTCGTTTGCCAAAGCGAAAGGCGATCATGACGGAAGTTGCAGGCAAGGTAGAAATTGAGCGCGCAGAACGAACCATTGTTCAAGCAGGAACGGGTAAGAAGATGATGGACGCAATGCCAGGACAGAAAATTGTGAAGATTCGTCATCGTGCCGTGGATGAGAAAACCTTCATGCTTGGCAGAGGTGCCAAAATGAAACCTGCTGAAGGCGACAAGGTTCGTGAAGGCGATATTCTTGGTGCCAAGGTAGATGGCGAGAAAGTCGTTTGTGATGTTGCTGGTGTGGTGAAGACCGTTGGAAAAACATCGGTTACGGTGGTACATGAAGGTGAGAAGGTTCGTGAATACATTATTCCGCAGGGATACACGATGTTTGTGAAGGAAGGTGATGAGGTCACAGGAGGTGACGCGCTTACGGATGGTCATTTGGACCTGCAGGCATTGTTTGCGGCAAAGGGTCGCGATGCTGTGCAGCGATACCTCTCAAAGGAAATCCAGTTCATCTACGCATCGCAGGGACAGAAGTTGAACAACAAACATATCGAGGTGATTGTTCGTCAAATGCTTAGTCGTGTTCGTGTGTTGAATCCGAACGATACGGATTTGTTGCCAGGAGAAATCATTGAACGCGCAACATTGCTCGACGAGCAAGACGTCGCGATTGCGAAGGGTGGCAAGTTGGCAGAATATGAGGACTTGTTGCTTGGTGTAACAAAGGTGTCGCTTTCTACGGAAAGCTGGCTCTCCAGCGCATCCTTCCAGGAAACGGCTCGCGTGCTTATTGGAGCAGCGGTTACCGGAAAGATCGACGAACTTCAAGGCTTGAAAGAAAACGTCATCATCGGTCGCCTCATCCCAGCCGGAACCGGCTTTGGACTTGAAGGTTCTCCAGAATTAGCGAACTTCGAATCTCTTGCTATGGCAACACCAGTCATCGTTTCCGAACTTGATGCTGAAATTGCGGCAACGGGTCCAGGATTAGGAAAGGAAGCAAGCGTGACAGAGAAAGCAGAATTAGCAGGAGAATAATTCTTTTCCAAAAAAACCCGGGGCTCACGCCTCGGGTTTTTGGTTGTTGTATGATATGTAAGAATTATGCGCTACGTGAATGCGATGAAAGGGGCGGCGGTTGGACTCGTTGTGTTAACGGTGTTAGTTTTTTTGGTTCCGATTCCGGTTGTTCCCGTGAAGCTCGATAGTATTGTGACAATTAGCACATTTCTTTTTGCGATTCTTGCTGGATTTTATATTTCCCGGTTAGGAAATCGTTATGACAGCATTCGTCAGCTTGTTGCTTCAGAAGACGCGTCGTTGTTATGTTTTTATCAGACTGCAAAAATCTTTGGGCCAACATTTGTAAAAAAAATTCGTCAGGTGATTGATGAATATTACATTGTGTCGTACGATCATTCTTTGTCCGAATATGCATATAAGGAATCTGCCCCGTATTATTTTAAGCTTTGGGATGTTACAGCGATGCTAAAGGACAAGGAACCGTCATCTGCATATCAAATGCTCATTGTTCATCTTACAGACATCGAAAAATCTCGAAATACGAGTGCAGCAATTTCTGCGGAGCGTTTAGGTCTTGGAGAGTGGTCAATCCTTTTGATTCTTGCTGGTGTTATTCTTTCGAGTATTTTTTTCATGCGAGAACCAGTTCTGTATTCGTCGATCGTCACCATTCTTTTTGGTACTGCGCTTTTTCTTGTTCTTTTCATTGTTCGTGATTTGCAGAATCTCATGTTCGGTGGCACGTCATTACTTGAGGAGTCTGGACAGGAAGTGTTGGAATTTATGGGCTTACCACGGTACTACCATGAATACTTTATCAATTCAGGTGTTTCTACCGTGCCTTCGTCGGTAAAGGTGTATCGTGTCGGCCGTCATGAACGTGGATCCGCAATCTTTGACATTGAAATCGTTCGGAGAAGGTGATGATGAAGGCCCAGGGCTCACGCCTCGGGTTTTTGGTTCGTTGGGTTATTCAGCGCCTTCGGTGTCTCCTGCAGTATCGTCCCCCGATGATGTGTCTGTTTCTGCAAGAGGATTCGAGGCTCCATAGTGATCGGCCTGAGCATAGCCAACAAGGAGGTGTTGAAAATCTTCAATAACGCCTGAATTGTGTATTGCGGCATTGGCAGAGTCGGTATGTACACCGAGTTCTGTTCTCCATCCCATTTGCGTCAGTTGAGTTTTGCCGTCAATTGTCATTTCTCCATATTCAGCACAGCCAAGCCCTTCGCACGCAGTCCATGATTTTCCACCTTCTTCTCCTACGCGAAGTGTGATGTCAAAATCTGTGCCAGGAACAATAAAATGTGTTCCACTCCCGTCGGGAAGACTTGTGGCGGAAAGTTGATCGACGAAACTGAAATATTTTTCGCTTACTTCGGGATTGCTGTCGAAAATTTTACGCAATTCTGTACTCTCCTCATTTAGGTTTTCTGGAGTAATCACGTCAAGAAAAGAGTGTGGTTCGCCTTTCATTTCTACGGTTTCTTGAGAGGGGTGCGCGATGCGTGCCGCGTGTTGCGACGTTGTATGTTCAATGGTTTTTTCTGTGGGCGATTCCCATGATTTCTGCGGTTCTGAAATAGGATCGTGCTCGACTGTTCCAAGTCCGAACGCGGCAAATCCCATTGCTCCCATGATTTTTCGATAATTCATATTTTGCGAGCTGAATTGAGTGGTATGTCAATTTTATTCATCGAAGGTTTTTGTTATTTTACACCATTTGATGTCATTGCGTGTTACGATGTCTCCGTTATGCGTATTCTCGGTATCGATCCTGGTTACGGGCGACTTGGTTATGCGATTATTGATGTTGTGCGGGGGAAGCCGAAGGCGATTACGTATGGAGTGATTACAACGGCGCCGAAAACACCGATGAGTGATCGGTTATTAGAAATTGCAGCTGATGTTCGCGGAGTTATTGCAAAGTACGCGCCGGAAAAACTTGTCATTGAGGAATTGTTTTTTGCGAAAAGCACCACAACGGCGTTGAAAGTTGCGGAGGTGCGAGGCGTTATGTTGTTGCTTGCAGCAGAATCGGGACTAGAAATTTCCGAAGTAAAGCCAAATGCGGTAAAGTTAGCACTGACGGGATACGGAAAAGCAGATAAACGACAGATGCAGGATATGGTGAAGGTGGTGTTCGATCTGAAGAAGGCGCCGAAGATTGACGATGCCGCCGATGCTCTCGCGATTGCGTGGTGCGGGTCAAATATACAATAGTTGTATTTTGGCCATCCCCGCCTACGCGGGGATGACGGAAACTCTATGACCAAGAACATTCCATCAACCATCCTCGATCTTGCAAGAGCGATTCAATCTGCAAATGGTCGCGCCTTGCTCGTCGGCGGATGCGTTCGCGATATGCTTCTCGACCTTGCGCCAAAGGATTTTGATATTGAGGTGTACGGTTTGACGCCGGAGAAACTCACCGAGATCGCAAGGACGTTTGGTGAAGTGATTGAAGTGGGGAAGTCATTTGGAATTTTGAAGCTTTGTGTAGGGGATCTCGATATTGATCTTGGCATTCCTCGTTCCGATTCTAAGGTTGCGGATGGTCACAAAGGATTCGATGTTCGTGTTGATCCGTCGATGACCTCGGCCGATGCTGTACGTCGTAGAGATTTCACGATCAATGCAATCATGATGGATCCGCTCACTGGTGAAATCATCGATCCAGCAGGCGGCGTTGCGGATCTTGAGAACAAGATTTTGCGTGTGGTCGATTCTCATCTTTTCGGCGACGATCCTTTGCGCGTGCTTCGTGCTTTGCAATTCGTTGCACGATTCAACCTTGTTGTTGATCCGGAATCGATGGATATTCTGAGATCGATGGTTGCAAGTTTGAAAGAACTTTCACCGGAGCGTTTGCGTGATGAATGGCGAAAGCTTTTAGTCTTATCGGAGAAGCCTTCAATTGGATTGCAATTGGGTTTTGATCTTGGCGTGTTCGATGTTCTTCATCCGGAACTTCCGCCGTTGAAATCTACTCCGCAGAATCCAGAATGGCATCCCGAAGGCGATGTGTGGATTCATACACTTATGGTGGTTGATGAGGCTGCGACGATTGTGCGTCGAGAGAGTCTTGATGAGGAATCGGTCTTTACTATTATGCTTGGTGCGCTTGTCCACGATCTTGGAAAGGCGCTGTGTACACGAGTGATCGATGGAAAGATTCGAAGCATCGGTCATGAAGAGGTGGGTGAGGCACCAGCACGATCGTTTTTAAAGGCCGTTGGTGTGTCATCGGTTGTTACAGAGAAGATTGTTGGTATCGTCAAAGACCATTTGAAGCCAACGAATTATTTCCTCCAAGAAACAGAAAAGAATCAGCCGATCACCGATGGCGCAATCCGCAAACTCGCTGCGCGAATCGCGCCAGCCACAATGAATGAGTTGTTGCTTGTTGCTGAAGCAGATTATTTCGGTCGCGGACAATGGCGACATGGCGAAGATCGTGAATATCCAGAGCGACAGTGGCTGCTCGATCGTGCATCGAAGCTCGATGTTCTCACTGGCCCTGCTCCACACGCCAT